>CAYXSE010000030.1:0-21888 GCA_964466675.1 uncultured Rhodothermales bacterium | reverse complement strand
TCGCCCGCGTCTCCACCTTGGGCACCGACTCCGGGGATGAGAAACGCGGCCTTCGGTGCCAGGTGCCGGAGCCGCGTCAACGCGTCGAGATCGGATGCCCCCACGACAAAGCCGATCTCTCCCGATGTATCCTTGGCCCAGGAGAGGCAGCGACTCCCAACGTGTTCAAACAAAGGCGTTCCGTCGACATCCAGATCCTGTAGGTCCACGCGCCCAGGGTTGGAGGTACGGACGAGGACAAAAGCCATCGAGCCCGGCTTTTCCAGGAACGGAGCAACACTGTCGCGGCCCATATACGGGCTGACCGTGACCGAGTCGAATCCGAGGTCTTCGAAAACCGATCGTGCGTAGAAGCGAGCGGAGTTTCCGATATCACCTCGTTTGGCATCGGCAACGGTGAGCGCGCTAGCCGGTACGGCCTGACGAATCCGTCTCAACACCGGGATGCCTGAATCGCCAAGCGCCTCGAAAAAAGCGAAATTAATCTTGTAGACCGCGGCGTGGGGGGCGGTGGCTTCGATGATGGCACGGCAGAAGTACTCCACAGCGGCCGCTGCACTCCGACTGGCCTGGATGTGAGCGGGGATTCGATTGAGATCGGGATCCAGGCCAACGCACAGCAAATTACCGGTGCGTTTCTGCGCTTTCGAGAGTCGTTCCGAAAAGGCCGGCATAGGGATTCCGAATCCTGGAAGAGAGAAAAATGACGGTCGAACGGGCCGAAGTTAGGCGGTCTGTGAATGTGAATCCTGGAACCTACTCGCGCGTTCTAGCGAATATTCGCTGGCTGCGTGATTCCGCCGGGTCAGCTCCGAGAAACATCGCTAACCGTGCTTTGACTCCATGGCCATAGATAGTCTCAAACTCAAAAATATCTCCGCCCGCGACAAGGATATGCTTCGGGACATTGAATCCATGCTGGGACCGGAGCCCTCAACCATGGGATTCGCCAAGAACCTCTTTTGGGGAAGGATTGAGGAATTTTATGTGCTGCCGTACCCGGTCTCCACGCTGAACGAGTCCACGAAGTGCAACGCGCTACTGGCCCGGCTCGAGGACTATCTGAAGGACGAACATCCAGCCATTCTCATCGATCAAGAAGAATACATTCCTGATTGGTGCGTGCGACGATTGTTCGAACTCGGCGTCATGGGCATGACAGTCCCAGAAGAGTACGGTGGACTCGGTCTGGGCATTACCAGCTATAATCGCGCTCTGGAGATGATCGGGAGTTATTGCGGCTCGACGGCCGTAATGGTCTCCGCGCACCAGTCGATCGGCTGCAAGGCCATCATGCTCTTTGGCTCGGAAAAACAGAAGAAAGAATTTCTTCCAAAAGTTGCGACGGAGTACCTGTCTGCGTTTTGCCTCTCCGAGCCCCAGGTCGGTTCGGACGCAGCCGGACAGGAGACTCGATGCGTGAAATCCGAGGATGGCTCTCACTTTATTCTCAACGGAGTCAAGAAGTGGAGTACCTCCGGAGCCATGGCCGGGATGTTTACCGTCATGGCCAAGCAGCGCATGATCGATCCCAAGACGGGCGCGGAGTCGGACCGGATTACTGCGCTCATCTGTACCCCGGACACGCCGGGAATCGATGTGTTCGAGAAAAATCGGAGCAAGGTCAGCATCCGCGGCACCTGGCAGGCACGGATCAAATTTACCGATGTACGGATCCCGGTTGAGAACGTCCTGCACGAAGAAGGGCGAGGCCTGAACGTTGCGCTGACTTGTCTCAATTTCGGTCGATGCACGCTGTCAGCAGGGGTCACCGGCGCGGCAAAACGCGCGTCGGACCAGGCCATCAAGTGGGTCCAGACTCGGTATCAATTCGATCGACCCCTAGCCGACTTTGAGTTGGTGCAAGAGCGTATCGCGAGGATGTCCGCGTTCACCTTCGCGATGGATGCCACGCTGTACCTCATGACCGGCATGCTGGATCGAAAGGATGCGGACATCATGGTTGAAACCGCCATGACAAAGATATTCTGCTCTCAGATCGGGTGGGAAGTGATTGACGACGCCGTTCAAATAATGGGTGGCGAGGCCTTCGTAACGGAGAACGAGATCGAGCGGATCTGGAGAGACAACCGCATCCACAGGGTCGTGGAGGGCTCGAATGAGGTGATGCTTCCGTTCGTCTTTGGGTACGGCGGCAAGCAGCTGGCGGAGCAGATGATCGGCTTGAACGAAGCCCTCGGATGGGATTCGGATGAGACGCTGTCGGAGAACGTCTCCAGGATCTTGAAGAGCGCGATGAACCCGCAGATTCTCAAGCGTGCCATCCCGCTAGCCGTTCAACTCTACGCCGGCAAGCGCCCCGCGGCTCCCGTTATTCTGGAAGTCCACCCCTCGCTCAGAAAGGAAGCGGACGCTCTTGAGAAGATGGTTCAGACGCACTCCCATTTCTTCAAGATGGCGAGCAAATGGTTCCGCGAGGAAATCATCACTCGGCAGGTGGTGCAGGCTAGAATCGCCGACAATGCGATCTACCTGTTTGCGCTGGCGGCAAGCCTCGGTAAGATGGACTACCTGCTCCGATGCGGCGAGTCCGGAACTAAGTTCGATAGAGACTTGGCCGCGTTCCGGCACGTTTTTGAAATCTTTGGCGTAAGAATCACACAGAACATCGCCTCCCTCAGAGACAACGCCGATGGCACCATGCAGGACGCATCCAGCGCGGCCAGGACGCATAGTGATTCGTTGCCCAATTCCGATTTCTACATCCACGAAGCCTCACCGGTCGCGCAGGGCACCGGGAAGCCGGCTCAGACAGAGCACATCCGACAGTTTCCAGGAGATCCAAAAGGCTCCGAAGCTGGATCGTCCGGCGATGGTCACGACGGAACCGCGACCGCTACACCGGCCCCATCCCGGAAGAGTCGGAGGCGCAGCGGCGCCGCCGATTGAGTCGGGCTATCGAGCAACGACAAGCGATTTCGAGGTCGTCTGTCCCAGTGCGGAGAAGCGCGCAATGTAGCTTCCCGCGGGGAGGTTGGTCACGTCCACGCTGACCCTTCCGGTGCCGGCCGTGGGCTGGATCTGAACGGTTTTGACCCTTCGACCCAGCAGGTCGAACAGTTCCAATTGCGCCGCCGAGGGCTTATCCATGGCGAAATCGAACGCGGCGATGCCGCGAGCGGGATTCGGATACGGATGTGACAGCGAAAGCGTGCCAGGCAGTTCTCCGAGCGACTCTGACCCGGTTCCGGTCGAGGATTGAATGAGATTGAGGATGGGGAAGGACCCACCGAGTACCGACGCTACATCTGACGTGTCCAATCCGAACCATTCCTGCAGGACCGAACCGTAGACCGATCGAAAGTCGGTCCCGAAAGCCAGGTTACCGGTCGCGTCCAGGTTGGTCAGGTCCGGGGCCGTTCCATGAAAGCCGCCCTGTACGGTCGGACCGAACAAGAATAGAGGCGCCGCGGTCCCGTGATCGGTACCGCCGGATCCGTTTTGCTGAATCCGCCGGCCAAACTCGCTGAAGGACATCACCAACACTCGCTCATCGAGTCCATCACTAGCCAAGTCCTGCGTAAATGAGGACACCGCCTCTGCGAGTTGCCGAAGAAGGTTGGCGTGGGTGTTGGCCTGACTGGCGTGGGTATCGAAGCTCCCGAGGGAAACGTGGTAAATTTTCGTCCCGAGGCCGCCTCGAATAAGACTCGCGACTGCGGCAAGCTGCTCGGCCAATGGATTAGGTGTGATGTACTCGACACTGTTACCGCCACTGGAGGATGCCTCTTGGATGGCATCTGCGTAACGGAACGAGCCATTGGCAACCGATCTGAGGAATGCCATTTCGCCCCCTTGCCGGTTATCCGGCAGTCCGTCCAGCGAGTATAAATTGGCTGTAGTAGCGAGCCGATCGAACAATTCCATACTCTGAATGGACATGCCCATCTGAGAAGCGGGACCCTGAAACAAGAGCGGGGCGCCACCACCGAGTTGCACGGCCAGTGGGTAGTCGGTCGGGCTGTCCACGAATTCCGGGAACTCGGAATCCAGGTATTGTCCGGCCCACCCGAATTCATTCACACCACTTCCGTCGCCCCCGGTCATCCAGATGTCTGTCGACCGAAAATGGGATAGGTCAGGATCTGGGTAACCCACCGTATGCACGATCCCCATTTTCCCGTCACCAAACAGGCCCGTCAACGGATCCATGGATGGGTGTAGCCCGAAGTCCCCGTCAAGGGCCAGGCTATCTCGAACGGCCAGTGATGGACGGGCGTTGAAATAGTCGTCGTTTCGAAACGGAATCACCGTATTGAGGCCGTCATTCCCTCCGGAAAGCTGAAGGATCACCAGAATCTTGTCGGTCTCGATGGACGCGAGTTTCCCCAGGAAGGGGGACCTGGCAAACGCCCGAACCGGGACGCCCGACAGCGCGAGAGTGCCTGCGGCGGCCGTGAGACCCATCTGTCCCAAAAAGTCTCTTCTGGACCACGCGTTGTGATCGTGAGAGTGAGCGTCACCGTCCGCCAGCCGGCTGCCCACGCGGCCATGTCCATGATCATGCTTGCACATAACGATTCCTCACGCGAGTTGAAATTCTGGATATTGCGAGATCTGGAGGAGGAAGCTGTTGAGTCGCGTCGTCGCACCGGGCACATAGAGAGACCACTCGTACCACGGCGCGCCGCCGAGAAATATCTTGGCCATATTTCGTTGGTGGGGAGGAGCATTGACCACCCAATCGGGTATCGGGAAAGTGATTAGGTCGCCCCCGAAGTCTTCCGTGATATTCGGGATATCGAGCAGGGACGCCGGTGCGGGCACAAGGTGCTCTACGAGTGCGAGGGGGAGTCGGAAAGCAGCCTCGGGATCGCCGGCGTCATGAATGTTCTCCGCCAAGCTCACCAGGTCCGGGGGACTCGCGCCACGCCCCCTCAGAATGGTGTCGGACATGAACCAGCGGTACGGCATCCTGGAAGTATCCATCCAGTCGTGATGTCCGGGCCATCCAGCCACATTCGGCGGGTTCAGCAGTTGCTGGCCATTCTCCCGAGCGGTTCGATAAACGATATTGAGTGCGGCATCGGACGGGTCCGTCATCGTCTCGACCATCAGTCCCAGACTATGCTCGATAGGCGACTTGATTTGAGATCCACGTACTTCGGGATCGAAAAAATGGGCGCTAGAAAGCAGTGTCCGAACTACTGGCGCGATCTCGAAGTCTCCTGCGATGAACTGGGCGGCCAATCCTGCGGTGATGATCGGAGATGGCTCAGCGTAGACGAGAGACCTGTACAGATGCTCACAAACAAAATGCGCGATGGCCTCGCCCCGATGCTCGAAAAGGAGGTCCACCACGTCGTGGTAACCAAACGCTCCTGTTTGTCCAAAAATGGTCTTTTCGCCCGAATCGAACCTTTGGGGATTGAATACGCTCTCAATTTGCGCGGAATCGACCGTCCAGCCGGTAAGAGCTCGTGCAACGTTTTGCACGTCCGACTCCGTGTAGTTTTCTCCGCCGCCGGGCCCAACCGCTCCCATGGTGAAGAGCTCCATCAACTCTCGGGCGTAATTCTCGTTTGCCGCCCCCACACGATTCTGGACGCCGTCCAAATAGATCATCATCGCCGGGTCCAGCCCCATCGCTCTCACAAAATCCCTGAAATTTCCCAAGGCATGAGTTCGAAGCGTATTGACGTATCGGTAAGCATAGATCGCGTGGCGATACTTGCTAGCGCCGGTCACAAAATGGTTGTGCCACAGGAGCGTCATCCGCTCGCGAAGTCCGTCGGAGATCATGCTTCGAAGCCATTCGACGCGGTATGCTGAGAGCCATTCGTTGCTCTGCATCCGGTAGGCGTTTCGCTCTTGGGCAGTTGAACCACGGCCGGGAGGGGACTCGTTTGCCCAGGAGGGTGGGCTGGGGAGTGGCTGGCTCATGGCGGCGTCGACCATAGAGTCTGCGAATTCGGTGGCACTCCGGCCAATCCAGAACGGTGAGGCCAAAGGACTGGAGCCAAACACACAGCGGCGCAGCGCGTGGCTCACGTCGGCCTGTTCGAGCGGCGCCGAATGAGTCTCCAATCCTGCCGAAATGGCTAACGGCTTCAGCGGAGGGCGAGAGGATCTGGCGGGAAGAAGAAAGGCGCGACGATCCATGGCTGACGTGGTGTTGAGCTCTGTACGCGCAAGATACACGCGAGCCTGGGCACCACCCCTATTCGCCTAGCCGATGCGTTCGAAGCCCGTGTACCGTTGGAGGACTGCGGGAACTGCGACACTTCCATCCTGCTGCTGGTACTGCTCCATCAAGGAGGCCACGATCCGCGGCAGGGCCAGCGCGCTTCCGTTCAGGGTATGGACGGGAGCAACCTTGCCTCCATCCACAGGCCGGAACCGGATGTTCATCCGGCGTGCCTGGAATCCCTCCGTATTGGAGACGGACGAGACCTCCAGCCACCGGCCCTGGCCCGCACTCCAGACTTCCAGGTCGTAGGTCTTGGATTGGGTGAAGCCCATTTCTCCGGTGCAGAGAACAAGCCGCCGATAAGGAAGCCCCAGGGCCTGAATCAACGACTCCGTGTGTTCACGCATCTCCTCCAGGGCATCGTAGCTCCTGTCTGGATGAACCAACTGGACGATCTCGACCTTGTCAAACTGGTGCAATCGGTTGAGTCCTCTGACATCTTTCCCGTGGGATCCCGCCTCCCGCCTGAAACAGGGCGTATAGGCGCAGTACCGAATAGGGAGCTCCTCCTCTCTGAGTATTTCGTCCCGATGGTAGTTGGTGACGGGGACCTCGGAGGTGGGGATCAGATAGAGTTGATCCCGGGGTACTTCATACATCTGGGCCTCCTTGTCGGGAAGCTGTCCGGTCCCGGTCGCGGATGCGGTGTTCACCACGATGGGGGGCTGGATTTCGGTGTATCCCGCTTCGACGGCGGCGTCCAGGAAGAACTGGATCAGCGCCCGTTGAAATCGGGCTCCCGCCCCGACATAAAACGGAAAGCCAGCGCCAGCAACCTTCGATCCTCGATCGAAGTCAACCAGGCCATGTGTCGCGACGATTTCCCAGTGTGGCTTCGGTTCAAACGGAAAGTCTGGTAGATCCGGGCTCTGAAAAGCGACGGTGTTGTCTGCCTCGGTGGAGCCCTTGGGCACGCTGTCGTGCGGCGGATTCGGAATTTCCAGAAGAAGCTGAGCAAACTCCTTGTCCAGCGCTCGGGAAAGCTCGTCCAGGTCCTTCGACTCGGACTTGAGCTGGGATGAGCGCTGAATGCGCTCCTGAGCTTCTTCGCGGCGCCCGGACTTCATCAATTCACCGATCTCTCGGGCCGCCTGGTTCGCTTCCTCTCGCACCTGTTGTGATCGCGTCAGTGCCGTGCGTCGATTGGCGTCCAGTTCCACCAGACGGTCGACCGTGGAAGGCTCACCCAGCCGCTTGAGGCGGATGGCGTCGCGGAACGTCTCCGGCGTCTCTCTAAGCGTGGTAATGTCAATCATGGGCGGGGAGGTCAGGCCGGTGATTCAGCAAGGAAGGCGCGCACCTCGGACAGCGACTGATCCAGAGGCGTCGGCCGATATCCGATCTCGGATTCCGCCTTTAGTATCAGGAATCCTGATTTTAGGGGGCGCGGAGCGGGAAGGCCGAGTTTCGCGGTGGTGATCGGGTCAATCAACGAAGCGTCGAGTTCGAAAACGGCCGCCACTCGATGGGCGAAATCGTGAACGGTTATGAGCTCTCTCCCCGAAATGTGGTAAGTCCCGGTCTTGCCGAATCGGACGATGCGTTCGATCCCGTCGGCTAGATCGGGAGCATAGGTAGGAGTCCTCAATTGGTCTGTCACGACGCTGATCCGCCGTCTTGAGCCGAGTTCTCTGACGACCCAACGCACAAAATCAGTCCTCGGAAGATTTTGCCCGCCTCCATAGGTGAGCACTGTTCTAACCACCGACCACCGATCGAGTCCTGCTCCCCGAGCGGCATTCTCCGCGGCGAGCTTGGACTTCCCATAAAAATTGATGGGCTTGGGCCGGGCCGACTCTCGATACGGGCCGGTCTCGCCATCATACACGAAGTCCGTCGAGATCTGGACCAGGGCCGCGCCGGTAGTCAGGCAGGACTTCGCAATGGTCTCTACCGCATCGACATTCACTCGCCAGCAGGCACCCTTATCGGTCTCGCACGCGTCAACATTGGTCATCGCAGCACAGTTGATCACCATATCCGGTGCGAAGTCCTCGAATAAGCGCCGTACGTCGGCAGGACGGGTGATGTCCAGAGGCTGGTATCCGCCACTGGCTTCCGCATTGGCGAGGGCGTCCTGGCGTCCCGTAGCCAGGACATCGTACTGCGGGAACGTCCCAAGCCGGCCCACGAGAGCCTGACCGAGAAGACCGTTGGCGCCGGTTACTATGATGCGTTTCAAAATCATGGCGGGAAGCGATCGCGGCAAACCCCCGTCAGCCACTACGGTTTCTACGGATAGATGCGAAACCCGACGCCGGCCTTCGATACAGCGTGCATCGCAGGCGTGATTTCAAGCCGCGGCGAGATCTCCATGTAGATCTCGACTCGATTCTTGAAGAAACGAATTCCAGCGGTGCCGACCAGGCCCAGCGACAGTTCGTTGTCGTCAGTTCCGAACGTGAGCCCGGGCCCCAGGTAAAGCGTCAGCGGCGACTCTCGCACGGGTGTCTCGTCCAGGATAGATGCCTGGAAATAGGCGAATCCCTTAAGATTGAAGGCACCAGTCAGTACCGCGGCGTCGGCCCTCTGTCTTTCGGAGCCGCCTTTCGGATAGACCTTTATACTGAAGCCGCTTAGCGGGCCCGCCTGCAGCCCGGCCCCGAATCGACCGGGCCTCGGATCGCCCGACACGACTTGTGCATGGACGTCTCCCTGAATCGCAGCGAGCAGAGCCAGGAGCCCCAACAGTAGGAGAACTCGACTATTTGGGCGCGTTGCCAAATTCCTGCAGCAGTTTGGAGAGGCGATCTGCGTGTTCCGGATCGATACGACCAGCGAGGAACAGTCGGAATTCACGCCGATGTGCGGCGGCCTCGTACCGGACCGCATCCTCATCCGTCTCCGGCAAGAGGCGCGGGACTCGGTGGGGAACGCCGTCCGCATCGATAGCCACGAAGGTGTAGTAGGCTCGATTGGACGCACGCTTGGTGCCTGTGATTGCATTCTCCGCACTCACGTTCACCTCCACCTCCATGGATGTTCTGAAGGCGCGATTGATGCGGCTGTCGATCATGACGACCTCCCCTTGTCGGATCGCAGATTTAAATTCGACATTGTCGACCGCTGCCGTGACGCAGATGAACCCCGAGTGCCGTTGCGAGGAGATCGCGGCGCAGATGTCCATCCAGTGCAAAATCTTGCCGCCCCGAAGATTCCCAAGATTGTTGGTGTCATTGGGGAGCACGATCTCGCTCATGTGTGCCAGCGACCTCGATACGGGCCGACCTTCCTTCTCCATCAGGTCTTTTGCTTCTTTTTGCGCGCGGCAGGAAAGAGGATATTATTCAGAATCAGCCGGTAGCCGGGTGAGTGCTTGTGCAGACTCAGGTCCGTGGGTGGGTCTCCAACAAAATGCTGGTAGTCTTCCGGGTCGTGGCCTCCATAGTATGTGAACGTGCCCTGACCGAATGTGCCGTGGAGGTAACGGACTTCATCCCGTCCGGGTGCTTCCGCCAGAATCAACACTTCAGGCTTTACCACGGCCTTCCTGAAATTCGAGGTCTGCCCAATGAACCCTTTGAGGGTCGAAACGTGGTTCTGGGTCAGCATGGTGGGGACGGGATCCCATTTCGCACTGAACTCGAACAGGGTGAAATAGTCTACCAGCGGATTCCTGAGTTGAGGTGGCGGGGGTCCGGCATCGATATCGGCGTGCTCGTATTCCCTGGCGTTGAACGACGGGCGAAAATCCTGAAAAGCGAAGGATCGGCTGAAATCCAATCCTGATATCGCATCCGGATCGATCGGATCGCCGTCGTATTCGGAAGGGACGATATCGACCAGGAACGCAGCCTGCGCGATGTCGAACGTGTCGGTTCCGGAGCACATCGCGAAAAGGAATCCCCCTTCGCCCACGTATTCCCGGATCGTCCTCACCACGGCTGATTTCAGCTGAGAGACCTTGCGGAATCCGCGGGCTCGAGCCGTGGCCTCGGCTTGCCGCTGCTGCTCTATATACCAGGCGGAGGCCCGATAGGAGAAGAACTTCCCGTATTGGCCGGTGAAATCCTCGTGGTGGAGGTGAAGCCAATCATAGTCCGCCAACTCCCCGTCCAATACCTGATCATCATAGATCATCTCGTAGGGCACCTCGGCGTAGTTCAGCGCCAAGAGCACGGCATCATCCCAGGGCAGGGTCTGGTCCGGCGCATAGACCGCAATCCTCGGCGGTTTTTCCAGACGAACCGTACTCATGTTACTGTCCTGCCGTTCGATCTCCGCAAGGATGGTGGCGGTCTGACTTCCGGATAGTGTCTGGAATGAGACGCCTCTGATTCTCAGCTCGTCGAGAATGGCCGGGTCGGCCACGGCCATAAAGGAGCCGCCTCGGTAGTTAAGGAGCCACTCGACCTCGGTTCCGCGCTGCAAGGTCCAGAAAGCCACGCCATAGGCCTTCAGATGATCTGACTGAGATTCGTCCATGGGGATCAGGACGTCTTGTGCTGAGCTGCTAGCGGGCGCCAGGAGGAAAAAAACGGCGACAAGCAGACGGCTTGTGATGCCTCTCGGGACACTCTTGCGCAACATGGGCATTTCTGTCTGGATCATGTGCCATCACCTCGCAATCCACGAATGATGTCTCGTGTTTCCGACGCCAGGAGAGACCCCGGGTAGTCGGTCAGTAGGCGAGTCAGGGTCCCGGTAGCGGCCCGATCGTCTCCCAGTATCTCGGACTCGATGCGCGCAGCGGCGAAGAGGCTCCGGTCCGCTAGATAGCTGTCCGGGTGAATGAGCGGAAACTCTTTGTAGGCCCACACGCTCTCGGCGTAGCGGCCGAGAGCGGCCAACAGTTTCGCACGCTCGAACATCAAGTCGTCAATCAGAGCATGATTGCCCAGGATATCGAGCACAGTGTCGATTTCGGAGAGCGCTTCTTCCAGGCTCCTCTGGCGGACGAGTAGGAGGGCCTTTGCCATGCCCCTGAGCGGGACATCCAGCGAGTCCGGTCCACGATTTTCAACCAGAAGCACTTTCAGGGCGATCGCGTCGTTGGATACATCAGCCGATGTGTTCTCCTTCATGGACTCCGTCAGCGACAGTGCCGCGTCGAACTCGCCCCGATAGAAGTGAATGAGTGCCAGTTCGAATCGAGCGGCCTCAGCCAATTCTCCGGTCCGAAGTCGTTCGGCGATCCTGGCATAGCGGACCCGGGCTTGGTCGATACGGTCCAAGGTCACGGCCAGTCGAGCAAGCTCAAAAGACGCCCGGTCGGCGACCTCGCTCGTGGGCCATCGCCGGATAACCGTTGAAAAAGCCTCGTCGGCGGCCTCGTAGTCCAGAAAAATATCCTGGTTGATGCGGCCGATCCTGTATTGGACTTCCGCCAGCAGCGTGTGTCCTGGATGGATTTCCATGAAGCGACCGTAGGCGTCCATGGCTTGCGAAAACAGAGAGTCTGACCTGGGATCGCCGGCCTCCAGCGCGCGATTCGCCCACTGTTCGTACAAGAGACCCGTCGCACGGCGCGCTTCTGGAGCCGATGGAGCGTCAGGGTAGCGCTGAAGTATTTCTTCGAAAGCCGATAGCGCGGGTGCATAGGCTCCCGCGTCCCCAGCCTGCTGAGCAAACGCGTAGAGCACTCGGCCTTGCTGGTCCTCCAGACGGTCTATCGCTCGATTCTGGTCCAATGCTTTCTGGTAACGCCCGCCCTCCAGAAAGAGCCAGGCCAGCAACTCGCGATAGGCGCGATAGAGAGGCTCTTCCCGGACTGCCTTTTCTGCGGCGGCGATAGTAGCATTCAGCGCATTCTCTTGGTCGATGTGTTGCGACAGGCGACCGCGGACGAAAGTGATCTGCCGCTCATTCTGTGCCAGCACGCCGAGGTATTCACTGGCCGCATCGGCGTGCCTGCCGGTCAGGGAATACAAACTGGCCAGATCGGTTTGAAAAAAGTTGTTGTTACCGAGCGCATCTCTCCCGGCTTCGAGGACGGCGGTGGCTCGCTCAAACAATCGCATCTGCATCATCGAGCGATACAGGACCAGATATGTGCCGGGTCGTCCGGGCGCCTGTTCGAGTGTCTCGTCCCAGGTCGCGAAGGCGCGCGTCTCATCTCCGTTCAAATATTGGAGCCTGGCCTTCTCGGCCCGGAGTGCTGTTCCCGCCTCGCCTGGGACAATTCTCGATTCGAGTAGTGCGATGGCGTCATCATATCGCTTGACCGAGGCGTAGGCCTCCCGCAGCTTGTCGAAGAACACGTAGGTGTCGGGGCTTCGCTCCAACAGACCTTCCAGAAGCGCAATCGCACGATCAAATTGTGCCGATCGCAGGAAAGATTCTGCCAGTTGATACCGGGCCACGAGCGTCGAGTCGATGGCCTGGGCTGAGGCTCCCTGGGGGCCTCCCATCAGGACAAGGAAAAGCGATACCATAGCCAGCCAGCCGCCGCCCGCTCTGACGCCCGGTTTGGGTGTTCGTACTATGGGACGGCGCACCCTCGCTTGCGAGTGGCAATCGCCATTCTTTCCATACACCATCTGTGAACCGTTCTAACTGGATGCTGAATTCGGCAGCCAATCTTGATAGCATCAAGAATATCGCCATTCTTGGATCGACGGGGTCGATCGGCACCCAAACATTGGACATCGTCAGGCTGCACCCGAACCGATTAAGGGTACGCGCACTGACTGGAGGCCGAAATGTTGCGCTGTTAATTGAGCAGTCGCTGGAATTTCGGCCCGACCTGGTGGTCATCGGAGATGAGTCGAGAGTCTCGGAGTTGAAAGAAGCGCTGGCTGGATCGGGGGTCAGGGTAGCGGGCGGCGCAGAGGGAATCCTGGAGGCGGCGTCCTTGGAAGTTGTGGATACGGTTGTTGCCGCCATTGTGGGCTACGCCGGGCTGGATTCGACGCTGGCGGCGGTGCGTCTTGGCAAGCGCGTCGCCCTGGCCAACAAGGAAACGCTGGTCGTGGCCGGCCACCTCGTTATGGATGAGGCTGCCCGTACGGGATCCGAAGTCATTCCGGTGGACTCAGAACATTCCGCGATATTCCAGTGCCTCGTTGGGGAGCCCGAAGATTCCGTAGAAAAATTGATCATCACAGCCTCGGGCGGGCCCTTTCGTGAACTTGCGTACGATCAGTTCAGTCAGATCACGGCGGAACAGGCGCTTCGGCACCCGAACTGGGCGATGGGAGCCAAAATCACGATAGACTCGGCCACGATGATGAACAAGGGGCTCGAAGTCATCGAAGCCAGGTGGCTCTTTCAGATCGATGTGTCCCGAATTGATGTGGTCGTGCACCGAGAGTCCATAATTCACTCGATGGTCGTTTTCGTTGACGGATCCACCAAGGCACAATTGGGCGTGCCGCACATGCAGATCCCGATTCAATATGCTTTGAGTTATCCAGATCGTTGGGGTGCCGGGCACAAGCGAATCGACTGGACGCAACTATCCGAACTCCATTTCGAAAACCCGGATGCCCGGCGGTTTCCATGCTTGGGACTCGCATATGAGGCTCTGGACCTGGGAGGCACGGCCCCCGCGATCTTGAATGCAGCAAACGAAGTCGCCGTGGCGCTATTTCTGAGGGGAGAGATTCCGTTTACCGGTATCCCGCTGATTATCGAGAAGGCGATGCGTAGTCTGACGACACAAGATGTGGATCTGGCGGCGCTCCGAGAGGCCGACCATCGGGCCCGTTCTTTCGCAAAGGAACACTCCTGGGTGACAGCACATTAACGGGTGCTTTCGCAATCGGCAGGACAAACGGGCTGTCGAGAGCATCTTTACCAGTTAACGGCCCACCGGGGTGCGAATGGACGCCATTCTAAACATATTTTCGTACGTGGGATGGGTCTTGTTGGCCATCATGATCCTCGTGTTCATTCATGAACTGGGTCATTATCTCCTGGCAAAGCTGTTCCGCATGCGTGTGGAGAAGTTTTCCGTTGGGTTCCCACCCAAGATTATCGGGACGACCGTCGGTGAGACTGAGTACGTGCTGGGCCTGACGCCGCTGGGGGGGTATGTCAAGATAT
The DNA here is from genome assembly GCA_964466675.1 of uncultured Rhodothermales bacterium. Lineage (GTDB taxonomy): Bacteria > Bacteroidota > Rhodothermia > Rhodothermales > UBA10348 > CAYXSE01. The sequence goes on along the minus strand of CAYXSE010000030.1, from coordinate 7,691 downwards.
CTGGCATGGTTGATGAGAGCATGGACACAGATACCATGGGTCAGCCTCCGGAGCCCTGGGAGTTTCGCGCGAAACCGGTGTGGCAGCGGATTGTCGTGATTACGGCAGGTGTGGTCTTCAACATCATCCTGGCCGGAATCATCTTCATCGCGCTCAAAGCCACTGTCGGCGAGACGTATGTGCCCAACTTGGGGAGCATTGTTGTCGCGGACAGCAGCATAGCGGCAGAGATGGGTTTGATGACCGGGGATGAAATCACCCAGATCAGTGGTCAGGATGTCGATGAGAGAGCCGGGCTGAGGGCTGTGGAACAAGCCCTCTTGACTTCACCACTTCGCATGACAGTTTCCCGCGGGGGGAGCTTGATCGAAGTGACGGGGCCGAGCGATATGATCACGCGTCTCAACCGGTCGAACGGTCGACTCGGGCTGGCTTATGACCCCAGCGTGATTGGTTCGGTAACTCCGGGTTCCGGCGCGGAAGAGGCGGGCCTGCTGCCGGGAGACCAAATCGTCGGACTCGGGGCTGATTCGGTTGCCTATTGGAGTGATATCAGCGGCCTCGTGGCACTTTCGGAGGGAGAGGCCATGGAGGTTCGGTTCATTCGGCCCGACACCGTCAGCGCAGTTCCTGCACTTGGGTCGCTCATCGGATCGGTTTCGGCCGGGTTGCTGTATTCAGTTAGTCTGACGCCGCAGGAAGTGAGTGGCCGTTGGATGCTCGGCGTAGGTCAACTGCTGCGGAGCCGGCAATTCGGGTTCTTCGACGCGGTGGTCGCAGGCCTTCGGGATACCTGGACGAATACGCGGGTGATTGCGACCAGCCTAAAACGTGTATTCACGGGGCAGGACAATTTCCGCGAGAATGTGGGTGGGCCGATCATGATTGCCCGGGTGACGAAAGAGGCAGCCGATGCCGGCGCGCCCTATTTCTGGAATATCGTCGCCATGTTGTCGATTACGCTGGCCATCATCAATATTCTTCCGATTCCCGCCCTGGACGGAGGCCACCTCGTGTTTCTGATCTACGAAGGTATTGTCCGGCGGGAGCCGTCGCTCAAGGTCCGGATGTTCATGCAGCAGGCGGGCATGGTTCTGTTGCTTGCCTTCATGGTGTTCATAATCTTCAACGACATCCTGAAGTTGTAATCTGGCCCTAAGTTGGCGAAACGTCGAGCACAACCTGAAGCAGCGGATCTCACCCTCCAGAAAGCACTCCATTCCGCTGGGGAGATCCCGGCTCACGTTGCCATCATCATGGACGGGAATGGAAGATGGGCTCAGTCCCGAGGACTTCCTCGAGTGCAAGGCCACCGCGAGGGTGCTCGTTCCGTCCGGGACATCTCAGAGGCCGCCGCGCAGATAGGGATCAAGCTTCTCACCCTGTATACCTTCTCGACGGAGAATTGGAAGCGCCCGGTCAAGGAGGTTAATGCACTGATGCAGCTTCTGATCAGAACCCTGCGCAAGGAAGCCGAGACCCTGAACAAGAACGATATCCGACTCGTGGCCATGGGCGACCTGGACAAGCTTCCCTCCGTGGCACGGCGGCAGTTGGATGAGGTCATTCAGGGGACAGCGGCCAATCAACGAATGACGATTAACCTGGCGCTGTCGTACAGCGGGCGTTGGGACCTGGTCTCGGCAGCCCGGGCTCTTGCCGCCGATGTGGCGGGCGGGAGGCTCTCCCTAGAGGAAATAGATGAATCAGCTCTTGCGAATCGACTGACCACCAGAGACCTCCCGGATCCCGACTTGTTGATTCGAACAGGGGGCGACCTGCGCATTTCGAATTTCTTGTTATGGGAATCTGCCTACACCGAATTCTATTTCGCCGAGACCTACTGGCCGGCCTTCAGACGGGACTCATTGTACGCTGCAGTGCGCGAATATCAGGATAGAGACCGCCGTTTCGGTCGAATCAGGAGTTGACCGCTTCCCGTTGACCGCAATATCCCGTCAGCCGAGCCGTTCTCCGCGCGTAGCCAACGGGTTCATTCTTGAGAAACCAGCGGGAATGCCTACCGTTGGATGTTCGCTCTCTGCCCAGCCCACATCGCACCGATATATGCGTCGCTCCGCCTGCATCGCCCTCCTGCTCAGTACAGTCGCGATGGCCTCCATCCCGCAAAGTACGAGTGCGCAAGCTCTGGCAGCTGCGCGCAGTCTGGAGATTCTCGGTATTACCGTTGAAGGGGTCTCCGACGACTACACACGAGGTTTCGTCGAGCAAACCAGTGGTCTCACCATCGGGGAGCAGGTCGTCATTCCGGGAGATCCGTCGTTTGCCGATGCCATCCGCTCCATCTATCGCCTCGGAACGTACGATGATGTTCGAATCGTCGAGGATCGGCGGCTGGGCAGTGGAGTGTTCCTCTCGATCCAGGTTCGCGAAGTCCCCAAGCTTGGTGAGTACACGCTCAGCGGCTTGAAGAAGAGTCATCGAAAGGATCTCCGGAAGGTCATCCCTTTGATTTCCAGGGCCCCGGTACGTCCGGCGACTGTGGCACGCGCCGAGCAGGTCATCGACGAGTTCCTCCGAGAGAAGGGGTATCCACTCGCGACCATAGAAATGGAGCGTACAGTGGACTCGGACAACCTGGTCTCGTTTGAAATCAATATCGATCGGGGCCCGAAGGTGAGGGTCGGCGAGGTCCAGATCAGCGGCAATGATCAGCTATCTTCGGGCACCATTCGAAAGGCCATGGAGACCAAGACCAAGTCGTTCTGGAAATTTTGGAGGTCGGCGAAGTACGAAGCTAATGTCTTTGAGGAGGATCTGGCCCGGATCCTCGCGAAGTACAATGACCGGGGGTTTTACGACGCCGAAATTGTACGGGACACGACCTACATCGAAGACGGGGACGGGAAACCGTACATGGTGGTCGGAGTCGAGATCAAGGAGGGTCCGCAATTCCATGTTCGAAATGTCACTTGGGAAGGTAATACCCTTTATCCCGATGAAGTCCTGACCCAGAGTCTTGGGTTTCTCGTAGGCGATGTATACAACGGTTCCCGCCTGGAGCAGAACCTGTATATGAACGGAAAGAACACCGACATCTTCAGCCTATACCAGAATCGAGGCTACATGCGGTTCCAGATTGAACCGGTAATTTCGGTAGTCGACGGGGATTCCCTGGATTTGCATTTCGACTTGTTCGAGGGTGATGAGTATCGATACGGCACGATCACCGTCAACGGTAATGCCAAGACCAAAGAACACGTGGTTCGGCGTGAGCTGTTCACGATTCCGGGGCAGACCTTTAGCCGTGATCAGATTCAGGAGTCGATTCGCCGCCTGATGCAGCTGAACTATTTCACGCAGGAGTCACTAGGGGCCGGTCCGGGAATTGAGATCTCCGAGGAAGACAAGACGGTCGATCTGGACTTCAATTTGGATGAGACCGGAAGCGACCAACTGGAACTGTCCGGCACCTGGGGAAGGTTCGGCCTGATCCTTCAACTTCGGTTCGGATTCAACAATTTTTCGGCCCAAAACCTGTTCAACAAGGGGGAGTGGAGGCCACTTCCATCCGGCGACGGGCAACGACTCTCGGTCGGAATCCAGACGAATGGACGAAGGTACCAGCAATACTCGCTGTCATTCACTGAACCCTGGCTGGGAGGAAGGCCGAGGCCTGGCGGATTCTCGCTTTCATTCTCCGAGATCAGTGGTTCCACCTTCCTTGCACAGCAGGCCGCCGGAAAACTCCTCACTTTCTCGGGAAGCGTCTTCTACGAACGGCGGCTCTCGTGGCCAGACCAATTCTTTTCGACTGGAACGAGCCTCGGCTACCAATACTTCAATAACAAGAATTGGATCAGGACACTCCCGCAGAACGTGAGTCAGCAGGTCACGATCAAGCAGACGCTGACGCGGAATTCTACCGATCACCCGCTCTTCCCGTCCTCCGGCTCCAAGTTCTCGGTTTCGCTTGAGATTGCACCCCCGATTGGGAATCTGATCCAGTTTCACAAGTGGCGTTTGAACCAGACTTGGAATGTGCCTCTGACGAGGAAGCTGTCTCTTGGCGTCACAGCAGACTATGGATACATCGGCTCGTTGAGCGGCTCAGATGTCGCGTTCGAGCGATTCGTCGTGGGTGGTTCGCCCTTCGAGACTCAAGGGTTCTTCAGCTTCTTCGGGAAGGAGGTGATCTACATGCGCGGGTATCCGCTGGCTGCATTAGGTCCGAGAGACGCGTCCAATGACCCATTGGGTGGTCGCATCTTGAACCGTTACAGCGCGGAACTGAGGTGGATGGCCGTGCAATCTCAGCAGTTGCAGGCCGCGCCCTACATGTTCATGGATGCCGCCAATACCTGGGACGCGTTCAATACCTTCAATCCGTCGGATCTCTTTCGCTCGGCCGGCTTCGGGGTGCGACTGTTCCTGCCGATTCTGGGACTGGTTGAGCTTGCCTATGGGTATAACTACGACACATTCTTCCCTATCAACGGCAAGCATGATGGCACGAACCGTTGGACGTTCCAGTTCTCACTCGGTCAAGGCTTCGGACAGTAGGCAGCCCCTTCGTCCACATATCTGTACAACCAGGTTCGCGTAACATGTCAGGCACTCCCGCTCGCTCTGCCGCTAGCTTTTTCATTCTGGGCCTTCTGCTCGGGGCCTCCACCTTTGTGGATTCCGCGTCGGCACAGCAGAAAATCGCTCACGTCGATACGGAGTACATCCTGGGCCGAATCCCCGAGTTTCAAACCGTGCAGCAACAGATTGATCGAATCGCGGGAGACTGGGAGCGCGAGTTGTCCGACAAGCAGTCAGAGGTTGAGGAGCAATTTCGAGCATATCAGGCCCGAGAGCTGCTTTATACGGCGGAAGAGCGCCAACGGCGACGTGATGAGATCGTACGGGCCGAAGACGATGTTGAGCGCCTGCGGATGAAGTATTTTGGTCCCGATGGGGATCTTTTTGTCCAGCAGGAGCAATTAATGCGGCCGATTCAAGACCGAATTCTTTCGGCGATTGAGGAAGTGGCCACCGCAGAAGGATATGACTACGTATTCGATAAGAGCGGTGACTTCCTGTTCCTGTTTACACGATCCCAATATGATCTCAGCAACCAGGTTCTGGAAGAACTTGGCATAGAGGTTGACCAACTCCAGGGCAGATAGTCGCCGGACCCAGGTACCCGTCGGGTGCTGGCCGGGGATACCAGAAAACGAAATGGATAGCAAAATGAACGGACGCATACAGATCATTCTCACCCTTCTTGTCTGCATGCTGGCAGTGGCCCCTGCTACTGCCCAGGTACAGATGGGCTACGCCGACCCGGAGGTGATTATCACCTATATGCCTGAGTATCAGACGGTACAGCAGCAACTGGCCAGCGAATATCAGACCAGCCAGGAGGCCCTTCAAGCCATGGCTATTGATTTCCAGGATCGAGTGGAGCGGTATCAGAAACAGCAGCCGCTACTCACGCCCGACCGGCGCGCAACACGGGAGGCAGAGTTGGCCCAGGAGCAGGGAGAGCTTCAGCAGGCCGCGGCTGCGGAAGATCAGAAGCTAGCCCAACGGCAGGAGGTTCTCATGGCCCCACTGCTGCAGCAGGTCCAGGACGCGATTGACGCGATCGCCGCTGAGAAGGGCCTGCACGTCGTACTGAGGTCACCGGCTCTTCTGTTTGTGAACGAGGAATTCGTGATCAATATCAACGTGGACATCGCCAGCCGACTCGGGATCAGCCTGGAGCCTGAGGACGGCGAAACGGCCGCCAATTGACCAGGATCTGGACCTGAGGAAAGAATCGTTGGGTATGAAGGGCGGACGTCGTTGGGCGTTCGCCCTTTCCTAATGAAAGCTCGGTGCACTAGCTTTCGTCTCCATCAAGCCACCAGGAACCTGCATGAGCACCCGGATCAAAGCCGTCGAGGATGTGGAAGGACTCAGCCGGGTCACGACGCAGACACTCCAGGAGATGAAGCGATCGGGTGTCCCCATCGCCATGTTGACAGCCTATGATTTCACGATGGCTCGTGTACTGGACGGCGCAGGCATAGACGTGATTCTCGTCGGAGACTCGGCGTCCAACGTCATGGCTGGCCATGAGACGACGCTTCCGATTACGCTGGATCACATGGTCTACCACGCCGAGTGTGTGGTGCGAGGGGTCTCTCGTGCGCTGGTGGTTGTGGATCTGCCGTTCGGGTCGTACCAGGGCAATTCGAAAGGGGCGCTTGCCTCGGCCATCCGTGTCATGAAGGAAGCGGGAGCCCATGGCATCAAAATGGAAGGTGGTGAAGCCATCGCTTCAACGGCGGAGCTGATACTAAATGCGGGTATTCCTGTGATGGGCCACCTTGGCTTGACCCCCCAGAGTATCTACAGATTCGGTACGTACCGTGTCCGTGCCAAGGAAGAAGAAGAAGCGGACCGGCTTAGGAAAGACGCTAAAATCCTGGAGGAGGCGGGGTGCTTCGCGATCGTGCTTGAGAAGATCCCGGCTGATCTCGCCCGGGAAGTTTCGGACTCAATTTCTATTCCGACCATCGGCATCGGCGCTGGTTCGGGATGTGATGGTCAGGTCTTGGTGACGCACGACATGTTGGGCCTGACCACCGACTTCAACCCCAGATTCGTCAGGCGATATGAACAGGTCGCGGACCGCATGACGAGCGCCGTACAAGAATACGTGGGGGACGTTCGGGATCGGCGATTCCCGACGGAATTGGAGAGCTACGAGTGACGGGTACCCGACCATTGATTCTGGTTTCCAACGACGACGGAATCGATGCGCCTGGCATCCGCGCCCTGGCGGCCGCGCTGGTACCGCTTGGAGAGGTGCACGTGGTGGCACCGTTCCACGAGCAGAGTGGTGTCGGTCATGCCATCACGCTTAGGGACCCGGTTCGAGCCCATTCCTGGCAATTCATGGGCCCCGACGGGCCGATTCCGGCCCATGCAGTCACGGGTACTCCTGCAGACTGTGTTAAACTGGCCATCGACAAGCTCCTGCCTCGGACTCCAGACCTCGTCTTCAGCGGGATCAACCAGGGCCCCAACGCCGGTGTCAACGTCATCTATTCGGGGACGGTCAGCGCCGCAACCGAAGCGGCCTTGCTTGGCATCAACGCGGTGGCGATGTCCTATTGCAGTTGGGTGGGCGGCGATTTTGCACCGAGCGCCCATCATGCGTTGGCGATCGGCAAGCGACTCCTGAAACGCAGCTTGCCTCAGGGTGTCCTGCTTAACGTGAATGTGCCCGATCTGCCGCTCGATTCGCTGAAGGGCATCGCGATTACCAGGCAGGCGAGCTCCCGTTGGGAGGAGTCATTTACCGAGCGCATGGATCCTTTTGACAAACCCTACTACTGGATGGCAGGCGAGTTCGTTACGCTGGATACCGGTGAGAACACAGACCTGGGAGCCATAGAAGCGGGCTATGTCTCCATAACACCCATTCAGCATGATTTGACGGCGCACGCCTACTTGGCTGAGCTCGATGATTGGAGCTGTGACACCGACCGAAGCAAAGATGGCTAAGATTGACGTTTCCGTAGAGCGTTTGGATGAATCTTTTCATTTCGTGGCTCGCCAGGGAGACGGAATCGAAGTCCACATGGACGATGCGTCCTCACGTGCGGACGGTAAGGGCCTGGGCGTGAGTCCCATGCAACTCATGTTGATGGTACTGGAAGATTACAATCAGTATCAAGTGAATCTAATCC
>CAYXSE010000029.1:0-22271 GCA_964466675.1 uncultured Rhodothermales bacterium | reverse complement strand
AGTTTGGCGTCAGACAGCTGGAGCCAAGGACTATTGAGAAGTGGAGGGAATGCAACGTTCACCCCCCTCCCATCGCGTCCGTGACAGGTCTCACATGTCGCCGCATAGACGGCCTCGCCGGTCTCCCCGAAGGTGCGCTCGCGACCACAGCCGAGGATCACAAAAAACAATAGGCTGAGTATTACCACTCTCATCAGAATACAGTCTCGTTCCAAGGCGCTAACGATACGTGGGACGGGCTTCCCATTCAGATGAAATCATGGGGAAGTACGCTGGACGTAGTATTTCGCCTTAACATTCGTCATGGGCCGATTCTCGACAGCGTTCCAATCCATTAAAAAGGAAGTCTCGGAACTTCCAACAGACCGTCTCACGCTGAGGCGGTTCGGTATCCTGATCGGCTCCATATTGGTCGGGATCACCGGAATTTGGGCCTGGAAGAACGGCTGGGGACCGGGTTGGAAGGGCTGGATCCCTGGTGGAGTCGGTGCCTTGCTCATCGGTGTCGGCTTGGCTAGACCTGCCGCCCTCCGCCGAGTTTATGGGGTATGGATGCTGATGGCGACGATCCTGGGATTCATCATGACCCGGGTAATCCTAACCATCGTCTTCTACCTGCTTGTGACGCCCACCGGTCTTGTGATGCGCCTCTTCCGCCACGATCCCATGAAACGAAGACCCGACCCCTCACAGCCAACCTATTGGATCCGGCGCGCCGAGTCCGACAACGACCGAAGCAGGATGGAGCGGTACTTCTGACACCTTCATGAAGGTGGGTGAGGCGGTACCGGGAAGGCTGTTCTTGACCGGTTCATCTAGGACCAAGACGAGGCTTCTCGGATGGCGCCTTCCCTGGTGATGGCCATCAGCCTGTCCTGGAGACCGGAGCCTTCTTCGTCCGGTGCAGGGAGCCGCAATTGGTACTGCCCGCTTGGAGCCAACTCCCACGCGGAACGGCGATCGGCCAATGCCAGGTTCAAACTCTGAATCAGGCGGGCCTTGGCCTTTTCGTCGTCTATTTCAACGATAGCCTCTACCCGATCATCCAGGTTTCTCCGTTGCCAGTCCGCGCTGCCGAAGTAGAGACGCGGCTCGCCGTCATTGTGAAAATAGAAAATCCGGCTGTGCTCGAGAAAGCGACCCAAAATGGAGATCAGCCTGATATTTTCCGAGAACCGCGGTAAGCCTGGGCGGAGTCGGCAATGCCCTCTCACAATCAGGTCAATCTTGACGCCGGCTTCCGACGCGCGGTACAACTCCTGAATCATGACGACATCGTCCAAAGCGTTCATTTTCGCTATGATTCTGCCGTTACCGTTCGCAATTTGGTGTTCTACCTCCTTCCGGATGAGTTCCACGAAAGAGGCCCGCATGTTTCGCGGGGCGATCATCAACCTCTGGTAGCGCTGCTCCGGAGCATATCCAGTCAGATAGTGAAACAGGTTGATCGTGTCCGATCCGATCTGCGGATCGCAGGTCAAGAGGCCAACATCGGTATACATCTTGGCCGTCTTGGGGTGATAGTTTCCGGTCCCGATGTGGGTATACGCCCGAAGCCCTCCCTCCTCTTCACGAATGACGAGCGTAGTCTTGGTATGGGTTTTCAATCCGACCAATCCGTAGGTGACGTGAACGCCAGCTTTCTCAAGAGTCGCTCCCCATTCCATGTTGTTGGCTTCGTCGAACCTGGCCTTCACCTCCACCAGGACGGCCACCGCCTTGCCTCGTTCTGCCGCCCGAATGAGCGCTTGCATGACTGGAGACTCTGTAGACGTGCGGTAAAGCGTCTGTTTTATGGCGATGACAAGGGGATCAACCGCCGCTTCCTCTACAAATCGCTGGACGCTCGCCGAAAAAGCTTCGTACGGGTGATGAACCAGCACGTCACCTTTTCTGATAATGGCGAAAATGTCCAGCCGGTCTTTCGACTCACCCTCGTGGAGTAGTCGCGCCGGTATCACGGGCTCCCAGACGGGATACTGATACTCGGGAAGATCCAACGATGCGATCGCGTGCAGATCCGTGAGGTCGAGGTCGCCCTGGACCTCGAAAACATCCTGTTCGGAGAGTCCGAGTTCCCTGGTAAGCAGGGCCCGGACATCCTCGGAGGCCTCCCGCCCAATTTCGAGGCGCGTGATTTGAGCGAAACGTCGCTCTCGAAGCTCGTCGGCGATCATCTCAATCAGATCGTCTGCCTCTTCTTCATGCCTGCGGATATCCGCGTTTCTGGTGACTCGAAAGGGATCCACGGCCACGACGTCCATTCCTCGAAAAAGCTCGCCGATGTGCTCCCGTATGATCTGTTCGACGGGAATGAAAGCGTTCGGCCTGTCTGGCAACCGGATCCACCGACCTCGCGCCGTCGGCACCTTGATGCGGGCGAAATGCTCCGTATTCCGCTTCGGGTGACGGAGCGAAACGGCCAGTGAAAGGCTGAGATTCGAGATGAATGGAAACGGGTGGCCCGGATCTACCGCCAGAGGGGTCAGGATCGGAAATATTTGCGACCTGAAGTGTTGCTCCAGAAATTCCTTGTCGGCGGGTTCGAGTTGGCTGTAGTCCAGAATGGAGATATTTGCTTGCTCGCGAAGAGCCGGCTTGAGCGACTTCGTCCAGACCTGGCAAAGTGCCCTGTACATGGGACGAACCGCTTTGAGGCTCAGGCGCAGTTGCTCCTGCGGGGTTCTCCCATCCGGGCTCAGTGTCGCCAGGCCGGCGGCGGCCTGTCTCTTCAATCCACCGACCCGCTTCCTGAAGTACTCGTCCAGATTTCCCGCAGTTATGGCCGCGAAACGGACTCGTTCGAGCAAAGGATTGCGATCGTCCAGTGCGAGATAGAGCACTCTCCAGTTGAAATCCAGCCAGCTTAGCTCACGGTTGAAGTACAGCCTGGGATCGTCCAGCGCGGCCTTGACGGAGACTCGCCTCGGCGCTGTGGCCCTCGGAACGGCGGCTCGAAGCACGGGATGTCCTTCGGTGTGGGCCGAATCTCCGCCTGCGGATGTGAGTCGAGTCGTACTCATCGCTAGTTCAAGAATTCCCGGTCTTCGATGCGCCGTCTAAGCTGTTGTAGGCCGAGCAATTCTTCCTGCAAAGGCCGTACCTCATTGCCGGATTTCTCCGCGTCGTGTAACTCGTGCCGAAGTCTGGCAATCATCTCGTCCAATCGATCCAGTTTGAGCAAGGTCATCGCGCCCGACGCGGCCGCACGAGCGTCCTCGTTGAACCTTGGTACGACGATCTTCTTCTTCTTCTCCCAATTTCCCGAGGGCTCCTGCTGATCCGTCATGATTTCCGCGACCAGCCGCTGGACCGGAGCTCCCAGTCTCCCGTCAAGGAACGGTTTCCTGCTGAATTCTGCCTTCTCAAACTGGCGAACCAGCGCCTCCGCCGCCTGGCGCGGGGCACCCGCGCTAAACTCATCCAGGGCCGTCCGCGACAGGATGAAAGATATCATGGGCGACCCATGGTCGAGCATGAGCCGCAGCAGCGTCTTCTCCTCCGGAAGCGGCTGCGCGATCATTTCCGGATTCGGTTCGGTCGCGCGCACTTTCGCCGGGCCTACCTCCGGAGAGGATTCCGCTGCTGGTTTCCGCTTCTTTCGTGCTCCAGTTCTTCTATCCGCCTCCATGGCCCGGCGGAGGTACACATCGGGCACTCCCAGAACTGAGGCCGCGCGCTGCACGTAGGACTCGCGCACCAGCTGATCTGGAATCCGGGCCACCAATTGCATGATCTTGTGATGCACGTTGGCTCGCGAATCAGGCTCTTCCAGATTCCCCTTGTCCCGGGCCCGGCCATGCAGGTAAGTGACAAAGTCCTGCCGCCGCTCTCGCAGAGCCGTTTCGAATGCGACAGCCCCGTTCGTTCGCACGAATGTATCCGGGTCCTCCCCTTCCGGAAGCGAGACCACATAGGGTGCCAGCCCTGACTGGAGCAATAGATCGAGGCCCCGTACGGTTGCGCGAGCGCCGGCCTGGTCGCCATCATACATGAGGATGATTCGCTTGGCGTACCGGCCTATCAGCTTCACCTGATCCACGGTCAACGCAGTCCCGGATGACGCGACCACATGCTGAACACCCGCCTCATGGAGAGCCACGATGTCTGTGTACCCCTCCACCAGAACGGCCTCCCCCTTCGCCCGGATAGCATTCTTGCCTCGGAATAGTCCGTACAAGACACTGCCCTTGTGATAAACTTCGGTCTCCGGGGAGTTTATGTATTTGGGCTGGTCGTCGGCGGCGGCCAGGAGACGCCCCCCGAAGCCCAACACCCTTCCCACGTGACTCAAAATCGGAAATATCAGTCGATCTCGGTAGCGGTCATAATAACCGGACCCGTCCCGCCTGGGAAGAATGAGCCCGGCCTGATGGAGCACATCCTCGCTAATGCTGGCCTTTGTCGCTGCTTCCAGAAGTCCATCCCAAGAGTCCAGGGCATATCCGATGCCGAACCGCTTCACCATTTCGGCCGAGATTTGCCTCTTTTCCAGATAGTCTCGGGCATGCTCGCTCGCGGTTCCCTCAGCCAGGCTGTCATGGAAAAAGCGAGCAGCGAATTGGAGCGCCTGGTAGATAGCCTCTCTGGCAGAACCCTCCTCACTCTCTTCCTCGGACTCTGGGATGATGATCCCGCAGCGCTCCGCCACCGCTCTCACCGCTTCGGGAAAGGTGAGATTGTCTATGGCAGAGATGAAACTGAACACGTCCCCACCCTCTCCGCACCCGAAACACTTGTAGATCTCAAGACCCGGGTTGACGTTAAAGGAGGGCGTCTTTTCCGAATGAAACGGGCATAGGCCGACGAAATTGGAGCCCCGCTTCTTTAGCCGAACGTAGTCCCCCACCACGTCCACGATGTCCACCGCATCGCGTACAGCCCCTATGGTCTCGTCCGCAATCCGCATGAGGCTCGTCGGCTAGGCGATCGCCAAACAGGGAGCAATAGAGGCTCCCCGAGCAATCTGATTCATTTAAGGTCGTTCATTGTGCGGGCGCCCAACATAGGCGACCCGATATTGCGCTGCAATGAAACCGTGCTACCCTGGCACCGTAGCCCGGGATGTAGAAGTTGCCCGCGTACAGAAACACCATTATTATGCTTCTGACAGCTGCTCTGACCATCGGTGGGGCCATTCTAGTGGGAATGGCCGCGCGGAAGGCGGAAAAGAACCCGTTCCTGATCCTGGGCGGTTTCGGCCTGATGCTCGGCTCCTTGTTTATGCATTTCACCGGATCGACGCCGGTCATGGAGTCCTTGGGTTATGCTTCCGCGGAAATTGGTACGGGGCTGCTCGTAGTAGCGGGCATGCTTGCCGGAAAGAGCGATGGGGCTCGCTCCTATTTCGCGATGGGCATCGGAGCCGTTGTGGTCGGTCTCGCAATCATTCTGATGCGCTCCCTGTCTGGCGCCGGAACAGTCTCCCTTCTGGTCGAGCTCGGGCCGGATGACTCCTATTCGGAAATCGCTGGTGTCGTTGAAGCCCATGATGGCACGGCGGAACGCGCTTTCCCGTCGGTTAGCCTTGAGAGTGACGAGGACCTCGCTCAGGTCTTCCTGATTCGGATCCCTCGAAAGTACCTGGACCGGTTTCGCGACATCTTGAGGAGGGACATCGAAAATGTCGACCATGTCGAACTCAATCTGGTCATGTCGCTGGACCTGCCAGAACCGGGATCAACCGATTTGTCCGTTGCGACGGTGATTCTAGAGAACGATCCGCTGGTCGAATCTCAGTGGGGACTGGAAGCTATCAGGGGCCATGAAGCTCATGCGCTCCTCAAAGATCTGCAGCCAGCCAGAAAGGCTCGGATCGCTATCGTCGATACGGGTGTCGATTCCCAACACGAGGATATTCAAGCTGTTTTTGAGGCATCGCCGGGGTCTCGTGATCAACATGGTCATGGGTCACATTGCGCAGGAATCGCAGCTGCCGCAACGAACAACAAGCTGGGCGTGGCTTCCCTCAATTGGGAAGGGCGGTTCTTGAGCGTGCTCAGCTTCTCGGCTCTGAACGCAAATGGCTCTGGAACCTTGGAGTCCACGGCTCAGGCCATCATCGACGCAACGCAAGCTGGCGCCGACGTGATCTCCATGTCGCTGGGAGCGGGGGCAACCGTGATCCCGAAAACGATTATCGACGCCGTTGATTTTGCCAGGAAGCGAGGTGCCATAGTCGTTGCCGCGGCCGGAAACGCCAATATTGATGCCCGAAACAATGTCCCTTCCAATGTGGACGGGGTAATCGCGGTGGGCGCCGTGGACGAGGCATTGCAGAAGGCTTCCTTCTCCAACACCACCACCAGCCTGTCCATGCCCATCGCCGCGCCAGGAGTAAACATCCTGTCTCTTCGGCCGTCGGGTGGGTACGTGAAACTCAGTGGCACCTCGATGGCCACCCCCATGGTAGCTGGGTTGCTGGGAGTGATGCGAGCCCTGAACCCTGATTTGGACGGCGATCACGCCTACGACATTCTCAAGAATACCGGCCAATCGACGGGTGCCTCCCGAAGCGTCGGATTGCTAATCGACGCGGAAAAGGCGCTGATCGCGACGCTGGAGGAGATCCAAAGCCCGTGACACCCTCCCGGGAGGACGCATCGGCACGACAAATCCGCGCTGCTGAAGAACGGGACGGCCTCAGAATCGCTGAGGTTTACAATCAGTCGATCCTGATCGGGGATTCGACCATGGATACGGACCCTGTGTCGGCCGACTCCATCTGCGGGTGGTTGGCGAACCTGGGTGACAGGGAGTTTCTAGGGGTAGTCGAGGAGGGTGGCCACGTCGTCGGCTGGGGTATCGTCAAGCGCTATCACCCACGACCCGGGTACCGGCATGCGGGCGAAACTTCCGTATACGTGGACCGGGATATGACGGGCCGGGGACACGGGTCTGCCATGCAGACGCACCTGATGGCCGTTTGCCGGCAATTGGACTACCACCACATCGTCGCAAAAATCTGGGCGGACAACGCCGGTAGCATTCGGATGCACCAACGTTTCGGCTTCGAGCTCGTTGGCATCCAGCGCGAGATCGGCTTCGTCGACGGCACCTGGAAGAACATCGCTATCCTCCAGTGCGTCCTGAGCGACTAGTCTCTACTTGTAGAGAACGACAGTAGGGCCGTCGCAGAAGATGTAATCGATGTCGTAGTAGGTCTCTTGAAGACCGCCCTCGGCGCCAACGTGCAAATGGGCCCGGCTGTCCAGATTGCCGGTGCGCGGATCCCATGAGACTCCCTGGAATCGGTCTACGACCTCTTCTACCTTTTCTCGTTTGGGGCCATCGACCCAGACCACGTCTATTCCGCTGATGTCGCGCCGCCCTTGCGCTTCGACAATGTTCACAGCGAAGACTACGCCTGGGTAGGTTTCGGACAGAGTCCGAGCGAGTAGATCGGCCGTAGCGTCGGCCGTAATATGGACGGTATGCATGGGTACCGTTAGTTCAATCGGTTCAAAGTAATGTCTCACCGATCGGCGTCTGAGGGCTGCGTCGGGGTAACGCCGATCCTCCGGGCATAGAGTACGGGCCAGTTGGTCCAATTCGCGTTTCGCTCCCGCATAAACGACCTCGCCATGGGGCCTCGGCCCGGAGGCAAACGACCTCGGAAGGCACGGCGCGGCCCGGAGGCCGCCGCTTCGATTAGGGCAACTGATATACCAGACCCATGCGCATCAGAAGGTCGGGGACACCGGCGACCGTGAATCCCACATTCAGCCTGTCGAACAGCGTGTAGTGACGGGCCATGGAAATGCCCGAGGGAATCGCTCGCCCCAGCGTCGATTCAAGGTCCTGCCGGACGTTCCGTTCGACACCTGTCACGACGGCATCCCCATACACCAATCCTCCTCCAATCCGGTAGTGGGGATTGCTGTAACCGGTCTTGCTTCCGAGAGCCTGGAAAACCAGTCCGTCGATATCCAGGAATAGAAGACGGAAGGGAACCAGGAACCAGCCTGCACCGGAAAGGCGGTCTGGAAAGCGAAGATCCAGGCCCAACCGAATTCCATAGTCCATCTTCTTGCCCAGGCGGAACCGTTTGGGGACACCTCGGCGACTGCCGTAGACCCCCTCGGCCGAGAGCTCACCATCGTACAACAAATAGTTCACGGTGAGCGTGTGCGGGCCGAGTCCCACGTCCAGCCCAAACGTCAGCACATCCGGCTGGCGAAAGGTCAGGTCGGTCCCAAGGGAGTCCGTGGTACGGCGGGTCAGAGTGGGTTTCGCCAGGTTAAGCGACTCGACATCCAGCAGGTCTTCCTCGAAACTCTCCGGGTCCAGTTCTCCGGACAGGTTCACGAACAGCGGCAGATAACTCTCCGCGAAAGCCTTCGGGTCTGACATCACGAGGTTCTGGACGCTTCGCCCGGTGATCGAAAACACCAAGCCGCTCTCGGGTGTAGCGAATCGTAGTCCGATCCTGCTTCCCCATGCCGCCCCTCGGTATCGGGCCCTGGCGTTCCAAAAAAGGGCGTTGGTCTCGCCCTCGGCCAGGTTGGGATCTTCCGGGTTGTTGAAGAAATACTGCTGGGATCCGCTCACAACGATCATCAGTTCCGGTCGGAGCTCCCAGTCCAGATTAGCGTGGCCCGAATACCTGGAGATGGCCGCTCCGATATGGAAAGTGCCCAGGTCGTCCGTGCCGACGTGCACGCCGAATCCCGCCGAGAGCACGTCCATCTGGGCTCGGAGGGCGATGGACCCGCTTAGCTGGGCCAAGAGATCTATGTCGATACTCTGGGCTCCGTTCCTCCTGGCTGCGTCCAGGACTGTTTCCAAGCCTGCGGACCGGAGGCCGAGCCCAACCGAGAAGGGCCGATGATACCCGGCCGCGACCGTCAGGCCTGGCGCGACCCGGTAGGAACCGACAATCGATCCTATTTCGCCTCCCTGCCCGGCCGTCACGCCCGCGATCCGGGTGTAACCCGGCGGACTGGGCGAGGAGTAGCCCAAATCAAGCAGCAGGTCGTCCGTGCTCCGCCGAACTTGCCGGGACGAAAGTAATACCCCTTCCCCGGCGCCGAACAGTCCGTTGGCCATCGGGGCACGGCCGTCTACGGAGACGCTTCCTCCGACCAATCCTAACAGTGCCGGATTGGTAAAAAGTACTCCTCCACCCATTGCCGTTCTTGCCGACCAGACACTCCCCATCGAACTGAACCCGGGACCACCCCAGTTCATCCCGATTCTCACGTCGGCCTGCAGCACCCCTCCAGCCCAGGATTCCACACGAAAGTCCTGATTGGCCGACTGACCTCTGACATCGGTCGCCATGAGCGCCATCATGAATACGATTCCTACCCCGAAACAACGAGCGGTGGAACCTCGATCCGTCCAGACACCCCCCCGCGGGATTCGGCGCCAGAATTGTTTGACTCGCTTCATTGCAGGCTTACCTGCAGGGAGAACTGTTGGCTGTCTCCCAAGAGCCCGGTCGAGAACGAATAGCCCGCTCTCATCCGGGTCCGCCCTCGAAACGGCGGGATGATCCCGAACCCTACCGTATAGCGCTCATCATTTCTCCCGTTGAATGTCCGCTCGGTGCCTGTGCGAAGAGCCAGCACCCCAGCCAAAACCCACTCCGCTCCGGCGCGGATGACGGGGTCGAGATCGCCGCGGAGCGCGGGGCGATAGTCCATCGTGAAGAGTCCGCTCTCCCCGGCAGGGATGGCCGCGCCAACCAAGATTTCCAGAGGCACGCCCTCGGAGTACGAGCTCTTGTTGCCACCGTTAGCCGTTCTGGAGTCCCATTGAACCGGGGCCAGCAGATTCCGGGCAACCAGGGCCAGGGCCGCGCGGCCCACGGAATACCGAATCCCCAGGTCCATCGAAAAGCCGGTCGCCTCGCCCTGTATTTGATTGCCAATCCCAATGGCTACCTCAGAAGGATCGAACACGGAATAGTCCTCGCCGGCCAAGTCATTTCGTCCGAAACGTGCCAATAGAAGAGAGAAAGCTCCCCCGACCGAAAGGCGGCCGATCGAGTGTCCCAAGATTCCCCGGATGGAAGTCTCTCGCAGGGCATCGTCACCAGAATCACGAATCGACAGGCCCAGACCCCATCTGGTGCCGATCCTTCCACCGAGTCCGGCCTCGGCATAGGACAGAACTCCGAACTGGTCTAGGTAGGCGAAAGATGCCTCTACCCTACCGAACTCGGTTGCCGAGGCGGGATTCCAAACGGCACCGCCCATTCCCTGTCCCGAGGCGACTCCGGCATAACCCATAGCGGCCACACGTGCCCCTACTCCGACGTCCGCGAACGCGGCGGAGACCGAACTGAGAGGCTGTGCTTGTATTCCCGTCGCGGAAGCAAGAATCGCCGCGACATACAAAAGGACTACCGGCACCCCCTGTGAAGCCCAGGGAGGCATTCGCATCGTACTAGAAGTGGGTGAAGCAGACGAGTGCTACTTAACGAGTACGACGGAAATTGTCTCAGTCGTTGATCCGGTCGAATCGACGGCGCGGATCTCGACGATGTATCGCCCATTCCTCGCCTGACGACCCGCGTCCGTGAGCCCATCCCAGAGCACTTCGCGAAGCGAAGACGCCGATCCGTACCGGCCAGGCTGTTGGGATTCAGAAGAGATGAGCGTTCGGATCAACTCTCCGCGGATACTGAATACCCGCACGGAGACCCGCGCCGGAGGGTCATTCGTGGTGAGCAGGTACCCGATTCGGAGCGGGCTCACCGCGGGCGAGAACGGGTTCGGTAGAACGGCGACATGATCCAGGCCCAGTCCCTGATTCCGAACGAGGGTACCGAACTCGGCGAGTCGGGAGATGGAAGAGGAAGAGACGGAACCACCCAAGCCTTGGGTCGCTTCAAGGTGCCAGCGCAGGGAGGACACATCGAACCGACCGATGGTGCGCTCACCCTCGAAGAGGGCTAGCGAGGCATCTTCGGGGAGGGTCAGCGTGGCGGGAACGTGGAGCGAATCGTTCAAAAGGGCACGGTCTGATCGAATCGTGAACCGGACGAGCCGGTCACCCACGGTGTACCTGCTTTGCCGTCCGAACGGGATCGTATTCCTTTTCGGGCCGACCAGAACGGGACTGCTGAGACCAATGTCTGCGGCGAACGGAATGGCTCCTGCCGGCAACACGAGCCTCGTGCCTGACGCGCCCATGAGCGTTGCGGAAGCTCCGGAAAGGAGATGCCTGAATAGCGATAGGCTGACAGAAGCTGACTGCCCCGACAACTGGTCCAGGACCGTGATCACGACGGGACCGATGAACGAGGGATCGGTAGGTTGAAAAAGGCCCGTCGGGGAAACCGAGCCGGCGGAAACTGGAGAAACCGTCCATGACAGACCTGAGCCGAGGAGCTGATTCTTGCCGTTCTCGGTCTTGGCCACGTAGGTCACCTGAATACCGGGGGACTGGTTGTCGGCGAGAGGTCCCGGCACGGCCAGGGTGATCTCGGTCGGAGAAAAGTCACCGGCCTCGAAGGAAGAGACTTGTGTGATCCTGGCTGCGTCCAGACGCACTTCGGCATTCAGGGTGAAGGCGCCGGGCTCACTGACTCCCAGAACGACCCTGGTGGGGTCGTTGGCATCGGGCAGCCTGATTTCGACCGCGGGATCGCTGGATGTCCAGGTGACTGTGCCGCCAGCCGCCCCCCCGAACTGGTCCTCGACGCCATTTCCGACACCATCTCTTATCACCAGCCTCAAAGAATAGGACTCACCTACCCTTAGTTGGCTGCCATCCAGAGGTGGATCGAGGCGGAGTGAGGCGAGCGTCCCGGGCGATACAGGTTGGAGGGATACCGGCCCGCTCAGGAAGGTGAATCCGAGTACCGGATCGGCCAGGTTGATCTCGTATCGAATTTCTTCTGTCGATAGCTGGGGCGGAATCTCGGCCTCCAGCCCTCGAAGGGTTGGAATCAGGGTTGTCACTACCGCAGACCCGGAAACCGGTTGATACCTTAGCGTTCCGGTTGTCGCGGAAGCATCGTAGCCGTCTGTGGCGAAAACTTGAATCGTTGTGGCAAGGGTGGTTGATACGGCTACGGGAGGCTCATGGGTGTACGGGAGAGCCAGGCGGACACTAACGGTCGAGGTATCCTCTGGAACGAGCGGCAGGAGTTCAGGACCCGACGGGACCAGATGTCCGGGTCGAGACACCTCGATTCGGTGCACGCCCGCAGCCAGACTGGCCTCGCTGACAAAAAGCCCGTTCTCGTCGGTCTCTCCACCGACTACTCCGCCTCGCGGACGCTCGATCACAATCGTGGCACCCCGGATGGCGACCAGTCCGTCATCAACCTCCACCCTCAATCGGCCGCTCGGCAGAATGATATCGTCCAGAGTCACAACCTGACCCAGGAGGCTACCGGGAATTCGAACCGTCCTGAACACATCTCTTCCGACCGGGGCGTCGATTGTGACCTGATACACTGATGTATCTGGAGCCGGATGATCCAACGGGAGCCTGTTGAAACTGAAAAAACCTGCCGCGTCCGAGGTCGTCTCCAAGGTCTGCAGACTTGAGACGGTCACGGTGACATTCTGCAAACCCTGACCCCGGTACAACACCCGGCCCTGTAGTCTCACGCTGGCCAGTCTGAGAATCAGGTCTGGAGCCTGCGCCCTCTCGCCGTCGGCTAGCGTTACGGTAACCTCGTTGTCACGAAAACCATCGGCGATCCCAACGATCTTGTAGGACCCGGCTGGCAGACCTTCCAAGAGGTACGTTCCGCCGGTCAGAACGGACGAGTACAGCACGCCCGTTTCCTGGTGAACAGCCTCCGCACGGCCCGCCTGGAGCGGCGTCCCAGATTCATCAACAATGCCTCCTGCAATGCTTCCGGTAGCCCTGGCAAGGGTAAACACCAATTCGATCGGATCGGATCGTGTCGGAAATATGTCAGCCGAGGCCGGATTCGCCGAGAAACCGGGAAGCGAGGGACGAACGGTGTAGGATCGTGCCAGCGGCAGGTCGTCAAATTCGGCCCTTCCGGCGGCGCTGGACCGCTGAGTGCGGACCAGTAGGCCATCCCTGCTCGCGACAACAACATCTACACCCGGTATGGGCTGCCTCAGCCCGTTTTGAGTAATGACGGTGACACTGCCGACAGATGACACGGCGGAGAATCGAGCGGTCTGACTTTGCCCCTGCTGCAGGACGACGTCGACAGAAGTGGGCAAGAAGGTCACGCCCGGCTTCTCTGGGGCGATCCGATACGTGCCTGCCGCCAAGAACCGGAATGAGAAGCTGCCATCCGTTCGTGACGCGGTCAGGCCTCGAATGGTACCGCTAGCCAAACTGATGAGACGGACGGATGCCCTCCCCACCCCGACGTCACCGCTGATGGAGGAGGTTTCGACACTAACAGCGAGGTTCGAAATCGCTTCTGTGGCCCCGATGGCCCAGCCTACGGAGTTCTCGGCATTCTGGTATCCGGGCCGAGTGATGTCTGTCCGAATGGTCCAATCCAACCCGGAATCCAAGCCGGACACCGTGTACGCCCCCGTCTGGTCGGTGGTCGTTGCAACGGTCAGCCCGCCGGACGATGCGACAACCCGAACAAGGAACGGCAAAGCCGTGCCTGCCCTGTCGGCCACCCTGCCACGAATTAGCGCCTGTGCGGGTAAAAGACTGAAGTTGAAAGCTGCTGTGGCGGGAACGGAGACATCCGTCTGAAGAACCACGAATCCTGCCGCCGCCGCCGTCAGCTCATATTGGCCCGCCGAGAGCGCTTCGAAGGAGTACGCGCCCAGCTCGTTCGTCTGGGTAGATTGGGTTCCTCGAGCTCCCGCCAGGGTAATCGTAACTCCGGATAGCGTCTCCGACCCGCCTGTATCCGTCACGATCCCTTCCAGGCGCTCGGACCTGGCAACCATAGGAAGCAGACCGATGTCTACTGAAATCGAGGCAGGACTGAGTCCAATCTCGTTCAGGGTCGCCCGTTCGAACCCGGCCATTGTGGCCTCCAGGCTGTAGGAGCCGGCGGGCAAACCTTCGATGCTGAAGCTCCCGTCCACCCCGGACAGAGTAGCCTTGTCCAGGCCCTCGGCTCCGACCCGAATCAAGACCCCCTCAACCGACGAACCCGCTAGCGTCACCGTACGGCCCGTCAACGTTCCCTGCTCCAGGGTCAGGTTCACGCGCTCTTCCAATCGCCCACCCGGCGTCAGTACAAGGGGGGGAAGTGTCCCGGCGGAATACCCCTCCAGTTCGACCGCAATTTGATACACTCCGGGTGGAAGCCGGGAAAACGTGAGCTGCCCGGAGGCATCGGACCGGGCCGTTCTTGTGAGCCCCTCTGCCGTTAGACGTCCTGTAGCATTCGGAAGCCCACTGTCGTCCTGGTCGACGACCATGAATAGTGCGGCGCCGAATCTCTCGTCTAACGAATAGTCTACCCCTGTTCGTCGCTCGCCGATGGCCAGTATGACCTGCCTTGTCTCCGCTTCATAGCCAGTGCGGGAGCCCGATATTTCGTAGGCGCCGGGCTCGAGGGCTAGTTCGAAGGCCCCGGCGAAATCCGTCTCTACCTCCCAAAGGTTGTCATCTTGGGTCGCCGACACGACAGCCCCTGATAGGGGGACGCCTCCCGAATCGGTCACTCGGCCGGAAACCGAAGCGCCGATTGACGCCAACTCGATCGAAAGGGAGCGTTCTTCCTGAGATCCAAGCGGGGGCAAGACAACGGATTGAGGTACGAATCCGTCCCGCTCGATGCTCACGCTCAATTCGAGCCCTGGCATGACCGGCACTGAGAACAGTCCGTCTGTTCGCGTGAGGGTTTTGGTCACAGCCCGCCCGGCCGTGATCACGACCGAAGCCGCTCCGATGGGCGCGCCCTCGGCCGTAACGACGCCCCCGAGGAACGCCTGTTGGAGCCGCAGATCAAAATTAACGCTGCTTACCTGCTGCCCCGACTGAACGATTATCTGGACCGGCTGCGACGGCGCGAACCCGTTCGCGCGCGCAGAAATTGACCACGTACCCGCTCGGAGCCCCAATCTGTACGACCCGTCATCTGCTGCCGGAATCGACGCCGTCTCGTCGCCGGATTCAGCCAGGATTTCTGCCCGCGGAACCGGCGCTCCAGATCGGCCGATACGCCCCGTGATCGTGGCGGCGTTCGGCACCAGGACCGGCGACACGCCCTCGAAATGGTCACCGGATGCGAGGCCGATATTGACGGACGCCTGCTCGAAACCCGGCGCAGACGCGAAGACAGTGCGGGACCCTGGCGCGACCTGGAAGCTGAATCGGGCGTTTCCCCCAGTGATGAAGACCGGTCCCGCGGACCCTGAGGCTTCGTCGACCCAGACCGACGCACCGGCCACTGGCCGACCCAACGGGTCTACGACACGGCCGGAAAGAGAGGCCTCCGGCTCAATGAGATCAAGCTCCACACCCACCACGGACTCCGAATAGCCGACACGAATCGTGATCGGGGGCGAAGCCAGGAAGCCGGAAGCCAGGGCGCGGACCACATAGGACCCCGCTCCGAGATCCAGTACGAAGGCGCCCCCTTCCTCGGTTTCGGTTCGCCGGACTGGCCCGGAAGTAGGGATTGCCTCCACGACGGCACCGGCCAGGACCGGCCGGCTGGAGAATCCACCCGCGTCCGTTTCCACTCCGAATACCGTGCCACTCAATTGGCTCACGCGTTCGGTGAGAACCACAACTACGTTGGAGATCTGGTCGCCTCTGCTCACCAGGACCGCCTGCGGCCGCGCGCCAAGAAATCCCTCCCGCTCGGCGGACAGGAGCCAGTTTCCCGCCGCGAGAACGAAATTGTATGCCCCATCCGAGTCCGTCGTTGCGCTCTGCTCTTGTTCTCCTGACGTGGCGATCACGGTCGCGAGCTGAACAGATTGGCCGGTCTCGTTGACCACCCTTCCGGATACGAATCCGGCGATCGCCCGAATTTCCAGCGGTCGGGGCAAGTCGATCTGGTCGGAGGCCCGGACTGAAATGCCGTCCGTTGATGCACTGGCAAAGCCGTCTCGACGTGCCGTGACCCTGTAAATGCCCGGTGGAACGCTGAACGAAAAACGTCCTCGAGATCCGGTCAGCAGCGAGCGTGTCAATCCCTCAGATTCGATGGTTACGCGCGCGTTTTCTACCGGATTGCCTTGGTCGTCCTGAACCCTCCCGGACAGTCGAGCCGGCAGCGGGCGAAGCTTCAAATCGAACTCTATAAGCCGGTCCAGTTCCACCACCACGACCACCGACGTGTCCGCGAACTGCTCTCTGGTTGCGTTGAACCTGTACCGACCTACGACCAGACTGTCTGCGTAGGAGGCTGCGGTATTGACAAGAGGAACGATCGGCGCGTGGCCACCGTCCAGATTCTCTACCACCACGCGGACGCCCAAGAGGACCGTTTGGTCTTGGGAGGACACCGGGCGAAACCTGAATCCGCCCATGGGGGCGTCGTATCTCAAGGACCGTTGACTCGCCAGTCCGGCCGACCCGGAGGCATCGTTGGGAATCACCTGCCACGTATACCTACCCCGGCGCATGAGTCGATTCGCCGCCAGTTCCAAAGAGGTCGACGGGGTGGTGATCGAAAAGACGGGTACGTCGCCGATGCTGCCGCCGATGTTTTGACGCTCCGTGAGCGTGAAGGTGTAGGACGCGGCTTCATCTACCTGCTGCCACTCGAAGAGGATGTTGGGATCTTCGAAGAACTCCTGCCCATCCTCCGGCACCGACAGCTCTGGCGCCAGTAGGCCGGTGAATGACTCATAGGAAAATGCCACCACGCCACCGAACGCCGCACTCAAAAGGGACACGTCGCTCTTGCTGTAGGTGTTCACCACAGTGAAGTAGTACTCCCGGCCTGGCACCAACGGCGGGGCGGGAAGATTGGGAAAGGGACTGTCAGGCGACGACTGCCCGTACTTGGCCGAGGTCCCCGATGTCAGCGCTCCCCAGACCGGAGTCAGTCCCTCGACCACCGGATCGTTTGTGGCCGGATCCGTTCGGATCTCGAATGGTGTGCTCGAGACTGCCACCACATACGCGGGGACACCCGGAATGCCGTCCCAAGAGAAGGTGGGTGTCGAGGTGAACACCGTCCCCCGCGGTCCCACCACTACAGGGGCAACCGGGGACTCCACTACGAAGGTGAAATTTGCGGAATAGAGGGCGTTGGGATCGGCCTCGGCCGCGTCTCGAATTTCGCCGATGGTCTGTTTCTCCGGCACAGTCGTCAGAATGGCGTGGTAGATCCCCACAGCGAGCCCGATGGACTCCGGCGTGAATGAGACCGACTCCTGATTCGAGACGCTCAGTGACAGGCGGTGGTACTCTCCGGGGAAATCTCCAATCTTCAGCAGCATGCCCGGCGCCGCCGGAGACCAGGTCAGGTGCACGGCCTCCTGAGGCCTGAATAGGACAGATGGGAAACTCCTCCCATCAACCTGCAACGTTGCGGGTGAAACCGCGATATTCTGCGCACACACAGGCACCGCGACACTGGCGACTGCCAGAGCGAGGAGGAACAAGGTCCAAACCCGATTCCTGAGGCGTTGCGATATGGTTTGAGCACGACTCACCCTACCCATCCGGGATCGTCCGTTTGCTCGAAACCATTAGGGTTCACTCCCTCCCGTGGGCACCAGTTCTGAAACTGGCCCTAGTCCTGCCCTGCCCTCAAGACATCAAAGTTGACGGAGATCCGGGTCATACTCCCGAATACACCTCGACCACCCTCAACGGCATCAATGACATTGGGGATCTCTCCGGGCGCCAGACTGCCGCCCTGTTGAGCCTGCTGAAAGCGCATGTACTGGTCGATGTTGTCATCAATCGCGTTCACCCCAACCCGATTGGGCCCGAAGAAGGCGACCGCGAACCACGGAAGCCAAACGGTCAGTGATCCGTCAATTTCGGACTCATAGTTGGCTTCGTTGAGTGGCGGTGACGCAGTGATCCTGACCTCCTCCAACTCCAGAAGATCCAGATCGGACAAGTCATCCTCAGGATCCAGGTGGTAGATGATCCTCAAGTAGAACGGCGTCAGGTTTTCAATCGTCGGCTCCAACGCTTCGATGGTGAACACAAAAATGGACGACCTTCCGGGGTAAGCGGAGCGGGTGACTCGTGTCTCTAGCCGCTCTGCAGACTGGTATTCCAGCGCCTCCGCGTTCTGACCAAGAAACTGGAAGTCACCCGGGACCCGCGTCGATGAGGTCACCTCGGTTCCATCCTGCAAGGTGACCTCCAGCCTGTACTCCCGTTCGGGGAGGACCCGCCGGGTAAAACTCGAGCCGAGGGGGGGGCGGTAAGCACCATCTCCTCGCGAGCCGTATTCGAATGAAACCTCGGGCGATCCTGATTCATCCAGGAGGTGTATGACCACGTTCGCATCCGAAAGCGCCAATTCTGAAGCGGAATAGGGTCGGGTGATATCCTGAGTCCAGCTCAATCGGACCTGAGGCAGCAGCTCTCCCGCAACCAGATACGCCTCTACCACCGGCTCCGGAACATGGAGGGAAGGTTGGGTGGTATCGCACGCCGACAAGACGAACGCAGCCACGACCGCGGCGACGATGGGCACACAGACGGGACGTTTGCGGCTGACCAGGGCCGGGAAGTCGACGACGCCTCTCTTAGAAGTGGAGACTGAAGGATACATTCGGGATGGGAACTGGAATCTGAGGTACTTCCGTGCGCGTGACGGTCTGGTCGTTCTCAAACTCAAATGAATAGAACCAGACATTCCTGCGTGCATAGGCATTGATGACCTGGACTTGAAACTCGAAATCAGTCCCAAACACGGTGCCACGTCTGGTGAGGCCCAGATCGAGCCGGTGATAAGCGGCCAATCTCGCTGCGTTGAATGGACTTATCAACGCATTCGGCGCAGCCGACCCGAAGGGCGAGTCCACGAGTCTGAAGTACGATGCGGGCTCGGTGTAGGCTTGACCCGTGCCGTAGGTAAATGCAGCTGTGGCCCTCCACTTGGACGTGACATCGAACGACATCACACTCTTCACATCGTGCGTCCGGTCGTACTTGGGCGAGAAGTAGGCCCCGTCGTTGATTTGCTCGAATCTCCTCCGGGTCACGCCGAAGGTGTATCCGAAGAACCCCGATACCCTTCCGGCGGTGCGCTGGATGAACAATTCGGCCCCGTAGGCAAACCCCTCTCCAAAATGGAACAGATCCCGATAGTCCACACCCGAGGCGTCAACGAGGAATGGGTCCAGCTGAAAGAGATTGTTCATCGTTCTGAAATAGGCCTCCAACTCAATGGCGGTAGATTCCGTTGGGCGTGTCTTGACACCCAATACTATCTGATGGCCTGTCGCGGGCTCGACCCCGTCGGCCGTGGTCAGCCAGATGTCCAAGCCGCTGAAAGCCTCGTTCGAGATCAACGTGATATACTGCGCGTAGCGGCCATACGCGGCCTGAAGCCTCGTTTTGGGCCTTAGTTTCCGTTCCAAGGAGACCCGGGGTTCGAGCCTCAGAAAACGTCCGTTCCCGAAATAGCTGGCTCGGAGACCAGAGACCAGTTCCCAATTCGCCGACGGGCGGAAGACATGTTGCACATAGCCGGCTCCGTAACCCGAACGAATGCGCTCCTCCAGAGTCGTCACATCATCGAAAACGTCCAGGAGATTGAGCGTAAATATTCCACTCCAGAATCCGGTTCGAAAGGCGTGCACCTCGTTGGGGTGATACTCAAGATCACCCTTGAATGACACGTCATCCACGGTGTTGTCTCTAGTGAAGGTTGTTGTCGCGACTACAAAGTCCGGCCGGCTGAAATAATGCGAGGACGTCAGCGTGAAATTCGAGAACACCGAGCCCGAGAACAGGTGAGTCCAATTCAGACTGAATGTTTGATTGCCGTAGGCGAGCAACAAACGGGTTGAATCGACCACAGGCACGTCCAGGACATCTCGCCCAGAGTAGGTCGAGAGCGAAATCTTGTCGTTCTGGCCCACATCCAGGTTCACCTTTGCATTCACATCGAAAAAATAGAACCCATCCGGAATTCCGTCGACGTCAGCGTTTCTGAGAACCGCGAGGAGCGGTTCGAGCGTGGATCGACGAACGGCGAACATATAGGAGCCCCAGCGATGCGGGCCCTCAATCATAGCTCTGGAAGCCAGGAGCCCCACGCTCACCCTTCCCTCTCGGCGGCGACGATTGCCATCCTTGTTGTATATGTCCACGACGGATCCGATCCGACCGCCATACTCGGCTGGAAAGCCGCCCTTGAACAGCCGGACGTCCTTGATCGCGTCGGGGTTGAACGTGGAAAAGAAACCGAAAAAGTGACTCGGATTGTAGACCGTGGTTCTATCCAGAAGAATCAGGGTCTGGTCAGGACTGCCTCCTCGGATGTAGAGGCCACTGGAATAGTCCGAAGCCGCCTTCACTCCAGGGAGGAATTGGAGCGATCGAAAAACGTCCGGTTCGAGTACGGACGGCAAGGCTCGGATCATCTCGGTGCTCATTTGTGCCACGCCAATCCGCTGGATCCCGTCCTGCCTGTCTCGGTCCGCCTCGACAACGACTTCTTCCGATATGATATCCGTCCGAATCA
Source organism: uncultured Rhodothermales bacterium (assembly GCA_964466675.1). GTDB lineage: Bacteria > Bacteroidota > Rhodothermia > Rhodothermales > UBA10348 > CAYXSE01. The sequence continues at coordinate 1,732 of CAYXSE010000029.1, read as the reverse complement.
TGTCCACATCCAGGCGAAGCTGCTCTCCCACACCGAGCGTGACTAGCCGGCTGAACGTCCGGTACCCCAGGTAGGACGCCATCACGGTGTAGTCTCCGGCCGCCAACCCGGAAATGGAGTAGAACCCAGCGGTATTCGTCGCCGCGCCAATGGTGGTGCCTTCCAGAATCAGGTTCGCCAGCAGGAGGGTCTCGCCGGTGGCCTCGTCTCTCACAAAGCCGCTAATGCTGCCTGCACGCTGGGCCGAGACCTGGCTTCCAGCCAACGAAAAGAGGACCAAGAACAGGGTTCCTCTAAGCATGAATTCCAAGCGCCCGATCCGGGAAATCCGTGATGATACCATCTACTCCCAATGTCAAGAGTTCTACCATTCGTTCTCGATCATTGATGGTCCACGGAATCACCAACATGCCCATACCATGGGCCGCCGAGACGATCCGCGAAGTAACGCCCTTTTCGTGAGGCGAATAGACTTGTGGCACGAAGCCCAGGATCTTCAAGTTGCTTTCAAGGAGGCCCACTCGATCAAGTTCCACCAGCATGGAGACCGCCTGAGAGGGATCGAGCGCCCGCACTACCTGCAGGGTCCGCGGATCAAAAGATTGGACCATTGTTCTAGCTCCGATGCCACCCTCCACAATCGTCGTATGGAGCATGCGGGCAAACTCCTCTGGACCGGGATGGTAGACACCATCTCCGGCGGGCGTGGACTTGGTCTCGATATTCCACCTCGCCGATGCTCTTCCCAACTCGCGCGAGTATTCCCGTTCCATTCGGATGACGTCGGTCAGAAGGGGCTTGTGCGCGGCGGTCGGCTGCTGGTCCGGGAAAAGAGGATGCCCACGGAGGCCGCAATCGTACTGGGCGATCTCGGAATACGTCAGGCCGTACAGCGGCAACTCCTTTGTAACGGGAGACCCATCCGGCTTCGAGCATATCTCCTTGGAAAGGACAGGATCGTGAGAGACTACGAGTTGTCCATCGCTGGAAACCACCACATCCAACTCAAGCGTGGTCACTCCAAGATCAAGCGCACGCCGGAAGGCTGGGAGTGTGTTTTCTGGAAGGAGGCCCCGCGCCCCGCGGTGGCCCTGCAGGTCGAACTTGAATCTGGATCGTTGTTCGGATTCCCCCATAACCAGTCTGTCAAGCTCGGTGAACGGGACACATGCCAGCGCTTCCGGAGCGCCCAAATCTGCGGCCCTTCAGGCCGCCCCCAGGTCGTTCCACACAGGCGAGTCTGTGAAGCCCTGGAGAGGATGAATTTATCGTCATGCTATCTCGTTATATAACAATCGCTTGAACGTACATTTTTCTCCGCCCTCTAAACTAGCGATTTAGGGCCGTGAATCGTACATTTTAGGGGCTGAAAGCCGCACTCTTAGACGAACTCCTGATCTGGAACGTCCACCGGCCAAACAAGCTACTCCCTCGGGTCATCGTGCGCACCATCGCGCCGCCAAATGGAACAGGAAACACAGCGAGTAATCCCGATCAACATCGAGGACGAAATGAAGTCCTCGTACATCGACTATTCGATGTCGGTGATTGTCAGTCGAGCGCTCCCGGACGTAAGAGACGGCCTCAAGCCCGTGCATCGTCGCGTGCTTTATGGGATGAGCGATCTGGGCATGACCGCGGGGGCCACGTACAAGAAGAGCGCGCGTCTGGTCGGTGAGGTCCTGGGTAAGTACCACCCCCACGGTGACACCGCGGTCTACGACACCATGGT
>CAYXSE010000028.1:5054-22619 GCA_964466675.1 uncultured Rhodothermales bacterium | reverse complement strand
GCAGCAGCAATGGGGCGCCAAGCAGCGATCTATATCATCGGGCTTGGCCTCATTGTCTTGACTTGGAGCGTGGTCTCCTGCGCCTCTGTTAACCGAACTCTCCTGGTTCCGCCGCGCATCGCAGGCGCAAATTACACGGGTTCGGTCACGTGCGCAGAATGCCACGAATCAAAGACCGTCAAGTTCGCCTCCTCCATCCATGCCGAGATTCAGGCTGAAGGGAGTAACGTCGGGAACGTTGGCTGTGAATCATGCCATGGTGCGGGGAGCCTTCACGTTGAATCTGGTGGCGCAGTGGAAACCATTATCAATCCGGGAGACTCGCCGCAGATTTGCTTCAATTGCCACATTGACAAGGAGAGTGAGTTCAGCCTGCCCAGCCGCCATCCTGTAATCGAAGGACAAATCACGTGTGCCAATTGCCACGATCCACATGAAGGCAGAGCGGTAGCCCATGCCGGGCTTGGGTCCTTGACGGCCAATGACACCTGCCTCAATTGCCACGATGCCCAGAGAGGACCGTTCATATTTGAGCACGAAGCCCTCCGTGAGGGATGCGTGACCTGCCATTCTCCCCACGGCTCGGTGAACCCAAAAATGTTGAAGGCCCGCAATGCGAACCTCTGCTTGCAATGCCACGGTCAAGAACAGACCGGCGACGGGGTTCTGGTGGGCGACAGGAATCACTCGTTTTTCCTACCAAGGGGCACATGCTGGTCCTCGGGCTGTCACGAAGCCATCCACGGTTCGAACGTAAGTGAGCGCCTGCGCTACTGATCAAGGAGCCCATGAAGAACAATTCGGACTGCCGAGCCAATCATCTTTGCTTGCTGGCCCTAGGCCTTGCGACCCTTGCGGTGCCCCTGCCCGCGCAGGGGCAGGGCCCGATGAACTTCGCATCGGGGCGTACAAGCCGGACGCCAGGAGAATTCAGTAACTATGTCTCACTTTCGCTATACCAGCCCTCCCTCGATGGCAACGTAGCACAATACATGCAGCGGCACGGCGCCCCGGGCATAGCTTTTGGCGGTATCCAGGGACTCCATCTGGAGCGCTTTGTGGGAGCGACCGGATTTGTGACGTTGGATGGGCGAGCCATCCCTTCCAACAATGAGTATCGATTGAAACTCGACTACGAAGTCTCAGATGTTGGCTTCGTACGAATAGGCGTTAACAACTTCCGGGTCAGATATGACGGTAGTGCAGGCTATTTCCATCCCCTTGAGACCCAGTTCGAACCCCTCAAAGAGGAGTTGGCTGTGGACCGGGGGGAAGCTTGGATCGAGGGAGGTCTGAAACTAGCCCCGTTTCCCCATATAAACTTCAAGTACTCGCGCAGCACGCGCCATGGAGCCAAGCCATCCTTGGCCTGGGGTGATACTCGGACGCTGGGCTCTTTTGGGGACAGAAACATCAGCCCGTCTTTCTGGAAGACTGATGAAGAACGAACCACAATTCAGGCGGATGTCAGACAGAAGATCGGGCCAACCGATCTCTCCGTGGGCATGATCTACCAGACAGGCGACAGCGAGAACAGTCTCAATATTTGGAGACGTCCAGGAGAATCGGCCGAGAGATTTCTCACTGACACGGCGATTTCCGACAGCGAAACTCTTGACCTCCGGGCCGGAGCCGTCACGCGCATCAGACAAAACCTGCTGGTAACTACCAACTATCGCTATCAGACGCTGGATAACGACATCGCTGGGGATCGGATCTATGGGCTCTTCTTCGGACTGAGCTTCGCTGAGGATTACCCAGGCTCCCAACGAAGAGACCGCGGCTTCATTGACGCCTTGGGCTTGACCACCAGAACTCTACATAGCGGAAGCATAAACTTACGCTTCTGGACTGGTTCCGGACTTAGTGTCGTGCCAACGTTCCGTATCGACAGGCAAGAGACGACTGGGCTTCTGGAGGTCGTAAACACGAACCTGGACATAGAGGACGGGGACCGGACCATGGAGTTCACCCCACTTCTCAACTCCAGCAGCCGAGACGCAACCGACCTGTCCGGGAGCCTGGAGCTCCGATACGCCGGCATTCCAAATTTTGTCGTCCATGTACGCGGAGATTGGCTGGAGCGCGATGCCAACCTGTTTGAGCAGGAGATTGTCTCGAGAACCGAGGTCGTTAGCTTTTCGCGCGAGACGAACAATACCAGAACTGCACATAAATACCTCGCCGGAGCGACATTCTACCCGTTCAGGCAGCTGAGAATCGGTGTCCAAGCTTACACACGCAGCCGAACGGTGGAGTACGACCACATTCTCAATGCTGATGGACCACTCTCGTATCCCGGATTTCTCCGGGGGCAGGACTACAAGACGGAAGACGCCAACATTCAGGTCAGATGGCGAGCTCCTGGTCGTTTAACCTTGACCAGTCGATACGATCTCCGTCGAACAACAATCGAAGGCACGGGGGGCGATTTGCAGACCTATGAGAGCGCCACTATAGAAAGCAGCGTGTTCACTAACTCTCTGATCTGGTCGCCCGTGCCCCTCGCCTTCCTCCGGGCAACCGTCGTCTATTCGATGAACAGTATCGCCACACCAATCAACCAAGTGGAGAGCGACGTCGATGACTTGGTGCTGAAAACCAAGAACGACTACATCAGTGCGAACATCTTTGCCGGTGTCGCGCTGCTGCAATGGCTAGACCTGGAAGGACAGTATTTCTATTACCGCGCCGATAACTTCGTGGACAATTCTGAATCCAGCCTCCCCTACGGCAGCGGGGCCGAAGAGCGTGGACTGTCAGCTGGTGGAACGCTCCTTCTGGGAGACGCGCTAACAGCTTCCTTGAGGTTCTACCATTTTGTAAACAAGGATGACACTTTCGGCGGTACAGAGGACTACGACCTGAATCTGCTTTCCTTAAGCCTCAAGTACCGCTTTTGATGACTAACGAGAACTCTTATGCCCACCAAGACAGACCTCAATCGACATTCTATACGGCTGCTGATGGGAGTTGGCCTTCCTGTTGTGGCACTTCTTCTGATTTCGATGTCGATAACAGCCCCCGTGAGCGTACCCGTGACCGAATCGGAGTCCCTGATCGCGATTCCGGACACAGCCATCACGAATCTGTTCAAACGAGAATGTGCCTCCTGTCACGGCAAGGATGGGAGAGGCAAGACGCGGGCCGGTCGCCGCGCTGGATCTAAGGACTTCACCGACCCGGAATACCAAGCCGCGTTCAGTGACGAAGAGGCCGTCGAGGTCATCAAGAGTGCAACGAAGAATGGAGAGGAATTGAAAAACAAGAAGCCCTTCGCGGATAAGCTGACAGAAGAACAGATCCTCGCTCTGGTAGCTCACATTCGGACGTTTGCTGAAGACTAAAAGGCACCTAGCGCTCATGAACAAATGGTTCAATTCGTCGACCTACCCTGTCGTTTTTGCGGTTGCCTTCCTCGCACTGGCCGGCAGTTTCCTTCTTAACGCTTGGGAGACCACCCCGGCGATCAATGACCCTGCGGAGATCGTCGATTCAACCTTTGCTGAGCCCGTCACGGTACGTCTCTCTGCAGCGGAGCTGGTTCGAACCGATGGGGATACATCCATGCTTGCCTGCTACTCCTGCCATGAAATGGGCCAGGAGCCTGAACTGGCCTTCGACGAGGAAGACCGACTAATCTGGGAGGAGCACAGGTTCGATTTCGATTTGCGCCATGGAGCGAACCATCGAAACGAATACTGTTACACATGTCATGACAGCCAGAATCTTGAGCTTCTCAGGACTCCCGATGGTGGACGGCTCACACTCACGCAGGGGAATCTCCTGTGCGGAGCGTGCCATGGAACCACGTACAGCGATTGGGAAGTCGGGATTCACGGCCGAATATCCGGCTATTGGAGTGACGAACTAGGCCCGAAAACGTTCGCAGACTGTACCTCCTGCCATAATGCACATTCGCCCGCTTTTCCGTTACTCCCCCCTTGGCCGGCGCCACGCCCGCTAAGGCCGGCGCCAATGACGGAAGATTCCACAGCATCAGGAGACCATGACTGACAAGCAGAATGGACTATCCCGTCGATCCTTCCTACGGAAGTCAGCCTTCGCAGCTACCGGCCTCGCTGCACTCGCAGCCTCGCTGGCTCCGCTGAAGGACTGGGATGATGCGCCTTCGATGGGCGAGTTCCTGCGCAAACATTACAAGGAGCTTGACGCCGATGAGATGGCCGCCGTCCTGGCCGGCATCGAAGACGACGTAGAGGCCCAATACGGAGTTCGGCCTCACGTCAAGGATTTGAGACCGATGGGCGGGGTCGAGTTTGTGACGGCGCTCAACCTGTCGACGTGCATCGGATGCCGGAAGTGCGTGCACGCCTGCGTGGCCGAGAACAATCAGTCGCGTGATCCGGAGATCCAGTACATCAGAGTGCTACAGATGCCTAACGGCACCTTCGACCTGGAGCAGGGCGACCACGATTACGATCCGGAAACAGTTCCCCAGGACGGCTTCTACTATATGCCGATCCAGTGCCAGCAATGCCGGAATCCACCTTGCGTAAAGGTCTGTCCAGTCGAAGCGACCTGGCAGGACGCCGACGGAATAACCGTCATCGACTACGACTGGTGCATAGGCTGCCGATACTGCGAAGCCGCATGCCCGTACTGGGCACGGAGGTTCAACTTCACCACGCCGAGCGTGCCTTCCGAGAAGATCAACACCGATATGTCCTACCTCGGGAATCGTCCGCGGCCTCGCGGGGTCGTGGAGAAATGCCACTCGTGTATTCAGCGTACTAGAGAGGGGCGTTATCCCGCATGCCTGGAGGCATGCCCGACAGGCGCTCGCAAGTTCGGGAATATCCTGGACCCTGATAGTGAGGTCTCGCACATCCTTCGGGATAAACGTGTGTTCGTTCTGAAGGAAGAAGCAGGGACCCGGCCACGTTTCTTCTATTACTTCGACGTCTGATGAGAGACTTCTTCACCTTTTTGGGACGGTGCACTGTCGTTGCATTCACAGGAACGACTCGGTACAAGGCCTGGCTGGCCGTTCTCTTTGCCGTCGTTCTCGTCGGACTTAATGCTTACAGTCGCCAGGTGGCTGAGGGTCTGATTCTTACCGGTCTCAGCGATCAGGTATCGTGGGGTCTCTACATCGCAAATTTCACCTACCTCGTGGGAATCGCGGCCGCCGCAGTTTTGGTTGTGATCCCGGTCTATGTATACCGCGACAAGACACTGCGCGACCTCGTGGTGTTCGGCGAAGCCATGGCGGTCTCCGCCCTGGTCATGTGCATCGCGTTTGTCCTGGTTGACCTGGGTCGCCCGGATCGCTTCTGGCATATGTTGCCCGTCGTGGGGCGAGTCAACTTCCCGAGTTCCATTCTGGCCTGGGATGTCCTGGTGCTGCTGGGGTACCTCGCGCTGAACGTCTATCTGGGTGCATACATCGTCTACACAAGGTATATGGGCATCCGGCCGGCCTGGTGGCGATACATGCCCTTCGTGATCATCAGCATCGTGTGGGCGGTGGCCATCCATACCGTGACTGCCTTTCTCTACATGGGACTTGCCGGCCGACCATTCTGGAACACCGCGATCCTTGGCCCACGATTCATCGCCTCCGCTTTCACGGCGGGCCCAGCATTGATCGTGATTACGCTGCTGATAATCAGGCGCGTGGCCGACCTTGTGTTTGGTGACGAGGCGCTGCTGATGCTTCGCCGCATCATCCAGGTGGCGATCATCGTGAATCTCTTCCTGCTACTCAACGAGATGTTCGCTGAGTTCTACGCGTCAAGCCTACACTCGAATTCAGCCAGGTATCTGTACTTCGGCCTGGAAGGCCAAAGCGACCTCGTTCCCCATATTTGGACCGCTATCGTCATGAACTTCACCGCGTTGGTGATTTTCGTTCTGCCCATCTCACGAAGACTGGAGTGGCTGGCGCTAGCCTGTGTACTCTCGGTTGGAGGCCTATGGATTGAGAAAGGCCTGGGACTGATTGTGCCGGGGTTTCTCCCCACGCCGCTGGGCGAAATGGTGGTTTACGTCGCTTCCGCAAACGAAATCATGGTTTCCTCAGGCATCTGGGCGTTCGGCGTGCTGATCTATTCCATGTTAGTGCGCGTGGCGCTGGCCGTCGTTCAGGGACGACTTGCCAATAATGTGTACCCCGAACTCCCCGTTGCGAAGTCGCCCGTCGCTGCAGGCTGACCCATTGATATGGCACGACAACTCACAGAGGACGACGCCCGCGAGTCGCTGACCGACCACGCCAGAAGGAAAGGGCAGGAGATACGAGCGCGGTATGGACCTGACATCGGCTGGAAAGAGCTGAACCAAATTCTGACGGATCGGGAGTTTACGAGATACCCGTGCGCACTTGTTTTCGATAGCGCTCCCCTTGAATCAGGTGAATGCGCTTATCCGATGCCCAAAGGCGAGCATCCTGAAGACGGATATGTGCTGGCAATACACCCCTATTTTGGTTCGAGGCTCGGGCTGGTGCCGCTCGTCGCCCTCTACCAGTTAGTGGCCGTTAACTACGGCGACTTCGCATCGAGCGCGGACGCTGAGGCGTTCGGATCTGCCGTTCTGGGCTTGTCGGCTGAGGCGTACTACCAGGAACTGTGCAGGCTGGCAGACGCTGTGGACAGTCTATCTGGGGTTCCCTCGCTCTCGCGGACAGCAAGTTGAACTAAACCGCTCCGAAGTAGCTGAGTCGCGGCTTTTTTGTGGTTCTGGCGGGAGCGATGGTGGATGGAAGTATGCCGACCCGAAGGATCCATCGCGTGGCGTGATCATCGGGAAGCAGCCCGTTCGCCCTATCACTATCGAACGTGGCATTGCCGAGGCCGGACTCTTGGCCAGTGTAGAGCTCCCGGGTATTTGCCTCTGATCTCGGGTGACTCACCGAGGAGGTCGGCAGTGCGCCCGAGCAGCGGGATGATTCGAATCCCCTCTGCGCAACGAGGCCCCGACCCTCCAAGGAGAGCCGGGGCCTGACCTGTCATCCGTACGAGGCGACGCGCCGTTGCTTTGAAGAATTACTTGACCAGTGTCATGGTCCTGGTCTGCACATCCCCGCCAGCCCTGACGGTATACAGGTATACTCCAGACGGAAGTCCGGACGCGTCAAATTCGACCTGATGGACGCCCATGGGCAAATGCCCCTTGAACAATGACTTGACGGGACGACCCAGCATATCGAATACGCTCACCTCGACCTCACTTGACGAGAACAGCAGGAATGTGACCTGGGTTGAAGGATTGAATGGATTTGGATAGTTCTGCTCCAGAACGAACAGACTCGGCAAGTCAGCGAAGATGGGTTCTACTGCCGTTGCAACAGGAATGCCCATGAGATCCAGCGTATAGACAGTGAGGTCCATCCCATCATTGGGGTGTGCAGATCCGGTGTTGTCGAAAATTTCATATGTGAACCCCACCGAGGCTCCCTTCACGACCTCGAAGTCGTGCTCAGTCCCGCCATAGGCTCGCTTGAGCTCAAGGGTCCAGATGCCATTGTCCCACTTGGCGGCCACCTCTACCGAGGCCCGGTCGCCAGCAGGCGTCCGCAGGACGTAGCCAGGAACGGTGTCTCCATTCGAGAATGTTAGACTGGCATCGAAGGCCACAGCCTCTGCTGACACGTGCGAGGACACGGCAAATAGGGCCATAGTCGCGGCATTGTCTCCCAAGAAGGCAGCGTTTACACCCGGATCACCCGAGGCCATGAACGACGGCAGACCCGCACCGTCCAAACTGTTGTTCGAGGCGGCACTGGTTCCTGCATCGCCATGTCTGTCATCGACGTCCCAATACTTGTCGTCGGCGAATCCGATTATCGAGCCGCGTGCAGCCTTCCAGTGCCAAACGTCCACGATTCCGTTGTTCGTCCTCATGAGACCATCTCCGTGGCACATCGTCCCGCAAGCCGCTCCATCGGAGCCATTCTGGCCCATGTCCCAAACAATCCCCAGGCGGTCTTCATTACCACTCTTCGTCCAGGTGGAGCCATCGAATGTCCAGGTATTCTTCGCGATGCTCTCGGTTGGATCTGCCCACTGGGCCATCATGTAGAAATACTGGCCATCGGCCATCGCCTGAAATGTTACGTCCATGGCAGTTACCAGCGGCGTGTTCGTCCACTCGCCTGCGTCCAACACTCCGTCGAGGGTCGCCGTACCGACGCCGGCAAGGAGCGATTGAGCTGAGGCATACGAGCCCATGGCCAGTCCTAACATCAATATCAGACTTGTCCTAAGCAGTTTCATTTTCCTACCTCTCAACTAGGGTGTTCCATTTGGGTTGTTTCACCCTGTATTTCGGGCCTAGGAGTGGAAAGAGACGAAGGGGTGGGCTGGCTGATCTCGCAATCTAAACACCGAGAATGATGTAGGGGAAACCACTAGCTCCCTGAGCTCGGTGGTTGCCTTGCTGGCAGAAGGTTGCTGCTGCGGCTTTCTACGTCAGCGGACGTCCCATCCTCAATGTCTCGGTCCTTCGCATGGCCAGCAAGATGCGGTTGATCTCTTGCTAGCTCTCCGCCTTGATCTGCTTGATGTTTCGGGCCAGTGCCGACTTCTTCGGGACCTCCGCAGGACAACAATAGCCGCAAAAGAATCGGTTGCTCGCCGAGTCGGCCAAGTGAAAGGCCAGGCCTCGTAGCTGTAGCCGTAGGTCTGTTTGATGATGGCCGCCCGGAGTACTTGCTTCGCCGACAGCCCCGGACGACCGGTCCTGGCCACCCGTTTATGGAGGTCCTTCCAGACGGCCTCGGCCATCTGCGAATTGGCCCCCAGAATGCGCTCAATGACGGCCAGTTCGTGGGCCTTCAAACGCACCTTGGACTAGCCCGACAGCTACCCTATACGTGGCCGGGCGGAAGAATGATGTCGACTTCGCCCCGACCGAGCTTTTCCTGGTATTCAGGCCACGTCATAGACGGAATTCCGGACTTCTTTTCCACCATGGAAATGCACCCATGGACCGGGCAAACCAGGGAGCAAAGATTGCAGCCGACACAGGTCTCGTCTTTGATCTCGTATCGATTGACATATCCGTGACCCGCTCCGGCAACGACGGTCTTCTTGCCGGATACGGATACGGCCGCGTTTCCAGCCTCGTCAGACAAGAAGGCGTCAACAGGACTTTCGATCCTGCTAATGGATTGATGTGCACCGTCCTCGCAGGCGATGTAGCACAGGCCACAGTGGATACACGTTGCCTCGTCAATCTCGGCAACCACCTTGTATCCCAGATCCAGCTCGGCCCAGGACCCCACCTTCGGGACGCTGAGTCCAACGAAATCATCCAGCTTCTGGAAGCCCTTCTCTCGCATCCAGCTCACGAGCCCCGATTCCAGCTGCTCGACGATCCTGAATCCATAGTGCATCGCCGCGGTGCAGACCTGCACATTTCCGGCTCCCAGTAACAAGAATTCTACGGCGTCCTGCCAGCACTGCACCCCTCCTATCCCCGAGACGGGCAAACCGATCCCGGGGTCCGAGGCAATCTGTTGGACCATGTGGAGTGCGATGGGCTTCACAGCAGGCCCACAATACCCTCCGTGTGATCCCCGTCCTGCCACATGCGGCCGCGGAGCCAGTGTGTCGAGATCAACGCTAATTATGGAGTTGATCGTGTTGATGAGCGAGATGCCATCGGCCCGAGCCGCGGCCGCGGCCCTGCCCGGGACTCGAACATCGGTGACATTGGGAGTCAGCTTGACCAGGACCGGGGTCCTGGAAACTTCCTTGACCCATTCGGTGACCATTTGCGTGTATTCCGGCACCTGACCGACCGCAGCACCCATGCCACGTTCACTCATGCCATGAGGGCACCCGAAGTTGAGTTCCAGGCCATCACAGCCCGTGTCTTCGGTCCTTTTCACGATGTCGTGCCAGGCCTCCCTGTTGGACTCGACCATGAGACTGACCACCAGAGCATGATTCGGATATTCCCGCTTGATCGCCCTTATCTCTGCCAGGTTATCCTCCAGTGACCGGTCCGAAATCAACTCAATGTTGTTGAAGCCCATCAACTTGCGCCCTTCGTAGTCGACGGCCGCGTAGCGAGAACTCACATTCACCGCGGCCTCGTGGCCAATGGTCTTCCAGACGACACCACCCCAGCCTGCATCGAAAGCCCTCCGAACCTGGTAGGCCGAGTTCGTGGGTGGCGCAGACGCCAGCCAAAACGGGTTGGGGCTTTGGATTCCGGCGACTTCGGCCGAGATATCGGGCTTCTTCATGGGCTCAGGAAGGCATGGATATCACGGGCTGCGACCTTGCCGTCCTGAACCGCGTCGACGATCTCTGCACCGCCGCTGACACAGTCTCCGCCAACAAACATGCCCTCCAACGGTGTTCCGAGCGCCTCAAGAATGGGGGTCTGTCCCAAAGCCAGGATGGCCATGTCACACGGAATTTCTCTCAATGGTCCCGCCGGCCGGAGGAGGCCGCCCTCGGTAGGGGCCACCGGCTGAACCTCCAGAGCCTCTACCATGTCCGATCCCCGAAACGCCGTAGGCTGCACGAACCACTCGAAGAAAACCCCGTCCTGCTTGGCCAACTCGTACTCGTACGCAAAAGCCGACATCTGCTCCGGCCCCCGCCGATACGCAATCGTGACGGACTCGGCTCCGAGGCGGACCGCCTGGGTGGCAACATCGATGGCGGTGTTTCCCGCACCAATCACGACCACATGCCGTCCTACACGGCACTCCTCCATAGGGCCCGTGTGTGCCTGGAAGATGAACTGGAGGGCCTCCTCGACTCCCGGGAGGTCTTCTCCGGCGATGCCGAGGCTCGCGGTGGGTCCGAGGCCGACCGCAATGAACACGGCATCGTATTCCTCCTTCAGGAGCTGGAGCCCGGCCGCATCCACAGAGTGATTGAGCCTGATGTCGACTCCGATATCCCGGATCGGCTCGATCTCCGAGAGGGCGAACTCGGTCGTGATCTTGTAGGGTGCCAAGCCGAGTGTGTTCAGCCCTCCGGGGACGTCGCGTGCCTCGAAGACGGTTGCCGCATGTCCACGCCGCCTCAACTCGAAGGCACAACTCAGCCCCGCCGGGCCTCCTCCGACGATCGCTACCCGCTTTCCTGTTTCTGGTCCGGCCTCGAAAAACTGAACTCCGAAAGCGGCATCCGTCGCAAATCTCTGTAGTCGTCCAATCTGGACGGGATCATGCAGCAGGGTCCGATCCACGCACGCTCCTTCGCAGAGCACCTCTGTGGGACAAGCCCGGGCGCAGCTTCCACCAAAGATGTTCTCATCCAGAATGGTTTCCGCCGCTCCCAGGGGATTGTCGTGTAGAATGTCTCGGATAAATCGTGGTACATCGATTCCCGTCGGACAGGACCGCGTGCACGGGGCATCGTAGCAAAAGAGGCATCTCGCAGCCTCATGTACGGCCTCGTCACGCGAGAACGCCGGATGGAGGTCGGCAAAATTCTCCGCCAGCTGTTCGGGCGAAAGACGCGTTTTGGGTACCACTGCTAAGACATCCAGTTGGCTGCTCCCGACGCCACCCATTTGGTGGTCACCTTCTTGGCCCGTGACCAGAAGTCTATCGCGGTCGGCCCCGTGATATCCCCGCCTCCGAAACTGGAGTCGTTCCATCCACCAAATGCGAACGGCTCTCTGGGAACAGGCACGCCGATATTAACGCCGATCATTCCGGCACTCGCGTTGTCCGCGAAATACTGGGCGGTGCCACCGGAGGATGTGTAGATGGCCGCGGCATTGCCATACGGATTCGCGTTTTCGATGGCCAGCGCCTCGTCGATGGTGGCACAGCGGATAATGGTCAGGGTCGGGCCGAATATCTCCTCGCAGGAGGCCTCGTGGTCAGGCGAGGCATGGTCGATGATGGACGCGCCGAGGTATCGTCCGCCACTTGGCGCATCGGCGCTCACGGCCTCCCGACCGTCCAGAATCAGTTCTGCGCCACCCTCCTCAACACGCTCCAGGTAGCCCGTGATCCTGTCGTAGGCGGCCTCTGAGATGATCGCCCCGATGTCCGTCCCTCCTACCAGGCGTTGCATATGTTCCTTGATCCTGTCGATGATCGAATCGCAATCGCCGACCGCCACCAGAACCGAGGCCGCCATACACCGCTGGCCGGCGCAACCGGTGACCGACGCAGTTACGTTCGCAGCCGTCATGTCGGGATCCGCATCCGGGACCACGATCAGATGGTTTTTGGCACCTCCCATGGCGCGGACGCGCTTCCCGGTGGCCGATCCTCGAGTGAAGACCGCTTCGGCAACCCGGGTGGACCCGACAAAGCCGATTGCCGAGATGCCGGGATGATCACAAATGGCCTCGACAATTTCCCGGTCTCCGTGAACCACAGAGAAGATGCCGGCGGGCAAACCTGCCTCTTCCAAAAGCCTCCCGAGTTCCATGGCGGATAACGGGGTCTGCTCGGACGGCTTGAGCACGAACGCATTCCCCATCCCGATCGCTATGGGAATCATCCACAACGGTACCATGAACGGAAAATTGAACGGCGTAATACCCGCGACGACTCCCAGCGGCGTCCGTGTTGTGCGACACTCGACTCCACGACTCACCTCCATTACGGTGCCGGTGGCGATCTGGGGGAGACTGGCTGCGAATTCGAGGCACTCCAGCCCGCGGAGCACGCTCCCGCGAGACTCTGCCAGCGTCTTGCCATTCTCCAGTGTGACCACCTCCGCAAGGCGATCCAGATCCCTCTCAATGAGGGCCTTCATCCGGTAAAACACCTGAACGCGGTCCTTCAGCGGCTCGGCTGCCCAGTCGACCTGCGCCTTTGCCGCGGCTTGAACGGCCGCATCCAGCTCAGAGGCTCTGGAGAGAGGTACTTCTGTAATGATCTCTCCCGTCGAGGGCGCCGTCACCGGAAGATGGCGCGTCGTGGTACTCACAACGTGCCTCCCACCGACGAGATTTGGAAGAACTGATTCTAGGGTCAGGGTGCTCATGCTTCGATTTTATATTCTTGCTGATGCTCCAGCCCGGCGTGGGTGCGGGGGAGCCACTTTCCTCGGCCCGCCTGGCCGACGATCTCGTAGTCTTCCACGATCACCTCGCCTCGAGAGAGCGTCGTCCTGGAAAAGCCCGCCAACTCCCGACCTTCGTAGGGTGACCAGTCAGCGTTCGTCTCCATGGTGTCCGGATCAACCTTTATGGTCGACTCGGGATGGATGATGGCGATATCGGCATCGGAACCGACCTGAAGGACACCCTTTCGGGGGGCAAGGCCCATGATCTGAGCGGGGTTCGTCGACAGCTTCTTAACCATCGTTTCGATGTCAAACTCACCGCCCAACACACCGTTCGTGTAGGCCAGAGGGAGCAAGGTTTCGAGCCCCGGCATGCCCATCGGGATCTTCGTGAAATCGCCCGCCCACATGGCCTTCTGTTCGCGGGTAAAGGTGCATGTGTCCGTGGAGATGACCGAGACCTCACCGCCTCGCACCGCCTGCCAGAGGCGCCTCACGTCGGCAGGCTTCTTGAGCTGCGGGCAGCAGGCAAACAGATGACCGTCTTCTCGCTCAAAGACGGAATCATCCAGCACCAGATACTGGACGCAGGTCTCGGCCAGGACCGGGACACCGCGAGACTGAGCATCCCAGATAAGCTCAACCCCCTCGGCCGTTGACATGTGTACGATGTACAACTGACCACCCGTAATTTCCGACCACGTTATGGCCCTCTGGATGGCTTCCGCCTCAATAAAATTCGGCCGGCTCATTGCATGCAGCTGCGCCCCATACTCCGCCATCAGCTCCGGTGTGTGGTGCCGACGAATGAGTTCGTCCAGTACCCGGGAGGACTCAGCGTGCACGAGAAGCATGGTCCCGAGTTCGCGCATCTTCTCTAGTGTGCCGAACATCGCACCGTCGTCCGACTGCCACCCCTCGGACTCGTAGATCATGAACTCCTTGAACGTGGTAAAGCCGCGCTCCACCATGCCTTCGATCTGATCCTTGTGCTCATCCCATCGGGTGATGCAGACGTGGAAGGTGTAGTCGATCAGGGCCTTGTCCTTGGCCTTTTCGAGCCAATTGTCGGCCGCATCGCCTAATGAGTCTCCTTCGTACGGGATCGCAAAATCTATCAGCGTTGTGACGCCCCCCCGTGCGGCCGCTCTCGTGCCGGTGTAGTAGTCGTCACTCGATGTGGTGCCACAAAAGGGTAACTCCAGGTGCACGTGCACATCCAAGACGCCCGGAAGTACGTAGTGCCCGGAAGCATCGATAACCTTGTCGCCATCGAAGCCCGACCCAATGGCCGCAATTTTTTCTCCGGCGATGGCCAAGTCAGCCTGCACGATACCTCCCGGGGTAACAAGGCGACCTCCACGGATGATGGTGTCGAATTTCATCTAGCTCCTCCCGACGACCTCCAGGGCCGCATCTAGAACGTCAATCGTGAAGTCCGCATCCTCCTCGGTAATGCACATGGGGGGCTTGATGCGCAGCACGTTGCCGTAGAGTCCGCCCTTACCCATGAGGATCCCATGCTCCCGGCATTCCTCGAGAATCTCGTTGGTCTCGGCACTCGCAGGAGTCCGAGCTTCCCGGTCTGTTACAAACTCGAGGCCCAGCATCAGTCCCATTCCACGCACATCTCCAATCAGCTCATGCCGATCCATGAGAGACTCCAGCCCCGCTTTCAACCTGTTACCAACTACCTGGGAATTCTGCTGAAGCCCGTCCTCTTCGATCACCTCCATCACCGCTATTCCTGCGGCCATACTGACGGGGTTGCCTCCATAGGTATTGAAGTGCAATCGCCCCGTGAGCGCCTCGGCAATCTCCCGGCGAGTGGTGACGGCGGCGAGCGGTATCCCATTGCCGATGCCTTTGGCCATGGTCACGATATCGGGAACCACATTCGAGTTCTGGAAGCCCCAGTAGTTCTCGCCGGTCCGGCCAAATCCCGTCTGGACCTCGTCTGAGATACACACCCCGCCATGCTCGCGGATCACCTCATAGGCCTCTCCCAGGTAGGTGGCGGCGCCAAGGGTCGCGCCACCCACGCCCTGGATGGGCTCCGCGATAAAGGCAGCTACCTGACCCGGTGTAGAGTATCTCAGTAGCTGGCGCAGTTCCTCGACGCTCTTGGAGGCGACCTCCTCCGGTGTTCCCTCGAACGGGTTCCGGTACGTATCGGGGCACATCGTGTGGTGAATGCGATGCCCCTGCGGAATGTCAGGCTTCCAGGAATGCATGGACGTCAGGCCCATCGAGGTCGACGACATGCCGTGGTACCCGTTTCGGACGGCAATAACATCGGTGTTTCCCGTGAACAGCCGGGCCATATTGACGGCTAACTCGTTAGCCTCAGAGCCGGAGCCAACGAAATAGGTTACATCCAGGCCATCGGGGAGCTTGGAGGCTACTTTCTCGGCCAGCCGAGGGAGATTCGGATGGAGATAGATGGTCGTGGCATGCTGCAGGTGATCCAGCTGTGCCCGGATGGCTTCCATCACTTTGGGATGGCGATGCCCACAACTCACCGTGACGATCCCCGCCAGCATGTCCAGGTAGCGCTTGCCATTTTCGTCAAAGAGCCACTGCATGTACCCGTCCACGAGCATGATGGGCTCACGATACATGGTGAAGAGCGACGGATGCACATGCTTCTGGCGAAGCGCCAGCGTCTCGTCACGTGTCAGCCCTTGGTACGGGGCTGGCTTGTATTGGCAGGGCGGCATAGCCGGCTCGAGAGATACACTCATTCAGAATCGACGGGAAATATCTTATTCAGGACAAAATAACTCAGCCCGGACAAGAGAAAACTCACAAACCAGGCATAGGTGTAAATCGACGCAAATATGGCGGCCACCTCGATGCTTCCACCGGAAGCCTGCGTCAGGAACCCGGGCACATTGGGAATTATGCCAAGCGCGACCGCAACGAGCGCCCTCCAGTTGAAGCCACTACCCCCGTAGGCATACTCTCCCTCACGACTATAGAGCGCATCGATGGATAGCCTTCCGCCCCGCACCAGGTAGTAGTCAGCGATCATGACCCCGCCGATCGACCCGAGAAGGGCTCCGTATCCAATAAGCCAGGTGAAAATGTAGTTGCCGAGATCCGTGTACAGCTTCCAAGGAAACATGAGGATGCCGATGACTCCCGTGATCAGTCCCCCGCGACGGAAGGTGATCTTGCTTGGCCACAGATTGGCGAAGTCGTTGGCCGGCGAGACCACGTTCGCGGCAATGTTGGTGGAGAGTGTGGCCAGGGTCAGCGCGAAGAGCGCAAAGCCGATCAGGATCGGGTTTTCGAATCGGCCCAGCAGCTGGACCGGATCCCAGATGGCCTCTCCGAACACAATCACCGTCGCGCTGGTCACTGCTATTCCGATGAAGGAGAAGAGGGTCATGGTGAGGGGTAATCCGATCAACTGACCAAGCATCTGGTCCTTCTGTGAGAAGGCGTACCGGGTAAAATCAGGGATATTGAGCGAAAGAGTAGCCCAAAATCCGACCATGGCGGTCAGGTTCGGCCAGAACGCGGCCCAAAAACTGAATGAGTCGCTCGCGGAGCCGCGAACCTGCTGTACGGTTGCGTCTGAAAGCACGTTGCCGAGGCCGCCGCCGGCGCTGATCCCCCACCACAGGAGCCCGAGACCTATCGCTATCAAGAAGGGCGCGGCCATCGTCTCCAACCACTTGATGGTGTCGATTCCCGCGATGATTATCGCGATGTTGATCACCCAAAACAGCATGAAACTGCCGAATTGGCCCCAGGACAACCCGACCCATGGGATGAGATCCGCCGCCGTGGCGGGCTCGAACCCGAAGATGATCGAGTTCAACGTGTATATGGCTTCTCCCCCGATCCAGGTCTGAATGCCGAACCATCCGCAGGCCACCAACGCTCTCATTAGCGCCGGAATGTTGGCACCCATCGTCCCGAAAGAAGCTCGCAATAGAACCGGAAACGGAATGCCGTACTTGGTGCCGGCATGGGCGTTCAGCACCATGGGGACCAGAACGATGAGGTTGCCCAAGAGAATCGTGAAGAGCGCCTGGGTCCAGGACATCCCTTGGGTGATCAGCCCTGCGGCCAGCGTGTAGGTTGGAATACAAACGGCCATGCCGACCCACAGCGCCGCGATATTCCATTTCCCCCAGGAACGATCTTGAGCCAGCACCGGAGCGAGGTCGGCGTTATAGAGGGCCGGCGAGGGATGCTCCGGCGCCACCGCTCTGATATCTGCCCGGTTGGCGATGTGGCCTGAGCCGTTCATCGCCTCGCCGATGCTTCGTAGGTCTCCGGCCTCCGGTCGCGGTAGAATTGCCACACGTTCCGGACCTCCCGGATCAGATCCAGGTCCAGGTCAGCCACCACAACGGCATCGCCGCTTCTCGGGGCTTCCACCATAATCTGTCCTCGCGGGTCCGCGAAATAGGAGGTCCCGTAGAATTCTCCGATCTCCCATGGCTTCTCCAGCCCTGGCCTGTTAATAGCGCCCACATAGTAGATGTTGGCGCATGCTGCGGCGGGTTGTTCCAACTTCCACAGGTATTCAGAGAGCCCCGCCACGGTCGCCGACGGGTTAAACACGATCTCCGCTCCGTTCAAGCCG
>CAYXSE010000028.1:0-5044 GCA_964466675.1 uncultured Rhodothermales bacterium | reverse complement strand
CAGCCCTCTGGGAAGTGCCCGTCATAACAGATGTAGACGCCGACTTTGCCGACGGCCGTGTCGAAAACCGGGTAGCCGAGGTTGCCGGGGCGGAAATAGAACTTCTCCCAGAATCCGGGGTGGCAATGCGGGATGTGGATCTTCCGGAACTTGCCAAGAAATTTGCCATCGGCGTCGATGACGGCCGCCGTGTTATAGTAGACGCCGGTCAGATCCTCCTCGTACATGGGGACCACAATCACCATCGAGTGTTTGCGAGCCAGCTCCTGCATCAGGCGAGTCGTCTCCCCGTCGGGGATACGCTCGGTCATGTCGTACCACTTGATCTCCTGCTCGGCACAGAAGTAGGGGCCATAAAAGAGTTCCTGCAGACAAAGTACCTGGACACCCTTGGACGCGGCCTCCTCAATCAGCGTAACATGCTTGTCAAGCATGGATTGCTTGATTTTATTGACGGGCGAAGAAGCATCTTCCGACAGGGTCGCCTGAATCAGGCCTGCTCGTACGGGTCTGGACAATGTGTTGCTCGGATTTTGGCTTAATGCAAAGCAGAATGCCAATTTAGATTCGATCGTCTTAAACACAAGCGGGAGTTGTGCCATGACCTCACGCCCCGTAAAGTGTCCGGGCTGACGGCTCAAACCGTCCCGGAGGCACGACCCAGAGACACAAAAAAACTCAGGCACTTCCCATGCGCTCTCGACGAGACTTCCTTCGCCACGCGCTTGTTGCAGGTGCGGGACTAAGCCTGACACCGGTGTCGGTGCTCGCCGATCCGTATCGGCCGGCGATCCACCGCTCAAGAATCGGCAAGCCGGTCAGGATTCGGGGCCGCGTTTCGTCCTCTGGGCGAGGACTCGCCGGAGTCCGGGTTTCGGACGGCTTCGATGTCGTAAGGACGGCGGCCGATGGCACCTATGAGCTGGTTTCCTCGGACCGGCAGAAGTTCGTTTTTGTCTCGACCCCTTCAGCGCATGGCATCCCGGTTTCTGAGTCGGGTACGGCGCGGTTCTATCGGCCTTTGTTGGCGGACGCCTCGGGTGAGATGACCGCCGAATTCGCGTTCACCGAGACCGGAGATGACTCTGCCCACGCGTTTCTGGCCGTGGGCGACACCCAAACCCAGACGCCATTCGAGATGGCTCGCATGCACGCCGAGTCCGTGCCGGATATGCTCCGGACGCGGTCTGAGTTGGGTGATGTATCCGCGTTTGGCCTGGCCTGCGGCGACATCATGTTCGACGACCTCTCCCTCTACCCGGAATATGAGAGAGCCGTCCAACGAGTCGGACTCCCCTTTTTCCAGGTAGTCGGCAACCATGATCTGGAGTTCGACGCTGGGACTGATCCAGATTCCGCCCGAACCTTCGAGCGATTCTTCGGCCCGACGTATTACTCATTTGATCGAGGCGAAGTGCACTATGTAGTGCTCGACGACGTGCTCTGGCACGGGTCTGGCTATATCGGCCACATCGGGGCCGAGCAGTTCACCTGGCTCGTCAACGATCTGTCCTCTGTGGAATCCGGGAGCACGGTGGTGGTCTTCCTGCACATTCCGGCGCTTTCCAAAAGCGGGGTAGCGCGGGAGGGAGGGCGTCCGTCAGTCACTACCTCTCTGACCAACCGGGAGCACCTGTACCGACTGCTGGAGCCATTTGAAGCGCACCTCATTTCGGGTCACACTCACGAAAACGAGCATGTATTCGAGGGCGGCGTGCATGAGCATGTACTCGGAACAACTTGTGGCGCCTGGTGGGCCGACGAGATCTGTCACGACGGCACCCCGAATGGGTACGCGGTCTACGAAGTATCCGGCGGGAGGGTTAGCTGGCGATACAAGGGCACCGGACTCCCGAAGACTATGCAAATGCGCGCCTACGGTCCCGGAGCAGATCCAACCACGCCGGACGAAATGGTAGTCAACGTATGGGACTGGGATCCGGCCTGGGAGGTCGTCTGGCTGGAAGACGGGGTCAAGCGCGGCGCACTCGAGCGCCGGAACGGCCTGGACCCCCTGGCAGTCTCTCGCTTCGGTGGTCCGGACAAACCGTCCCATCGAAAATGGGTCCAGCCGGCCCTCACCAACCACCTGCTGTATGCGGACGTGTCCTCGGCGACGGGATCGGTAACCGTTCAGGCAACCAACCGCTTCGGCCGGGTTTTTACGACTCGGTTAAGCTAGCATTAGGCTCAACCGGAACCAGTACCTGGTTGTGCGTCGACCAGATCGCGGCCTGAACGGACTCCGCCCCAAGCAGCCTCTCAAGGGCCGCGATGTATGTGCCCAACTGTCCGCGATGCTTCTCCGCGAGATCCTCCGGGCTCAGTGGATCCGTCTTGTAGTCTACCACATGCCACCGGTCTCCGAGACGGTAGACGAGGTCTATAACCCCGGCATGCACGGTCTCCAAGACAGACTCAGAGGCTGGATCGGCGAACGTGTACGGCAGTTCGGCGAATACCTGGTCTGCTCTCTCCAAATCCCTCCAAATAACTGATTTCACGAGCGCTCCCGCCGCACGCGTAGCCTCTGCTGTGCGGATAGCCCTTTCAGGGGTCCCAATGGTGTTTGACGCATGGCGCGCGGCTACACGTTCGATCCAACTGCCATCGAGCGCCTTGTCCCGATGGGTCACCAGGCTCTCGAACAGCCGATGAACCAGGGTCCCGAAGTCCTTCCCGCGTCCCTCCCCGGTCTGGAGAAACATCGAAGCCTCTGACTCCGAGGTGCTGGCCGAGAGTTCCCGATAAGTGTCCTCTTTTATCAGCGCCCTGCGTGCCAACCCGGCCTCCAGAGCTTCCTCGATCGCTTCAATCTGGGGCAGGTCGTCCGCAGCCGCCGCCGGTTGGCCTTCGCAGACTACAGACGGCGCCTCCAGAACGCCCTGGGCAAGCGGATCCCATGGACCTGACGCCTTGTGGTGGAAGGAAACCAGCATCAGTTCCTCAGCACGCGTGGCCGCCACGTAGGCGAGGCGGACCTCCTCGGCCTCCTGTAGAATCGCATCTGCCGCGAGTCGCTCCTCCCATCGGGGAGTCCAGGCGATGGTGTCCGTCCAGTTCTTGATCTGGGCAGCCAGGGTTGGCGTGGGACCCGAGCGGTCTATATAAATGTCGTTTCCCGGACGGTTCTTCCAATGGGGGTCTGCCAGGATGACCACCTTGGCTTCTAGCCCCTTGGCCTGGTGAACGGTCATGAGCTGAACGGCATCCCCCTCTAGCGCATCCAGTGTCAGCTGCTCGGCTTCGATATCCTCATCTGCCAACCGGTGCAATTCCTCGATCACCTCGGGCCACGTCCTCCCCGAGGCATCCCAGGCTCGAATCATGGCCAGAAGGCGAATCAATGATCCGGCCAACCCTCCCCCGCCTGATCTCACGGAAAGGCTGGCGAGAATTCCGTAGTCGTGGACCCATCCCTGAATCGCGTCAGCCGGCGCCTTTTGCGCCAGTCTTTCGCCGAGGTCGCGGATCATCGCGAAGCCATCCGCGAGCGAGTCCGGCGGTTGAACCAGACCGTCTGAGCGCAGGGGCATCCGGAGGGCTCCTCCTGCATCGACAAAATCCATGAGGACCACGTCGCTCACGCCGCAAAATGGACCGCGAAGAAAGGCCAGAAGTGCCACGGAATCCTGCTTCAATACTGCGTCCAAAGGGTCCAGCAACAACCGGAGGCTCTCGACCCTCCCCAGCGTCTTCCCACCGGAGATACTGTAGGGTATCTCCAACTCGTCGAACGCCTTCACGAATTGTGGCATGTTGGTGGCCCGTCTGAAGAGCACCATGACATCGCTGAACTCGATTCGGCCGGACAACAGGAACGACCGACCATCGTGCAGTTCTACCCCGCCATCTCGCACAAGCCTGGATATTACTCCGGCCACCAGGGGTGCCTCCACCGCCGGAATCTTGTTGAGGTAGGTCTTTTCTGGGATTTCGATCTTGAGAATCGGCACCTCGTGCGCTCGAGCTCCAGTAGCCTCATAGGGGACCAGGTCCTCCCATTCCGCCTGACCGCCCAGGCCCAACTCGTCCGCGAAGGCGGCCTTCAGGGAGCGATTCACGAACTGGCAGATTCGAGGATCAGACCGGAAATTGGTGGTGAGATCCACGCGGGCCCCGCCTCCGTCCATGACCACCTGCTCGAATTTCCGAAAAACGGAGACGTCTGCCCTACGAAACCGGTAGATGGACTGCTTGTCGTCCCCCACAATAAAGAGCGATCCGGGCGCCGGGTCGCATTTCCAAGGATCCTTCATCTCCCGGTTCGTGGAGCTGAGGAATAATAGAATCTCGGCCTGAACGGGATCCGTATCCTGAAACTCGTCGACCAGGATGTGCGTGAACTTGGCCGCGAAATGCTCGCGGTTCTCCGCGGACCTCTCCAGCATTTGCCGGGCTCCCCACAGCAGATCGTCGAACGTCTGCTCTCCCCGACGTCGACGAAGTCCCGAGTATTGTTTTACGGCTTCCTGGACGAACTGCCCGGCCTCGTAAAACACGTATTCCCGCCATTCTCCAAGCGCAGGATCGACAATGGATTCGATGAATCCTGGCATCGAATCCCGGATCTGACGGGCGTACGCATAGAGATCGGACTGCTTCGCCCCCCAACGGTTCAGCGTAACAGAAGCCGACGAGAGGCGACAGGCCAGGTGCAGGATGGCCGCCTTCTTGGCCGGCGTATCGCTCCCCTCCCGGTCCAGGAATCGACTCAACGAGCGGACGCGCTTCAGCATGGAATCCTGTCCCGGCGACCGCTGCGTCCGGGCAACGATTTCCTTCACCAAGGCCACGACCTCGTCACAAGAAGGAGCGAGGTCCGGGAGAGGAGGGCTCATCGCCAGGCCTTCCAGTTGCACATCCTCGTTGTTCGCGCAGTCGGAGAAGAACTCGAACAGGTCTTTCGGGTCCAGGTTGACGGCTTCGAATCGGCCAATCCAGCGCTGAGCCGCCTGAGCCACAAAAATCGCCCAGAATCGTCTCCGGTGTTCCATGACGACGCCAGGATCGATGTGACCGAAGTCCGGGGACAAGCCGGCCT
>CAYXSE010000027.1:0-22656 GCA_964466675.1 uncultured Rhodothermales bacterium | reverse complement strand
TTGGAATCGCGTAGAGTGCGGCAGCGGCGAAAATGGCCGTCCCTACCGCCCAGAGGACGGAGGTGGATCCAGAGCCCGCCATCATGTCACCATCGCCGGTCACCCACAGACCTACGAAAATCATGGAGACCATGACCGTGATGGGGATGAGGAGATCGCGGGCATGTTTCGGCGACCCCTCGATGGCCTCTAGCTCGGCCACCTCCTCCGCGACGAGTGGATTGGAGCCCGGCCTGATCAGGGCCCCGGTGCTTTCGGACCTCTCCTCGGCGTCATTCATCCCTCCAAATCGCCAGCCGAATAGAGCCAAACCCAGCGAAAAAGCGATGATCAGCCAACTATAGAAATTGAAGAGCAGGGCCGACGCCAGCAGTCCTACCGCCCCGGTAGTGACTCCTTGGGCGGCCAGAAGGCCCAGGATGTACGCTCCCCAGCCGTTCAGCGGGATCGACATACAGACCGGGGCGCTGGTGGCATCGCAGTAATACGCCAACTTCTCGCGAGGCATCTTCAACCTGTCAAAGAACGGCCGACTCACGGCTCCGACTACCAGGCTGGTGATGGACGACTCGACGAAAATAACCATCCCTACACCCCAGGCCAGGAGCTCCGCACCCCTCCGGGTCTGCCCCCAGCCCCGATTCTGCGCCCACCGTACAAAACCATCCACCCCTCCGGAGGCCTGAACCAAGGCCATCAGTCCTCCTACCAGCAAGCAGAAGAACACGATGCGGGTGTTGCCGGCGTCCTGAAACACCAGAACCAACTGCTGAACCAGCACACCCATCCCGAGAATCGGATTCCCACCTGCCAGGATGGTGGTACCTATCAGGAGGCCCGCGAACAAGGAGAGGTAGACTTCCTTGGTCCACATGGCCAGGGCGATTGCCGCCACGGGCGGAAGGAGAACGATCCAGTCCATAGTGCTTCTTCTTACAGGGCACCAAACATAAGCCTTGAACGGCCGCGCTTGCACCCAATTGGCACGATGGTCGTAGTATGCAGGGACAAACTCCCCACTATGGCCAGAGAAACCGATACAGAGACGATATACGAGAAGTCTGCACGACTCGCCGAGTCGATGTTCAGGGACATTCAGGAAAGCGACCTCCCTCAAACCCTCAAACAGGATCTGCGGGAGACCTACGATTTCTATCTGGACAGGGAAACGCGAGAACGTCTCGCCAGCATGAGCCCCATGCAGCGGTGGGCGGCTTCCACCTGGCATCTGGTCAAGAATCTATTTCTCAAGCTGACCCCAATTCGACGCCTCATCCTGGGTGTGGGACTTGTTTTGGCCGTCGATGGTGTGGTGGGTGGAGACACCGGAAACCTGCTCCTGGGCTACCTGTCACTTTTTTTTGTCCTGGGATTGGAGCTGAAAGACAAGCTCCTCGCGAGAGACGAGCTGCAAGCCGGGCGGGCGGTGCAATCCGCTTTGATGCCGGAACGGAGTCCGGAGTTCGCGGGATGGGACATGTGGCTCTACACCCAGCCGGCGAACGAGGTCGGCGGAGACCTTGTGGACTACCAGGCGATTGGGGACGGCCGATTCGCGGTTTCCCTTGGTGACGTATCCGGGAAGGGTTTGGCCGCCGCCCTGTTCATGGCAAAGCTTCAAGCCACCGTCCGAGCGATCGCGCCGGCCATATACTCTCTTTCAGAACTCGGTGCGCGCGTAAACGAGATCTTCTGCCGAGATGGAATTCCGGGGCGGTTTGCGTCCATGGTATATGCTGAGGTTACTGACTCAGGAGGCCTGATCCGATTTCTCAACGCCGGGCATATGCCGCCGTTGTTGATTCGTGAAGGCGGGATCGAGGAATTCGAAAAGGGCGGGCCAGCCGTCGGTTTGAGTACGGCTTCGCGTTATAAGGAATACGAGACGGAATTGCAGCCGAAGGACCTTCTGGTGATTGTGAGTGATGGAGTGAGTGAGGCTCGAGACTCCTATGGGGCGTTCTTCGGAGATGATCGCCTGGAGCGCCTGCTCGCGGCCGCACACGGGCGGACGGCTCGAGAGGTTGGCGAACGCATCGTAGCAGCGGTGGACGATTTCGTGGGCTCTGCCAAACCAAGCGACGATTTGTCGGTGGTGGTCGTTGTCCGCCGCCCGGAAAGGATTCTTCCGGAGTCCACTACCTGAAAACCGCCGCCATGGAGCGAATCAACTACAGTTCGGGCGCTCCGTGGGAGCCGCTGGTCGGGTACTCGAGAGCGGTCCGTGTTGGAGCACACGTCAGGGTCTCCGGAACCACCGCGACCGACGGCACCGGCAACATCGTCGGTGTCGGTGACCCCTACACTCAAACCGTTCAGACGCTAAAAAACGTCGAACAAGCACTCACTGGTGTCGGGGCCCGTCTCGAGGACGTCGTCAGAACGCGCATCTACGTCACCGATATCGACCGATGGGAGGAAGTGGGTCGTGCGCACGGCGAGGTATTCGGTAGCATCCGGCCCGCGACAAGCATGGTGGAAGTCTCTCGGCTCATCGATAGCCGTATGGTGGTTGAAATCGAGGCCGAAGCCATCGTTTCCCCCCCCAACCCTTAATGGGAGAGAAACACACATTGTTAAAGTCCCCCGAGGTGAGTATTTTCGCACCGTTCCGAGTTACGCTAAATCGGAACGCCCCCCTTTACACCCAATCGGACCACCCCACCTATCGTTCGGCCTTTGCCGGCTTTATGGTCTGACTGACGAAAATATGCGTATCAGTCAGCAATCTTCTGATAGCAGGATAGTGGTCGAATCTGGCGTGGACAGACCCGATCGAATCTCAGCAGGTCCCACCCGCCGTATGGCCAAACACCGTTACTATTACTACGACGCAGACGCTTGCTCCTTTGTGGAGCTGAAGAGCCGTCGGCGTCGATTTCAGCTTCAGATCGCCGGAATTGTCGGCGTTTCTCTTGTTTTGGCCCTTTTGTTGAGTTGGGGAATGGACCACTTGGTCGAGACCCCCCAAGAACTCGCGCTCCGAGCCGAAAACAGCGCGCTTCAGGCGCAGCTCGCCGAGTTCGATTCTCGAATTTCTTCGGTCGCAAACGAACTTGACGGCCTGTCCGAGAGGGACCAGGATCTGTACCGATCCCTTTTTCAGGCCGACCCCATCTCCGACGACATTCGCCAGGTGGGCGTCGGCGGCGCGGACGCTTACGCTGGCTTCAGCCGGTTCAGTCCTTCGGCAGCGACGCTGCTACGTTCGACCGCGGGGTCGTTGGACCGCCTCGAATTACAGATTGGACTTCAGACGGATAGTTATCAGGAATTGAGCCGATATGCCGAAGAGTATCAGCAGCAGCTGAACGAGATGCCGCTCATCATTCCATCGGAAGGCAGGGTACTTTCCGGGTTCGGGATGCGATACCACCCCATCCTGAAGATTCAACGCCCGCATCTGGGTGTTGATATCAACGTGAACACAGGTACGCCCGTAGTAGCTTCTGGTGATGGGATCGTCCTTCGGGCCGGCGTCGGCAACGGGTTCGGGAACTACGTCAAGATTGAACACCCGACAGCCGGGTATATCACCCTGTATGCCCACCTCAAGAGGTTCGAGCGAGGGATTCGTCCGGGAACGCGCGTTACGCGCGGGCAGGTGATCGGATACAGCGGCAGTACCGGGTTGTCTAAATCCCCTCACCTGCACTACGAAGTGCATGATTCGGAGGGACGGGCGCTGAATCCGATTTACTTCTTGGCGCCCAGTCTCACCCCCTCGGCTTACCAGGAAATCCTCCGGGAAGCGGAGAACACGACCACGATCTTCGACTGACCCAGCACCCCTGTCAGATCTGATTGTGCGGGAACGTAATACGGGGTCGGGGCTCTAAGGCGCCCTTCTAAAACGCGGTGTGCGTTGAGGGTGCATCTTGCATTTCTCTCTGTAGCATCCTATAGTCCCGGCAACAGCCTTCTGCTCCGGCCGGATTGACCATGTATTGGACTCTAGATTTGGCCTCCTTTCTGGAGGACGCCCCTTGGCCCGCCACGCGCGTGGAACTCATGGACTATGCGGATCGCACCGGCGCTCCTGCCGAGGTGGTTGATAACCTTCGCGCCATGGAAGATGACGGCGAACCCTACGAGAGTATCGAAGAGGTCTGGCCTGACTATCCCACAGGCGACGACGACTTCTACTTCGACGAAGAATAACCTCCGGGCGGACCAGGACCGGTCCGTTCGACTCCTCCTTCGGATGTTGGCCGCAGGAGCGGTGCTCCTGTTGGGGCTTGGCATACCGCGGCCGGCGGTCGGTCAGACTGCGGAGCTGGCACCCAAACCCGTTGAACAACGCGTTTCGCGAGTCCGATTTGTAGGAGATCTTGTTTTCCCGCGGGAGATGCTCGAGCTGAGGACCCGAACGAAGGGCAATCGTCGCCTTCTCAATATCCCGGGGGCCACCTGGTGGCTTTGGTTATATCAGTTCGGGGATGCGATAGGTGGCCGGCTCGGGCGCGGCATTCGGACAACCGGCGAAGCTCCAGCCCGATTGGATTCGTCTGTCGTGGCGGCGGATGTCGAAAGACTGAACCTCTTCTACAATCTACAGGGGTTCCGCAGAGCTCGGATTGCTGCTGTCATCGACTCCAGCGGGGGGCGCAACGACACGCGGGTCATTTTTGAGGTTGACCCTGGCCCCCCGACGTTTGTTCGATCCCTCCGATACAACGGGCTAGAGGCGATGGCCGAGGAGACCCGAAATCGACTGATCGAGGAGAACCTGCTGGGGGTCACCGATTCCGAGGGTCGTTTTTTGGGGAATTCGCCGAGGTATTCGGAGCCTGTACTGCAGGAGGAAGGACGCCGTGTGCTGGCGTTCCTGAGGAATTCCGGGTATGCGTCGGTGAATCGAGACTCGATCCACGCGATTATCGTTCCGTCCATGCCGGATTCCTTCGACGTGATCATGGACGTTCGTATGGGGGAACGCTTCAGGTTCGGCGACCTGTCTTTCCAAACGGTCGGGTCACAAGCGGGATCTCCCCTTCGGACGGACACGCTCCGTTTGCTCAGCGACCGCGGGGAGCCGTCTTTTGAGATCCCGGGCACCATCCAGGGAGAAAGGAAATTCGACGTCCGGATTCTTGAGAGAGCGTTGCGGTTCAGTCCCGGAGATTGGTACGATCAAAGCCAACTTGCGGCCACCAAGAGGCGCCTGGACGCGGTCGGAATCTTCGCCTTCACCGAGGTCCGCGCGTTGGCCGAGGCGGTGGACACCTTGTCCGGCCGTCCAGCGATCCCCCACCGGTTCGAACTGCAGACCCGGGATCGGCATCGCATTCAGCTCGAGGCGTTCATGCTGCAGCGGAGCGGGGGCTTCGCGGACAGCGACAATGAAGTCGGTACCGGACTCGGTATCACCTACTCGAATCTGAATCTTTTTGGCGGCGGAGAATCGTTTCGACTCCGGACAACGGGCTCCGTAGCGGCCGACTTAGGCTTCCAAGATGGATTTACCAGTGCCCAGTGGGACGTCTCCGGAACGCTGACCTATCCCTACCTGACCTGGCCGTTTCGCGGGCTGGACGGGTCTCTTAAATTGTTCGACGCTCGCACTCACATCTCGCTAGGCCTGCTAGCGGCGCGCCGTGATGCACTCCGATTCGTGCTACGGGGACGCGGGAACGCCAGGTTTCGACTTGAACTGAGACACTCTCCGGTCCTCACCTCTTTCGTCGACCTACTGGACCTCAGCCTGTCCAATCCGGACACCCTCGACGGATTCCTCGAGGTCTTTCTGAGTGACGTACTGGCATCTATCGATGACCCGGTACAACAGGGTCAGATCGTGGAAGACTACACACAGCCTCAGATCAACAATGCGCTGCGCTACACGCTACGGTCGGGGCGGGTAGACCCTTTCCGGAGAGACGAGGGGCATCTGTATGAAGGGTCTATTGAAATTGGAGGCAACCTGCCGTACCTGCTGGACCGGTTTGTCTTCTCCCCAGGGGAGGTGGACAACACACTTCCAGGTCTACCATTTTTCGGAGGCTCGGACCGGGACGACCAACTCATATACCGGCAGTACGTCCGCGGCGCCATCGACGTGCGTCAGTACCGGTCTCGCGGCCCCCGCGGCGTTCTCGCGCTGAAAGGGATTGTTGGTGCGGCGCGCCCTCTCGGCGCCGCGAATGTTATTCCATTCGATCGCCGATTTTATAGCGGAGGCGCATCGAGCGTCCGGGCGTGGCGGCTGCGCGAACTGGGACCCGGCGGGGCCTCTTTGACGGATAGTGTCGGGGTCGGAGGCACCAACCTCTTGGGAGGCGAGATCAAGCTGGAGGCATCCGTCGAATATCGCCACCTGGTGATTCGGCGACTTTTTGAGGCCCAGTGGAGTCTGGCACTTTTTGTAGATGCCGGAAACGTGTGGGCGGGCTCACGGAGCCCGGGCGCCGAGAAGGCCAGATTCCGGTTGGATAGGTTTTATCGAGAAATCGGTGTGGGAGCCGGGCTGGGGCTTCGGTTGGGCTGGGAATACCTTATTGTGAGACTGGACCTCGCCTACAAGGTTCACGATCCGCTCAGGCGGGGAGATCTGCTCCCGGACGGCTTTTCGTCCCCGGTGCTTCAATTCGGAATCGGACATACCTTCTAACCGACATGGCCTCAGGCTCCTCCCTTTTCAAAGTGCTCCGGACGCTCGGCAAGAGGCTCTTCCGCCGAGAGGAAGACGCACGCATGAGAGGGATTGCCGATATCCTTGACGGTATTCCGCTGTTCGCACCACTCTCTCGAGGAATGCTTATCGAGCTTGCCGAGGCCTTTCACGAGCGTGTCTACCGCAAGGACGAGTTTCTGTACTATGAGGGCGATCCCGGCATGGGTCTGTACATCGTTCGGTCAGGCAGCGTTCAAGTTTTGGTCGAAGATGCTGGTGGGGAGAACGTGCAAATACAGCAAGTGACGCCGTTCGGAGTGCTGGGAGCCACCTGCCTACTGGGAGGCGGCGTGATCAAGAGAGGTGAAACCGCTCGCGCCGTTTCCGAGACGACGGTGTTGGGGCTGTTCAGTCCAGAGTTCAGGACCTTGCAGCGACGCCACCCGAAAACGGGCGCTGCCCTGGCCACATTGCTGGCGCGGCATTTTGCTCAATGCCTGACGGCCGCCGGACGCATGTTGGCGGAACGGGATGGACCGATTGTGGCCGCCACCTTCCTGGCTGAGGCGCAAAAGGAAGCCGCAACGCATGCCGAACCGCCGCCCGGTTGGTAGGCCTTCACTCTGGCGCCACCGGCGCGACTAATGTGACTCGTTGATCATGAAGAAAGGCGCTCAGGTAGAGCTCACAATCGAAAAATTCGCCGACCGGGGAAAATCGCTCGCTCGGGTGGACGGATATGTGATTTTTGTCCCAGGAGCGGTTCCCGGAGATCGGATCAAGGCGACTCTCGTGCGTCGTCGGAAGTCTTTCGGAGAGGCCCGCATCGACGAAGTGATCGAGCCGAGCCCGCTCCGGACGACCCCGAGGTGCAAGTATTTCGGGGCGTGTGGCGGCTGCAAATGGCAGCACGTGGACTACGGTGCCCAACTGGAGGCGAAGCGTCAGAGCGTGGAAGAAGCCTTCATCCACGAGGGAGGGTTCAAGGACGTGGAGGTGCTTCAGACCCTGGGCTCTTCTCGTACCTACGAGTACCGCAACAAGATGGAGTTTTCCTTCAGTGCGGCGCGCTGGATGACCCGGGAAGAGATCAGTTCTGGCGAACGGTTTGACTTGAGTTTCGCGCTGGGCCTCCATGCGCCGGGCTTCTTCAACAAGGTCATCGACCTCGAAGAGTGTCATCTCCAGTCAAAGCTGAGTGCGCGGATCGTCAACGGCGTTCGCGCCTTTGCCAAGGAGCGCGAGTGGCCACCCTGGCACATCCGCGACCATACCGGCTTCCTGCGCCACCTGGTCATCCGACAGGCCGCCAACACTTCGGACTTGATGGTGAATCTCGTCACCAGCAGTCACGACGAACCCAAGCTGGCCGAGCTCGCCGGGTACCTCAAGGAGCACTTCCCGGAAATCACCACATTCGTCAACGGAGTCAATTCCGGAGTCGCCCAAACCGCTTTTGGAGAGTCCCTGCACACGGTCTACGGGGACGGGCTCATCAGGGACAAGATTGGTGATTTGGTGTTCGAGATCGCCCCCAACGCCTTCTTCCAGACCAATACCTTCCAGGCCAAACGGTTGTATGAAATCACCAAGGACGCCGCCGACCTCCAGCCGGAAGATCTTCTTTACGACCTGTACTGCGGGGCTGGTACCATCAGCCTCTTCGTCGCGCCACATGTCAGACACGTGGTGGGGGTCGAACTGATCGAGGAAGCCGTGCAAAATGCACGGGCCAATGCGGAGACCAATGGGATCTCCAACGTGACTTTCGAAGCTGGGGATATGCTGAAGCTGTTTACCCCGGAGTTTGTCCGGAAACACGGTAGGCCCGATGTCCTGATTGTGGACCCACCAAGGGCGGGGATGCACCCCAAAGTGGTAAAGCAGCTCGCTGCCCTGAAGCCCCCCAGACTGGTCTATGTAAGCTGCAACCCGAGGACACAAGCCCGCGATCTGGCCCTCCTCGGTGACGCCTACACCCTGGATTCCGTTCAGCCGGTTGACCTTTTCCCGCACACGTTCCACGTCGAAAATGTCGCACGACTCACACTCAAGGCCTGATGTATCCCGGAAGGAACAGATGCTGTCATGACTGGCGCGACTGAACCGGATCGCCACGAACCGGTGTTCGTCACCGGCGGGACGGGATTTGTGGGAAGCCATCTGGTGGAAGCCCTTCGCGCCCGGGGTTATTCGGAGATTCGCTGCCTTGTTCGCAAGCGCCCTGGATGGCTCGAGGGGATCGACTGCGTCGAAGTGCGGGGAGATCTGGACGAACACGAATTGCTCCGGGATGCGATGGAGGGATGCGGGACTGTTTACCACGTGGCTGGGCTTACTCGAGCGCGGTCATGGGGCGAATTTGAAAGGGCCAATGTTCAGGGCACTGTGAACCTGCTGGAAGCCGCCGCATCTTTGAGTGCACCGCCAAAAATCGAACTTGTCAGCAGCCTGGCGGCCGTCGGGAAGACCCGCGAGGCCCTGGCCACCGAGTCCACGCCGCTGAACCCGGTGTCCATGTACGGCAGATCCAAGGCGGTCATGGAATCCCGAGTCTGGGAATACCGAGACCGGCTATCTATGGTGGTGGTCCGCCCACCCGCCGTCTACGGACCACGTGATTCCGACATCTACACCATCTTCAAGGCGGCTTCGCGAGGGTTATTCCCTGTGGTGGGGGCGTCTGCCGACCCCGCACTGACCCTGGTCCATGTTTCCGACCTCGTCGAGGGAATGATCGACTGTCTCGAAAGTCCTTCGGCGACGACACGAACCTATTTCCTTGGCGCCGACCCCGCCTATTCGTGGGCGGAGGTCCGGGATGCCGCGGCGGCCGCCGTGAAACGAAAGTTGCTCACCCTTCGCATCCCCCAGTCTCTGATCCTCCCTGTGGGCATTCTTGCCGAAGCTGCCGGTCGGATTGTTGGGAAATACCCACCTCTCAACCGCGAAAAGGCGCTTGAGATAAGAGACGCCTGTATCATGTGCCGGTCTAGTGCCGCTCGGCAAGATTTTGACTACGCACCGGGTACGACGCTAACCGATGGGTTTGCCGACACGGCCTCTTGGTATCGCAGCCAAGGGTGGCTCTGAGCAGACCGGTGACAAGAACTGCGACCATACCGCTCCCATCAACTCCATTCTTCCCGTGAGTAACCTCGGATTTAATACCGGCTACATCGAGGACCTATATCGCCAGTACCTCGAGAACAGGGACAGCGTGAGCGAAAGCTGGCGTGAGTTTTTTGCCGACTACAATCCCGGCGTTGATTTCGTCGCGGCAGAACAGGCGCCGGCCGTGCCCTCCCCGACGCAGCCTGCAAAAGCCCCCGGGGTCGCTGGAGCGCCTCCTGTTGACGATGCTGTGGAATCGAAGGTGATCCGTGGAGCTTCCGCCAGGATCGTCGAGAATATGGAGGCCAGCCTCAACGTCCCGACCGCGACGTCGGTGCGGCAGATTGCCGTGAAGTTGCTGTCCGAAAACCGAGCCCTGCTCAACGCTCACCTTCGCGACATCGGTGGCAACAAGGTCTCGTTTACCCACATTCTGGGGTGGGCTGTTGTGCGCGGCCTGACGCAGTTTCCCACCATGAACACGTCGTTCCGCGTTCACGAAGGTAACCCGGAGCAAGTAATTCCAGACAGCATCAATCTCGGATTGGCCATCGACATTGAGAAGAGAGGCAAGCGGGTGTTGCTTGTGCCTAGTATCAAGAATGCGGGCTCCCTGAGCTTTTCGGAGTTCCAGAGCCGCTACAACGATGTGGTCCGAAGAGCCAGGGAGAACAAGCTTGGCGTCTCTGATTTTGTGGGTACAACCGTCACGCTGACCAATCCAGGGATGATCGGCACCGCGCTCTCGGTGCCTCGCCTCATGAGCGGGCAGGGGTTGATCGTGGGCGTGGGGTCCATCGGTTATCCAACCGAGTATCACGCGTTCCCTCCCGAGGTCATCGCGACTACGGGGGTATCCCAGGTCATGACCATTACCTCGACCTACGATCACCGGGTGATCCAGGGAGCCGAGAGTGGCGCCTTCCTCCAACATGTCGAGAGGCTGCTTCTGGGTCAAAGCGAGTTCTACGAGGACATATTCACCTCTCTCGGCGTCCCGTACGCCCCGTTCTCGCTTTCCCCAGATTCCACCCCCCAGGTGGGCGGTTCCAAGGGAGACGGCATGGACATGATTCGGAAGCAGGCACGCGTCCTGCAGCTCATCCGGGCTTACCGAGTCAGAGGGCACCTGCAGGCTGACGTGAACCCGCTCGGCTTCGATTGGACCTATCACCCTGAACTCGATCCCAAGGAGTACGAGCTCACCATCTGGGATCTGGACCGGGAATTTGTCACCGGTGGCCTCGGAGGAAGTGATGTGCTGCCGCTCCGGGATATTCTGGAAATCCTTCGGCAGACATACACTCGGAAGGTCGGCACCGAGTTTATGCATATCTCCGATCCGACCGAGAAGAAATGGCTTGTCGAGCGCATCGAGCCCGTCCGAGGAGTGGAGCCCATTTCCGATTCTGACAAACATCGGATGTTGGCGAAGCTGAACGCCGCCGAGGCCTTCGAGAACTTCCTGCACACCAAGTACATCGGCCACAAGCGATTCTCTCTTGAGGGATCCGAGACCGTGATCCCCATGCTGGATCTGGTTCTCTCGGACGCCGCCGATCAGGGAGTCCAGGAAGTCGTCATTGGAATGGCCCACCGTGGTCGCCTGAACGCGCTGGCCAATATCCTGAACAAGCCCTACGAAGTCATCTTCAGTGAGTTTGAGGGCAGTCTCGATCCGAACACCACGCAGGGCTCGGGCGACGTGAAATACCACTTGGGTTCGGACGGCGTGCACACCGCCCCGTCTGGAAACACGGTGAAGGTGACGCTGGCGTCGAACCCCAGCCATCTCGAGGCCGTCAATCCGGTTGTTGAGGGTATGGCCCGCGCCAAGCAGGAGATGATCCGCGCCGAAGGTCCCCACCACGAGTCCGGAGACTACCATGACTCTGTCCTGCCCGTTCTGATTCATGGCGATGCGGCCTTCGCTGGACAGGGTGTCGTCGGTGAAACGCTCAACCTGAGCCAGTTGCCGGGATACGAGACCGGAGGCACGGTGCATATCGTGATCAACAACCAGATCGGGTTCACTACCGGACCGGAGTCGGCCCGAAGCTCGCACTACGCGAGCGACATCGCGCGGATGATTCAGAGTCCGATCTTTCATGTGAATGGAGACGACCCCGAAGCCTGCGTTCGGGTAGCCCGATTGGCATTCGACTTCCGGCAGGTCTTCAACAAGGACGTGGTCATAGATCTGATTTGTTACCGAGTTCGCGGGCACAATGAAGGAGACGAGCCCAGCTATACCCAGCCGCTGCTCTACAAGAAGATTGAGCAGAAGAGGACCGTCCGGAAACTCTACACCGAACTATTGCTGCGTAGGGGAGACCTGACTCCCGATCAGGCCGAGAAAATTCTGGATGACTACCGCGGGCGGCTGCAGGAGGCGTTCTCAAGAACCAAGGAACTCGCCGATTCGTCGCCTCCCAGCCTTGACCGGCCGGACCAGCCGTCCTCCGATCCGGAAGCGATCGAGCCGGTCGAGACGGCGTCGACGGAGGAGGTCATCAACGCCGTTATACGGTCTCTCATGACGTTTCCGGAGGACTTCGCCGTCCACAAGAAGCTGCTTCGTCAATTCCAGAGACGCGAAAAACTCTATCACGAGGACCAGAAGGTGGATTGGGGCTTCGCAGAGGCGTTGGCCATTGGCAGCCTTCTGGCGGAAGGGACCCGGGTTCGTCTGAGTGGTCAGGATTCGAGGCGAGGAACGTTCTCGCATCGACATGCCGTGGTCTATGATCAGACCTCGGCCGAAGAGTATATCCCGCTGAACCACGTCCTTGAGGAGCAGGGAAGGCTGTTCATCTATGACAGCCTCCTTTCCGAGTATGCCGTGGCGGGTTTCGAGTACGGCTATTCCGTGGCCGCGCCCGAGGCCCTGGTGATTTGGGAGGCCCAGTTCGGCGACTTCGCCAATGGTGCGCAGATCATATTCGATCAGTTTCTCTCCGCAGCACAGGCCAAATGGGGCCAGACCAGTACGCTTGTACTTCTCCTTCCCCACGGATACGAAGGACAGGGGCCCGAGCATTCGTCGGCCCGACTCGAGCGTTTCCTGCAGATGTGCGCCGAGGGTAACATGTCAGTTTGCAACCTGTCGACTCCGG
Source organism: uncultured Rhodothermales bacterium (assembly GCA_964466675.1). Classification (GTDB taxonomy): domain Bacteria; phylum Bacteroidota; class Rhodothermia; order Rhodothermales; family UBA10348; genus CAYXSE01. The sequence continues at coordinate 9,813 of CAYXSE010000027.1, read as the reverse complement.
CAAGCCTGTTTCATGGCCTACGAAGGCAGATTCACGGGCGCGTCAAGCGGCCCCTGGTGATCATGTCGCCCAAGAGTTTGCTCCGGCATCCCCTGGCCGTTTCCCGACCGCACGAATTCACCAGCGGACGTTTTCAGGAAATCATCCCCTCCGATATTGATGATCCCTCGCAGGTGGAGCGTGTGGTCTTTTGCAGCGGTAAGCTCTACTACGATCTGCTGATGGCGTCGAGAAAAGAAGGCAAGGAGGGTCGCGTGGCCCTGGTGCGATGCGAGCAACTATACCCGTTCGCGGCTGAGGTGGTGCAGAACGAGATAGCCCGCTACCCGGACACGGCGAAGGTGATCTGGGCTCAGGAGGAATCGGCCAACATGGGAGCCTGGTCCTTCGTCCGGAATCGTTTCGATGACATCCTCGAGATGCTTCGAGGACGCGCCGCGCGAATCGAATACGTTGGGCGTCGCGCGTCAGCGAGTCCCGCGACCGGGAGCGCGCAGGTTCACCAGCGCGAGCAGGAACGCATCGTTCAATCGGCGCTCGGACTGATCTAATCTCAGCCAGCTAGCGCCCTCGGAAACAGGATGTTGTTTTCCAGGTGGATGTGCTCGTGCAAGGCGATTTCCAGCTCGCCCAATCCGAACCAAAGGGCTCGCCATGTCTTGCAGGCGTAGTCCGGCGCCTCATAGTTCTTGGTGAGAGCGCGGATGTTTCTGAGGGCCACTCCGGCCGCCTCATGGTCGTGCTCCAGATCGGCTACGTTCCCATCGGCCGAAGCGCAGTCTCCGTCTCGGATCAGCGGGAAAAGGATGCGTTCCTCTTCGTCCATGTGCCTGTCCAACTCGGTCTTCAGGCCGAGGAAAACGGCCAGCAGCTCCTCGAACATTGTTGGATCCACATGGCCGTGAACCCGGCTCACCTTCCGGAGCATGCCTTCGAGTCGGGGCAGTTCCTCTCGTAGGCCTTCGTGGTAGGTGAGTACGATGTGGTCAACCACGTCTTCCAGCTGAGCACGATCCCATCGCATGTCGGTGTCGCGGCCCGCCAGTTCCCTCGAGATTTCCTCCAACACATTGTCGACGTCTATGCTCTTGGTCTGACAGACGCTGCTCAGAGGTTTGCCGCCGCCGCAACAGAAATCGATGCCGTAGCGGTGGAATACGCGGGTTGCAGCTGGGAATTCCGCCGCAATCTGTCCGACGCGATCTTCTGAGGTGATAGTCACTGGTACTCCTCCTACTCTGGGTTGGCGCGACTATTCAAATCAAAATATGGGGTGGTGTTTCCGGCAGGGCCCGAACGAACACAATCTTATTATTTAAGACTATCGTGTCGTTAATTACATCCCTGCCGGCGCAGCACGAACTCGCACCCCACCACAGCACCGTGCCCGGCGCACGACGCAGCTGCACGACACAGACTGCACAAAACAGACGAGGGGTGCCGCCGTGCTGGCAACACCCCTCGCAATTCGATGACGCAAGCCCAAGCCATACCGGCAAGGAATCGTGTCAGCAGGCAGACCCGAGGCCAACCCGTATTTTAGCTCCTAGTAGTAGCGGTTACGCTTGCGCGCATTCCGTGAGGCCTTTTCTTTATCCAAGCGGCGCTCCTCGGAGGGCTTGGTATAAGCCATGTTACCACGGAAAATTCGGAGTACACGGCTACGGTTCACGGCACGCTTGAAGCGGCGTAGCGCCCGGTCGATCGACTCGTTGTCGCGGACTTTGATTCCTACGGACACAGTATTTCTAGCTCGAGAAAGCGGTTGGTACAGCTCATGAATATAGAGATCCTGTATTCAGGCAACAAGTCGAGTCGCGGACTAGAGCGAAGCGAAGTGCGCTCTTAACACAGCATTCGTCATCGAGCGGACTTTGGGTGACGTCTCCGCACTCGCGATTTCGGCCAGTCGCTTGATTGTGTAGGTTTCCCCGATCGCGTTCAACGCGGCGAGAGCAAGCAGTCGCTCACTGACGTCTTCGGTGGTTTCGAATTGCCCCATGATGTCGTAGGCAGCCTCTGAAAAGCCCACGTCATTGGGAAAATTCTCCGCAAAGAAGATCAGGTTGCGAATGGCATCCTCCCGGACCTGACTCACGTCCGACTGGATAGACCGAGTGAGTTGCGTCTCCAGCCGCTGCCACCCGTCGGCGTCGAGATTGTTGTAAGAAGTCTGTGCTTGGACTTGGACGGCACCGAGGCCGAATACGATTAGCGCGAGTGCCAGACCTCGTCGCATGCTTTTGAAAACCTGCGTATGACCCTCCCTCAAGGATGCAAGATGATTGGAATTTTGACTTCCCCCCGCTACGGGGAGGTGGTTTCTTGGTTGCTGATTCAGGCCGAATGGACGCTCTGGCCCTGTGAACGGCATTGAGAAGTGGCTCTGCCGACGTCCGTGGATATCCAGGGAGGGCTTGTACCCCCATGTGACTTCGGGGTAGCTTCCGTACCCACCTCTCCCTCGGCCTGTGCCCCCGCTGGAACGCATCATCATCGCCACCTCCAATCCCGGCAAGCTGGAGGAGTATCGGCGCCTCCTGGGTACGCGTGTCAAGGAGGTGTTGTCTTCGCTCGATGTGGATGCGCCAGAGATCATTGAGGACGCACCGACGCTCGAGGGAAACGCTTTGAAGAAGGCCCGTGCCCTATTCGATCTGACAGGCATTCCGTCACTGGGCGACGACACCGGATTGGAGGTGACCGCGCTCGGAGGGAGACCTGGTGTATACTCGGCGCGCTACGCCGGTCCAGACTGCATGCCCCGAGACAATGTCGAAAAGCTCCTTCGAGAACTGCAGGACCGGCAAGACCGGTCTGCGCGGTTCCGGACGGCAGTCGCCTTCATCGATGCCCAGACCCAGCGAGTCTTTGAGGGTACCTGCGAGGGCAAAATTGTGCGTCGGCCCCGGGGGAAAGCGGGGTTCGGATACGACCCGGTCTTCCTACCAGATGGTGAGTCCCTGACCTTCGCCGAGTTGGCTTCCGACCGAAAAAACGAAATCAGTCACCGGGGGCGGGCTCTCCAGGCGTTGCTCAGGTTCCTAAGGTTATGATTGTCCTGGTCCAGCGCGTGAAGAAGGCAGATGTCGTTGTCGAGGGCGTGCGGACTGGGGCCATTGGAGTGGGGCTGCTCCTGCTGCTCGGGATTCACAAGGATGACGGGGATGGGCAGGTCGCATGGCTGGCCCGGAAGTGTGCCAATCTCCGAATCTTTCCCGACGACGCCGGAATGATGAACCGATCCCTGAACGACATCGGAGGCCAGGCGTTGGTCGTTTCCCAATTCACGCTGTACGGCAATACGGCCAAGGGCAACCGGCCTTCATTCGTCGACTCGGCGCCTCCGTCCATCGCGAAACCGCTTTATGAATCGTTTGTCCAACAGTTGGCAGGGCATCTGGGAAATCCGGTGCCTGCAGGCATTTTTGGAGCAGACATGCAAGTCAGTTTGGTAAACGACGGCCCCGTCACATTGTGGTTGGAGCGAAAGGCCGATCAAAGTCCATGAAACCGGTGTTATCAGATTCTTTCGGTCGATTCCACGACTACTTGCGAATCTCTCTCACCGAGCGATGCAACCTCCGGTGCGTCTATTGCATGCCGGAAGAGGGCGTCGAGCGGCTGAAGCGCTCCAGGCTCCTGACCTTCGAAGAAATTGAGCGCCTCGCCAGGTTTTTTGTGGCCCGTGGCGTCAAGAAGATCAGGCTAACCGGTGGGGAGCCGCTGGTTCGTCGAAATACCGTGTCGCTCGTAGCAGCGCTGCGCGACATCGAGGGGCTCGAAGCCCTGGCTATGACCACCAACGGACTTCTGCTCAGCGAAAATCTGCCAGAACTGAAGAAGGCCGGCCTCACTCACATCAACATCAGCCTGGATACGCTCCGGGAAGACCGTTTCCAGGAACTCACAAGACGTGAGGGCCTCCCCATCGTCCGGGAAGCTATCGAAGCGAGCCTTCGGCATGGCTACGCCGGTACCAAGGTCAATTGTGTCGTAATGCGAGGCAAGAATGACGATGAGCTTCTTGATTTCGCTCGCCTCACGTTGACACGCGACATCGGCGTTCGGTTCATTGAATACATGCCGTTCTCTGGGAACGGCTGGGATCAGAGTGAGATGGTGCCTTACCAGGAAATGCTGGATCGGGTCAAGGAGGGTTTCCCCGGACTAGAACCCGTCGCGCGCGAGGCCAACGCGGTCAGTACCAACTACCGAATTCCTGGTGCCTTGGGCACGGTAGGGTTCATCACATCGATGACGGACAAATTTTGCAGCGGTTGCAATCGGATTCGCCTCACCGCGGATGGGCGACTTATGGTCTGCCTCTTTGGTCGCGATGGTGTCTCCCTCAGAGACGCCCTTCGCTCCGGAGCCGACGATGCGGAGTTGGAGAGGCTGATCGGTCCTGCCCTCCTGGGCAAGAAAGCGGCGCACGACGGGATGTTGGCCATTGCCCAAGACCCCAATCGCCCCATGATCCTCATTGGCGGCTGAGGGAACCTTGCCGCGTGGTTGAGGTGCGGCTATCTTGAATTCAAACACAAAATTGGCGCTCTGCACCTAAGCGAAAAGGTCCCATGGACACTCCCGAAGTCCCGACTCTCACGCACATTGATCCCCGAGGCGGTGTTCACATGGTGGACATTTCGGGGAAATCGGAGACCGTCCGAACGGCCCTGGCCACGGGCCGCGTCCTTCTGGGCGAAGAAACCTTCGAGATGGTAAGAGAGCAGCGTATCCAGAAAGGAGATGTCCTGAGAACCGCCCAGTTGGCGGGAATCATGGGCGCCAAACAGACGAGTCGATTGATTCCACTCTGCCACGATGTCTCGCTGCGGGGCATAGAGGTTGAACTCACATTGGAAGAGGAAACCCAATCCGTGGAAATCAGGGCCTTCGCCAAGACGAGTGGCTCCACCGGAGTAGAAATGGAGGCGTTGACAGCGGTCTCCATCGCAGCGCTGACTTTATACGATATGTGCAAGTCCATCTCCAAGGGCATGCGTATCCATGACATCCATCTCGTCGCCAAGACCGGGGGTCAAAGCGGCGATTACCGAAAGGACATTTACTGATATGGAATTTCTTCAGACCAGCGGCGGGTTTTTCATCGTCGGGTTGATCCTGGTTTTCTCGATGGTCTTTCTCTACTTCATCCCGCTAGGGTTGTGGGTCACGGCCTATTTCTCCGGGGTAAAACTGAAATTGGTCCGGGATCTGGTTGGCATGCGCCTGCGGAAGGTGCCTCCGACGAAAATTGTCCGGCCGTTGATTACCGCGCACAAGGCCGGAATCTACCTGGACACGCCCCAGGTCGAAGCCCACTTCCTGGCCGGGGGCCAGATCCAGAACGTGGTCAACGCGCTCATTTCGGCTGACAAGGCCAACATCGATCTGAGTTTCGAGAGGGCCACGGCCATCGATCTCGCGGGACGAGATGTCTTCAAGGCCGTTCAGATGTCCGTCAATCCGAAGGTCATTGAGACGCCACCCGTATCGGCCGTCGCCAAGGACGGCATTCAGGTCAGGGCGGTCGCGCGCGTCACGGTTCGGGCCAACATAGAACGCCTCGTCGGTGGTGCCGGCGAAGAGACGATCATCGCCCGAGTCGGTGAAGGCATCGTCTCCACCATCGGATCCTCCGAGACTCACAAGGCCGTCCTGGAGAACCCGGATTCTATCTCTCGGGTGGTGCTCGCGAAGGGACTCGATTCCGGGACTGCGTTCGAGATTCTGTCCATCGATATCGCGGACGTAGACGTCGGCGAGAACATCGGCGCAAAACTTCAGACGGACCAGGCAGACGCGGATCTCATGATTGCCCGCGCCAAGGCCGAGGAACGCCGAGCGGCGGCCGTGGCCGCCGAGCAGGAAATGAGGGCGGCCGTGCAGGAAGCTCGTGCCAAGGTAGTCTTGGCGGAAGCCGAGGTCCCGATGGCCATCGCCGAGGCGTTTCGTTCGGGCAACCTGGGTGTAATGGACTACTACAACATCAAGAACATCCAGGCGGACACGTCCATGCGCTCATCTATCGGCGGGACCGAGGATGACCCCAAGGAAGCCAGTTAGGCGGGTGACACGCGGCACCGTCTCACGTATCGAACTGGAGGGTGGGTTTTTCGGAATCATCACGGACTCCCGAGAGAAGCTGTACCCCGTCAATCTGGGCAAGGAATACCAGGTAGATGGCCTCCGGATTGGCTTCGTCGAGAGCGGAGAGTCGGTGTTTTCCATCCAGATGTGGGGCCGAGCCGTTTCCGTGGACCAGGTTGAGAAGATTGACTGAGGAACGATCTTCGGACCTGGTCGCCTTCGCGACGCTCGGAATCGTCCTCACCGCTCAGCAACTGTCCATATCTCTCTTGGCAGCGATGCCGGGTGCCGATCCCGAAACCGTTTCTGAAGAGTCCATGACTCTGGTCGCGACACTTACCGCCCGGGCTCTGGCGGAGACGCGCGTGCCCTCGGAGGCCCTGGCCCATCTTCCCTTGCTCTATCGGGACTATGCAGTCGGTAGCGCGATGCTGGACGGGGATGAACTGCCCTCGGACGCCGACCCGTATTCCTCGTTGAGCAAGATGCTGGAGTTCTACGAGGCCCATTTGCCGAGCGGCCAGAATCCGGGGCCAGACGTGATACAGGAAAAGATGGAGCTATGGATGGGGCGTGTCTCTCCTCCCGGTTTGGCCGACTCACCCACAGATCGGCTCCGGAATCTTGAACTGGTGGAACTGGTCCTCACACACCTGAAGCTGGTCCAGACTATGGCCAGCCAGCGCTGAGCGCTGAGGCGAGTCCCGGACTTACAGACGGCGAATTCGGATGAGTTCGACTCTGTTGGCTGTCGCCTCAAGAATGGAAAATCGAAAACCATCCAACTCGGTTTCGTCGCCGGGGGCGGGGATTGAGCCCAGGTTCTCCAGCAAGTATCCGGCTAGGGTTTCATAGTCCCCGTCCGGAAGGGTCCAACCAAACTTGTCTTCCAGTTCGTCCAGTTCCAGCTTGCCCGACACAACCAAGGTATCTGGATTCTCCTGTCGGATGAAGTTGAGGTCGGTGTCGAACTCGTCCTGAATGTCGCCGAAAAGTTCTTCCAAGAGATCCTCGGCCGTTACCAGGCCCGCGGTTCCGCCGTATTCATCGATCACGATGGCGATGGATGTCTTCGCATCCAGGAAGTCCTTCAGTTGTTCTTTGGAGAGTTTGGTCTCCGGAATAAACGTCGGCTCCCGAACGATTTCGGCGAGTGACTCGGGCTCGTCGAATAGGTCGTAGGCGAAGGCGACTCCAACAATCTGGTCGATGTTTTCCCGATAGACCGGCAGCTTTGAATGCCCCGTCCGGAGGAATTCCGCGAGCAGCATCTCGAGGGGTATGCTCTCGTCGACCGCCACCATATCCGTCCGGGGCACCATCGATTCCTTTACCCGAATGGAGCTCATTGCAAACACGTTCGCTAGCATGGTGGACTCTTCCTCGTCCAGCCCCAGTTCGCCGTCCTGGGTGCTTTCCCTAATCATCATCTCGAAGTCCCGGCGGATAAAGCGGCCGTTCTGACTGGCGCCACCCTTTGCGAAGCGGATGAGCAAATGCGAAACGAAACCGGCCACCTTGATGAGTGGGAGCAGGGCGAAGTACGTTACCCTGAGCGGGACGGCAAGGAAAAAAACCGCTCGGCTCGCCGCCTCCCGCATGAGCGTTTTGGGTAGGATCTCACCGAAAGCCAGCACTACTGCCGACCCTACAAGGGTCTGTGTCATCAAGACCAGGACGTCTGCCGCCGACTGGCCCACCCCGAGACCCTCTACGAAAAGTGGCTGCAGAAGTGGAGCCAGAAAGAGCGCCAGAAGGGTCGAGTAGGCTACCAAGGCCAGATTATTTCCTACTAGGGTGGTTGTCAGCAGTGTCGCTGGGTTCTGAATGAAGCGCTGAACGATCGCGCCCACCCAACCGCGGCGTCGGCTGGCGACCTCCACACGCAGCCGATTGGCCGTTACGAAAGCGGTCTCAGAACCGGAGAAGAATGCGCTCAGCGCGAGCGCGACAAGAATCAGGATTACGTCGACTGCCACGGTTTATCAGCGACCCTTGAACCCGGGCTTTCGTCGTTCCAAGAAGGCTGCCACCCCTTCGGCCAGATCTTCTGTTCCGAACACCTCTCCGAACAACGAAGCCTCGAAATCCAAACCCTCCGAGAGGGAGACGCCGGAAAGCAGCGTGGCTCGCATGGACATGGCGACGGCGATCGGGGCCTGCTTAGCCACGGCACCGGCCAGCTTCTTACCGGCTTCCAGCGCCTCGCCCGGCTCGACCAATTTGTTGACCAAGCCGATCTCGTAGGCCCGCTCAGCACCTATGTGGGCGGCTGTCGTAATCAGCTCCAGTGCGATTCCGAGACCCACGATCCTCGGTAGCCGCTGGGTGCCTCCATATCCGGGCAATAAACCAAGACCGACTTCGGGTTGACCGAGAATGGCGTTTCGAGAGGCCACCCTCATGTGGCAAGCCAACGCCAACTCGCAACCACCGCCCAGTGCGTATCCGTTGATCGCCGCAATAACCGGCTTCTCCAGCGACTCGATTCGATTGAAAACGGCCTGTCCGCGATGCGCAAACTTGCCGGCACTCTCAGCGTCGAGTCGGGTGAACTGAGTGATATCCGCTCCGGCCACAAACGCCTTCTCGCCGGCGCCAGTCAGGACAACAGCACGGACTTCAGGGTCGTCGGCAATTTGCTCGAAGCACTGATCCAACTCGTCCAAGACCTCTCCATTGAGAGCATTGAGCTTGTCCGGTCGGTTGATGGTGACAACGGCGATGCCGTCGGCTACCTCCAAGAGAAGAGTATTGAACGCCATGTTTGGGATCAGGCTCTTTCCGAACTCCGATCGCTGGTCGTGTCCGAAGGTGTGATCGGCTCGAAGGTATCCAAATCTGTGAGCAGATCTGTCGGGTTGGCAAACACCTCCTCAAGCTCCTCCACCGACGCCTGAGTTTCCTCGACCTCGGTCAGAAGCGTATCCAACTGGAAGGAAATTTCCTCGGGGTTCCTGAGCGTGAGAGACTGCTCGTGGATGTACAGGACCACGTCCTGAATGGTCTCCATCTGAGCCTCTATGACCTCGAGATTCTCCTGCCCTTTCTTCGATCTCTCCAGACGTTGTTCCAGGATCCGCATTCGACGAGCCTTGATGGCACGCACCCGCTCCGAGTCATCGGCCATGTCTCTCCTGAGAGACTCCATCGCCCCCACCACGTCGGCCTCTGTCTTCGAGTGCGTCGTGTATTCGTACCGCTCTTTCTGGTACAGCAGGTTCAAGTACGAATCCAGGAGCGTGTTGACCTTTTTGAGGTGGCTATCGAGCATGCCTTGCGAGGCATAGGAGAGCTTCCTGTAATTGACCCGGATTTCCTTCTCGAGCTTCCTCAGTCGAGCATACCTACGCTGGCTGTACTTGGTCAGGTGATGGAAGATTTCTTTCTGAGACGGTGGCTTCGCGTGTTCGGCCGCGCGGCGAGACTTCACGGCGCGCTTGAAACGATCCTGACGGGGCATATAGCCCAGATAGAGCAACTCCGAGGCGGCGGCGAACAACAGAATGGTCTCGAAGATCGGTGTTGAACCCAAGAACGAACTCACGCCGAAAGCAGACAGCATGGAGACGATCAGGAACGTCAAGTTCCATGGGTGAAGAAATGCTTCCTTGGTATAGTTCAACTGAGCCTCAGCCATCTCGGGATAGTCGCCATGAGGTCGTTACGGTGTAGACTGCCATCAGGGTTTCATCCTGCCGATTGTTTTCTCTGGCA
>CAYXSE010000026.1:15654-22905 GCA_964466675.1 uncultured Rhodothermales bacterium | reverse complement strand
GTTGGATGGGGCCGCGAGATACCTTTGGTTATCGTTGCAGCCTTGGCCTCCTTCGTCCTCCTGTTTGAGCTTCGGGCGATTACGAAACTCCTGGGCGCCATGGTCGCGCTGATGGGGGTGCTCTTTGTATGGTCGGCACTCCTGACTCCGACCGACTGGGGGGGACTGCTGCGAGGACTCGTCGTCCCCTCGATACCCGACGGCAGCATCATCACCGTCATCGCGCTGGTCGGGACGACTGTTGTGACCTACAACCTGTTTCTGCACGCGAGCGCAAGCCGGCTCTACTGGTCCCGGACCGATCATCGACAGGCCTGGAAGCGGGAACTGGTGGGCATGGCCATTTTTGTTCCTCTCGGCGGGGTCGTCTCGCTGGCCATTCTTGCTGCGGGCGCCAGCGTGCAGTCGGGATCGGCACCTGGCAGCATTGTGGACTTCGCGGTCCTCCTCGAGCCCGCGGCGGGATCGGCCTCTCGACAACTGTTCGCGGCTGGGTTGTTAACCGCCGGGTTGACATCGGCCGTGACGGCGCCTCTGGCGGCAGCGGCTGGCATCACCGAACTTTTCGGGTGGGAGCGCGAGCGTTATCCCCGGCGTTTCCAGGGAATCTGGGTCTCGGTGATTCTGACTGGGTTGTTCTTCTCTCTGACCAACATCAGTCCTCTGCGCCTCATCGTCGCCGCGCAGGCGGCCAACGGTCTCTTGTTGCCTTTCGTGGCGGCCGTCGTTGTATTCGTTGCCTTCAGGCAATCTTCCGCGCGCCTCCCGAGGTGGTATTTGAGCCTGGGCATTCTGATCGTGGCGGTCTGTGCCGCGCTCGGATTGAGAACGCTCTTTTGGGTCTGGGGACAACTTTGACCCGACACGAGGCTGCCCCGGGGTCCGCGGCCGGGTTTGGTACGAAATTGGGATTGTGGCGCCATATCACCGCGCCCAACCGATATGTACCGGCACTACTCGACCATCTCTATTGCAACCATTCTGCTCCTGTTTGCAGGATGTGATGCTTTCTCCAGTTCCGAAGAGGACACCAGCGGGTTCGTGAACCTGACGGGATCCGTGCTCAACGAGCAGACAAATAATCCGGTTGAAGGAGCTTTTGTCCGTGTCCTGCCCTTCGACCTATTGTTCGAAACGGATGTCGATGGCAACTTCGACATCAGCGTAGAAATTGATAGCACCATGGACTTGCAGGTCGTCGCCGCCAGCGACGGCTTCTCCCAAATCACGGTGACGGTGCTTGCGCTGGCGGACCGGACCATTGCTGTTCCGACCCTTCGGCTTACCCAATTGGTGGCGGACGACCCTGAATCCGGCCGAGCACACAGCATCCTCCTTCTTCAGCAAACGGCCGAAGTTGTCGGTGTTCGCGAAGGGGGGTCCGAAGAAGTGGCCAGCATGACGTTCCAGGTGGTCGATTCGGTTGGAATGCCCGTTGTCCTGGACAACAGCACCCTGGTTGATTTCCGATTCGGAGTGCAACCTGGCGGCGGCGCATCGCTTGCGCCAATTTCTGCGTCTACGGACAACAATGGTGTCGTCACGGTGACGCTCTCCAGCGGGACCAGAGCGGGCGTGGCCCAGATAGTTGCCGAGACCGCCGTAGCCGGTAGAACCGTTCGGTCGCAGCCCGTGGCCATCACCATACATGGTGGACTTCCGGACCAAACGCACTTCAGCGTTGGTCCAGCCAAAGTGAACTTCCCGGGCCTGAATACCTTTGGGATCGAGAATGCGATTAGCGTCATTGTTGGCGATCAGTACGCCAACCCAGTTCGGCGCGGCACCTCCGTCTACTTCACCTCCACACACGCGGTGATTGAGGGATCGGCACAAACCGACCAGCAAGGACGTGGATCGGTCTCCCTGATATCGGCCAATCCTCTTCCCCAAGACGGTATTGCGTTGATTACCGCGACCACGGCCGACGTGAACAACAATCTGGTCATCGGCGAGACTCCGGTCATTTTTTCGGGAGTGCCGGTGGTCACCATCAGCCCACTCACGGTCGGGGTGGGGACTACCTACTCGCTCACGATTACAGACCAAAATGGCAATCCTCTTGTTGAGGGTACCTCGATCAACGCCAAAGTAGAAGGCACTGCGGTCAAAGCCGTAGGCAACACCTCGATACAACTTGCGGACTCGGGATTCCTCGGGGGCCAAACCCATGCGAATGTCATCCGTGGTTTCGGAATCACCCAGTTTGTTTTTCGCGCCGTGGCAAACGTTGATGCCTCCGCCACCAATCCACCTACCCCGGTGGTCGAGGCGGTCACCGTTTCTGTTTCTGGCTTGAATGGGCGACTCGAGATTGTGCTCGGTGCCGCAGGCAAGAACGGCGAACTCCTGGTCTCCGATGGGGCCGTGGTGACCCTTCTTCCGGATGGCAGCGCTCGGATCCAGGCGGCGCAGCGACGCTGACACAGGCGGCGCAGCGACGCTGACACAGGCGGCGCAGCGACGCTGACACAGGCCTCACAGGCTATTCGCCTACCAGGTGGTTTTCACCGACCCATCCGCGGCGGCCTCGTAGAAACCGAGGTCCCCTGCGGTGCGCAACTTGGTGATGTAGGCAATCTGTCCCGAGTGGCCGGAAAAATGCTCGACCACATGGAAGATGGCCTGCATGACGGTCATCTCGAATCCCTGGATGGTCCTGACCTCGTTCAATACTTCAGGAGTGATCTCCGCCAGGGCATCGTCTACATCACGCATCATGGTTTCCAGAAGACGCGACAGGGTTTCCGCTGTGAACCCGGCGGCGGCGGCGAATTCCGCGCTCCGCACGCGAATATCGTGTCCACCCCCGACCCCAGCTACGATCCACTGACGAGCATTGCCGCATAAATGCAGCACCAAATTGCCGACGCTATTCGAAACCGCGTTGGGACGCCACCAAATGTCCTCTTCGGAGAGCTTGCCAAGACAACGGAGGATCTTCGGAACGTATTCGTCTCGAAGAAACGCCCGGCTCTGTTCGACGAAGACAACCGCCGGTTGGGCTGAGGTCTGTGGGAATACCGACATGGTTCTGGGGGATCCGATTCCTGGATTCGTATCGTCAACGTACGATCAGCGGTATCGCGCGTTTCATTCTTGGGGCGTGGAAGAACGGATCATGGTGTCTCGGGGAGGGTTGTCTCCGCTGTGGCGATCACGTCGAAGATAGTCCCCGCCCTGAGGGGACTTCAATCCATCACTAACCCCATGCGTGTCTTCTTAACCGGGGGAACCGGCTTCATAGGACGGACTCTTGTCGCGAGCCTCCTCCGGGCTGGTCACGAGGTATCGGCGCTTGTGCGAGATCTTCCCCGGGCGCGAGAGACCCTGGGGCCCGAGGTCGAACTGCTTCGCCTGGGAATCCCGGACGCAGAACTAGCGCAGGAGCTCGGGCGGGCGGACGCTGTTGTCAGCCTCGCCGGTGAGCCGCTCCTTGGAGGCAGATGGACGGCGCGAAAGAAGGAGGCGCTTCGCGCGAGCCGCCTCGATTTGACCGCGCGCCTGATCAATGCCCTCGGGCATGCAGACCCCCGCCCGGGTGTGTTCGTCTCGGCCAGCGCCGTTGGCATTTACGGAGACGCGGGAGCGAATCCGGTATCTGAAGATTCCCCGGTTGGATCCGATTTTCTGTCTCAACTCTGTCGCGACTGGGAGGCTGAGGCGATTCGTGCCGAGGAACATGGAATGCGCGTGGTACGAATGCGCATCGGCGTTGTGCTCGGAAGAGGCGGCGGGGCGCTGGCAAAAATGCTCCCGGCTTTTCGTCTCGGCCTTGGCGGGCCGATCGGCTCCGGCGAGCAATACGTGTCGTGGATCCACCTCGACGACCTGACCGGCCTTTTCATGGCGGCGCTGGAAGACCATAGATTTCGTGGCCCCGTGAATGCCACGGCGCCAGAGCCCGTTACATTCAAGCGACTCGCAACCTCTATAGGGAAAGCGATCCGAAAACCCGCGTTCCTGCCGGTCCCAGCTTTCGCCATCCGGCTGGTCTTCGGACAGGCTTCCGTAGTACTTTTGGGCGGTCAGCGGGCGTTGCCCGTCAGGGCGCAGGAGCTCGGCTTCGAATTCCAGTTCCAGACCATAGAGGCGGCCACGCGGGACCTGTTGTCCCGGTCAGGGTGACTTTCTCCGCTAGGGGCTGGGGGCCACCTCTCAGGTCGCAGCGGAACGGGGCTCCCTCTTGATCGTCGTAGCGAGCATGCTCCCACCTAACTACCGCAGTCCTTAGGGACGGACCTGGATCCCCGCCTTGCCCAGTTCATTGTCACAGCCCGAGCTGATTCAGTATTCCCGGCAGCTCCTGTTGCCGGAGATCGGATTGCATGGGCAGCAGATACTCAAAGATTCCTCGGTGTAGATCAACGTCGACGCAGTAAAATTATAAACAAAATCCCTGTACCTCGCGGCGGCAGGGGTTGGGCACCTTGGAATCGTCGACTTTGATCGGGTGGAGCAATCCAATCTCCACCGGCAGGTAATCCACGGGACCGCAGACCAAGGTCGGCCGAAGGCAGATTCTGCCGCCGATCGACTCCGCGAGTGCAACCCACATATCAAGATCGTTCCGTACCGGACCAGACTGACCGCGGAAAATGCGCTCGATATTTTCGCCGACTTCGACATTGTCGCCGACGGGACGGACAACTTTTCTACGCGGTATCTGGTCAACGACGCGAGTCTTCAGACAGGCATCCCCAACGTTTACGCGAGTATTTACAGGTTTGATGGGCAGGTGTCTGTGCTCGGTACGCCGGGAGGCCCGTGTTATCGATGCCTGTTCCCGGAGCCACCACCGCCTGGCCTCATGCCATCATGTGCCGAAGCAGGCGTCCTGGGGGTCCTTCCTGGCATTGTTGGGACCATCCAGGCCACCGAAGTCATCAAGCAGCTGCTGGGCATCGGACAGTCGCTCATCGGGCGCGTACTACACGTCGATGCGCTGGCCATGCGCTTCGAGACCATGGAATGCGGGCGCGATCCTGACTGCGCGGCATGCGGAGAGCGCCCGTCAATCAAGGAACTGGCAGACTACAAGCAGGTCTGCTCCACGCCCGAGGTGATCGCCCGCAACGGCGTACGGGAGGTGACCGTCCAAGAACTAAGGACGCGGCTCGATGGCGGGGAGACTCCCTTGCTCCTTGACGTCAGGACGCCCCTGGAAGCTCACATCGAGAGCCTTGGTGGCCTCTTGATCCCCCTAGCAGAACTGCCCGATCGGCTGGAAGAAATTCGAGACCATCAATCCACCGAGATTGTCGTCTATTGCCGAGTCGGAGAGCGGTCCGAGCATGCCGTTCGAATTCTCATGGAGGCCGGGTTCTCCCTGGCGTCCAGCCTGGCAGGCGGGCTGGCGGCCTGGAAAACTGAGATCGGCTCGACCGCCGCGACTTTATGATTTCAACGTTTCGATCAATTTGGGCCTGGTTGGCCATCTCAACCCTGATGTTGATCTGGACGCCGCTCCTGTTCGCCATTCACTTGACTGATCGGGATCCAGCCCGCTATCGGACGGGCCGATGGTTCCGCAGGCTGGGGTCCGCCATGACGCGCGCCAACCCATCCTGGCGCGTCTCTATCTCGGGCGTGATGCCGGCGAATCCCAGACATCCTTATGTAGTCGTGGGCAATCATCAGTCTAACGCGGACATTCCTGTGATCAGCCGACTCCCATGGGATATGAAATGGGTCGCGAAGAAGGAGCTCTTTGCCATACCGGTCCTGGGTTGGATGATGCGTATCTCGAAAGATATTCCCGTCGACCGACGGAGCCGTGCCAGCCGAGCCGAGGTCCTCACTCAAGCCTCTCAGCGACTCGCGGCCAAGGCATCGGTCATGTTTTTCCCCGAGGGGACACGCTCCCGAGATGGTCGCATCGGTCGCTTCAGTGAAGGCGCCTTCAGGCTGGCCATTAGCACGGGCACGCCGATTTTGCCGATCGCCATCGAGGGTACCTTGGGCGCCCTTCCCAAAACCTCCTGGAGGTTCGGAACAGCGCGCGGAATCAGGGTCCACGTGTTCGATCCGGTACCCGTCGATCATTTGTCCGAGGGAGATGTCAACGATCTCCTGACCACGGTGCGCCAGCACATCGTAGACCAGCTCGCAATTTGGCGCCGGTCTGCTCCGCACGAGGTTGATGCTACAGTTTTGAGGTCAACTATATGAAAGAACCGACCACCGGCGCCCAGCGTGCCCAGCGTGCCCCGACCGGACCTAAGACCGAGTTGCTTGAAGGACGGAGCTATGCGCCCCCCCGACGCAAGAGCCTGGGATCCTGGCAAGACCAGAAGGCAGCGTTGGATCGGAAAACTCCACACCCTCCCCGAGCGGCTTACGTTGACTCCCCGGAACGCTCGGCTCCCAAGCGTGGATCTTTCAGCCTACAAAGCAAGGCGGGGCCGCTCGGTCGGCCAGGCGCTCGTCATTTGTTGAGACGAACTGGCTTCGGTGCGACGCCAGCCGCCATTGAGGCGCTTATCGGCACCGATACAGCCGCCGCGGCCTCGAGTATCGTGGATGCCGCCATGGTAGCGCCCCGCCTGGCGGCGCCGGCCTGGGCCAACACGCTTCCTCCACACCAAAACGCTTCCGAAGCCGCCTTCGAGGAGTATTTCGAACTCAACGAAACGTGGTTTTTCGAACTTGGGGGGCAGATTGTCACCAGCCAACTCGACGGCGGCTTGCAAGAACGCCTCACGCTGTTCTGGCACAACCACTTCGTCACCAGCTTCGATTCCTATTTCCTGTCGTCGTTTGGCTTCAGGTACTGGGCGCTCCTGGAGCAACACGCTCTCGGCAATTTCCGCGATTTTGTGCGCGCTGTGGGCCTGGACGCGACGATGCTCTTCTACTTGGACGGGTATTTGAATGAGAAAAATGCCCCGAACGAAAACTACGCGCGTGAGCTCCTCGAGCTGTTCACCATGGGACCGAGGGACTCTTCCGGGGGTGCCAACTACACGGAAGACGACGTCGCCCAGATTGCCCGCGCACTCACAGGTTGGAGCGTCGACTGGCACCGCCTGGATACGCTTTTCGTGCCGTTCCTGCATGACGAAGAGGCGAAGACCTTCCTGGGCCGGACCGGCAATTTCGACTACGATGATGTTATCGACGTGATCTTCGAGACTCGGGCCCGAGAGATTGCCGAATTCGTCTGCGGGAAAATATACCGGGAGTTCGTCTACGACACTCCCAATGACCAGATCGTGTCCGAGCTGGCCGACACTTTCATCGCCGCAGATT
>CAYXSE010000026.1:0-15644 GCA_964466675.1 uncultured Rhodothermales bacterium | reverse complement strand
CGAGATCGCCCCGGTGCTGAGGCAGCTCTTGGCTTCCGAGCACTTCAATGACCCGGACCTGGTCGGGAGTCAGGTCAAGAGCCCCATCCAGACCATGACGGCGTTGGTGGCCGAAGTGGGCATCGCCCGGGACACGGAATTGCTGGAGGCACTCTACTGGGGCTCGGCGCAGCTGGGGCAGTGGCTGCTGTTTCCTCCAAATGTGGCCGGCTGGCCAGGCCACCGGGACTGGGTAGATACCTCCACCCTCCCCCGACGCTGGGACTACGCGGGATACATGGCATACCACGGCATGGAAGCGGGTGATGATGCCATTCGGGCCTACGCCGGGGCTCTACACGACCAAGATGATCTTGCCGCTCCCTTCCAACTTGCGGTTGCGATGGCCCGGCACCTGTTGCCGATACCCCTGGAGGATATCCAGATTTCGGATGGCGGTGAGTCGTTCGGCGGAAATCTGGCTGGCAATCCTCTCCCCGGCGACACAGCCTCCTGGCCAACGCATGAGTTGGATTTGGTCCGACGATTCCTGGATGGAGTGCCCTGGTACGAGTGGAGCCTTGCCCGGCAGGAGGCGCCCCCCCTGATCCGACAGTTCATCGGCTACCTCGTCCGTGTACCCGAATTTCAGCTTACCTGAGTTATGTGTAGACGACCAAAATCTCGGAAAGGGAGTCGATTCGAGCATGGCCTGGCGCATGCCCATGACCACGAAGCCTGGAGCCGCCGGCAGTTTCTGTCGACCATGGGCCTGGCAACGGGTGGACTAACCCTGGCGGGTTCCGCGCACCCGCTTCGGGCGTTTGGAAACAACTCCCTCTTGGGCTCCGTGTCTGGTGCGCCGGGGGATCGCGTGTTGGTCCTTGTCCAGATGGAAGGAGGAAACGACGGACTGAACACGCTCGTGCCATTCCGCGACGACCGATACTACCAGGCGCGGCCGAATCTCTCTATTTCAGACCGGGATGTGCTACGACTAACAGACGAGGTCGGTCTTCACCCCGCGATGGAGTCGCTGGCGGCGCGCTTTGGGGACGGTCAAATGGCCATCGTTCAGGGAGTCGGCTACCCGGAGCCCGACCGATCTCATTTTAGGTCGACAGATATCTGGGTCTCCGCCAGCGACGCAAACGTCTTCGAGCGGAGCGGATGGGGCGGGCGGGCCCTGGAAGCCATTTTCCCCCAGTACATCGATGCGCTGCCTACCTCCCCTGTTGGGGTCCAGCTGGGCGGAGCATCAATGATGTTTCGCGGTCGGGATGCCAACCTCGGAATGATCGTCAGCGGGGGACTCAGTGATCTCGATGCGGGCGCTCCATCGTACGATATTGCCGACGTACCGGCCACCACCTATGGAGGTGAGATGGCCTTCGTGAGAGAGGTCGCGAACAGTTCGTTTCGATACTCCGGGGCGGTGCAGGCCGCCCTCAATAGCGCCCAAAACACCGTTCAATACCCGGAAAGCGAGTTTGGAGAACAGTTGGCGAGCGTGGCTCGATTCATTCGAGGGGGGCTGGGCTCAAAAATATACCACGTCAGCCTGGCGGGGTTCGACACCCATTCAGAACAGGCGGAGAGACACCCGCAGCTACTGGGACAACTCTCGCAGGGGGTCGACGCACTCCTTCGGGATCTGGAGAGCGACGGACTTGCCGAGAACGTATTGGTGATGACCTTCTCCGAGTTCGGGAGAACCATCTGGGAAAACGGATCCGGTGGTACGGATCACGCTACCGTGGCCCCGCACTTCCTGATCGGCGGAGGCGTCTCTGGCGGCCTGTTCGGAGCGGCGCCTGACTTCGGCACGACCGATGATTATGGCGATCTTCCCTACCAGGTAGACTTCCGGAGCCTATACACCACCGTTCTGGATGGCTGGTTCGATTTGGGGATGGCCCCGTCTGTAGTGGCGGGCAGTTTCGATCCGCTCCCGTTGTTCGGCGAAGCCACATCCCGGCAGGGGGATCCTTCTCTTCCTCGCGAGGCATCGCTCGAATCGATTTTCCCCAACCCTGCCTCGGACCGGGCCGAGATTCGGATTCGAATGAACCAGAGTCAGGGGATTTCGCTCACGTTGATCGACGCTCGCGGCGGGGAAGTCCAGAATATCATGGAGGGCACCTTGTCACTGGGCGTGCATGGCGTGTCGATTCGACTATCCGGCCTGGCGGCAGGGACCTATTTCATCAGGCTTCGTGTGGGCGGCAGGCAACAGGTTCGGTCTGTGGTGGTGGCGCGTTAGGGGCGCAGCCTGGATCAGCGCGTAGCGGCGCAGCCTCGAATACCGCCGCCACGGCCAAGTCGATCACCGCCGCGTCATCTCAATCTGACCTGGGTCTGAACCGAGCCACCTTTCATCGTGGAGTAGCCAACCGTCACGGTGCCAGAACCCCGAATCAAATATTCGACGGTTCTGGTCGTATGCCCCGGATGTCCATTTCGGACCATGATGCGCTTCAAGTCATGTTGATCGATGAGATCCGTCGCACCCGGCTGAAATTTGCTTCGGACCCAACCCGCAGAAATGACCTCTGTGTCGCGACCCGAAATCGTGAGCAGATCGGGATCGACTACCTGATTCTGGGCGGCCCGAGCCGTGATAGTGGGCGTTAGGCGAGCGTTTTCGATGTCGACGCGAACGCGATACACATCGCCCGACAAGCGTTCAACGCTCGTCTCGCCCATCTGCATCAGCGGCATTTCGTCGGCCTGGTAGAGCGTGAACGCCATGTTCCGATGACTCAGTTCCTCGTTCATGAACCGGGGGGGTACCCGGCCGCGCATTTTCTTCCAACCACCCATCTCGACCGCGCCGTATTGAGGGTGGTCGAAGGCCTCCCACTCGACATACTGGTCTCCGAATTCCAGGTAGTCGTCGAAGAAAAAGCTCCCTTTCTGACCGGCGATGGGACTATCCGGATCCTCTTGCTGCGTCTTAAGGTCTGGAGAAGTGTAGTACTGCCCGCGTGCCCAAAGCTCGTTGGAAAAGGAAACCATCCCGAGGCCATCATTCGTCCAGTCGATGAATCCACCGTGCACGGTGTAGAGACCGCTCCAGATGACGATGTACCGGTAGTAGGGTAACATTCGCTCACCATTCCGACCAAGCGTATCGTAGAGTCGGATGTCCGAGGGCGGGTAGGTCCCCTGCCACTCGGCCCCGGGCCCGCGGAGGATCATGCCCCCGGAGTTGTGATAGGACTGGACCCCTGCAATATTCGGATGGGTCACCAGAAAGTCGTTTATGACGCGCGCGGCGGGGAGCTGGAACGGGTAGTCCATGGAGCCTCCCTGGATGTAGTTGGGTTGCCAATCGGCGGCCCAATTCCTGTTGGGATCGTAGCCGCCGGGGCCATCTTCGTTCACCCGGCCGTCCCCATCGTTATCCAGTCCTTCGCGACCCAGAAGCACCCAGTCGCCCTTTTCTCCGGCAGGCACAGCCTCCATGATCCGCGGATCGTCGTGGCTGATTCGATGGGTCCCCTCGCCGGGGACATATTTTCGGATGCTGTCTACGATTCCGTTGCCATTCATGTCGTCCGGTCCGTCCTCGTCGTACAGCCCGTCGTTGTCGCTGTCAACGGGGACATGCCCGGTCCGCGCTCCTGAACCGGTATCCTCAAAGAAGTATTGGCGACCATCGGGATTCACGGAGGGAATGATGTAGAACACCCGTTCGTCCACCAAACGAGTGATCATTTCGATTTTCCCATAGTTCTCCATCAGGTACCAAATGGTGTACAGACTGACCTCTGCCCCCTGAATTTCGTTGCCATGTACGTTTGCCTCGATATACATGGCGGCCTTGCTCATCTCGGGGCCCGTGTCAGGGTTGTTGACGGTCATGAGCATCATGTCCCGCCCCCCATAGCTGGTCCCCAGGGACGAGTAGGTAAGGAACTTGGGATAGGCCTCTTCGAGCCTCAGAAGATCCACCTTAAGCTCGTTGTAGTCGTGCCAGCGGTTGAAGTCTATACGGACGCCGTGCTGAGCGTCCGAGGCTTCCTGGGCGTAAACCGATGGCAGCGCTACGATGGCGGCTACGATCAATAGAATGAGCTTCTTCATCGGAGTTCCAGGGTTGCGGTGTCAGATCCACCTTTCTGAGAGACGACTCGAAGCTCTAGGCGGTCCCCGCGGCTCCCTCGAATAATCCACTCGAATGTCTGTCTTCGACCCGAGCCGTCCGTAGCCTGAAAAAAACTGGTCTTGGCGGAACCCGAGAGGAGATCATCCGGATCGATCCCGAGCTGCACCATGGTAGGTCTGACCGAGCGGGATCGGACGCCATGCGCGGTGGCCGTGGGTAGGAACCCGGCATTCTCGATATCGGCGGTGATCCTGAAAATGCCGCCGCCCTCGTCCGTTACTTCGGTCTCGGCTATGTTGACTCTGGCGAAAAGCGAAGCCAGGTACACCACGAAGGCCCCCTGCTTCGGCCCGAGTTCTTGGACTGCCTCGAAAGGCGGATTGATCGATGCGTAGGGCTTGAAACCTCCTATCTCTACTTCGCCCAGATCGGGATGGGCAAACGGGGTCCATTCCACGAATCCGTCGACTCCCACCGAATCCATCCACTTCAGAAGACGGTGGTCCAGCGTATCGCCTCCGGAATCCGCGGTCGTGTCTGCTGTGGCCTCAGGGGCCCATCCCGGTGTCGAAAACGAAGGCACACCGTACTGGTAGTATCCGTACCCAAAGAACGCGCCTTCGGGATTGCGGATTGCAGGGACGGATTCGATCCCGGTGAGCTTCTTGTACTCCTTGCTCACCGCTGTGAAGTAGGCCAGGTCGTCGCCGTTCACCTTCGTCTCGGGCCGTCGCCCACTGCTCGGCCGGCCGCCCTGTGACGCTTCTGCGCCCCGGCCGAAGCCACGGAAAAACCGCGTGGTCGGGAGTGCGACGACACCTACATTCCTGGCCTCGTCGTTGCTGGCATCGGCGAACGCGGCGAGAGCCGACCCCTCGGCGGACCCTAACTCACCCTTCTTGTTCGGCGCAGTCACCAGGTTGTCGCTCTCCCCAAAGACCAACATGAGCGCGATGTTGCGATGTGAAATCACGAAATCCATGAGCGCACGAGACTCTAGTTCGCTCACCATGTGGATGCCGGCTCCCGCTTCGTAGTAGGGATACTCGTGTTGAAAATTGCGATTCAGATCCACACCGCCCGCTGGATCATCGTTAAAAAAGCCGTCCCCGTCGCTGTCCAGGCCCTCCCAATAAATCGAGTAGCCACCCGTCTCCCCCTCCGAGGCGTCCGCCTCCTTCATTAGCCGAGCGTCGTCGGGATCGATCATGTAGGCACCACCCGGTTCCGCAACACGCATCATGGTGATCCAGCCGTCCTGGTTGAGATCCTCGGGCCCGTCCTCATCGGTTCGCCCATCGTTGTCGTCATCGTAGGGCGATGCGTTGGTGCGCGTACCAGCCTTGACAGGGCCGAAGGCCGCTTCCGCTCCGTCCGGGTTGACCCGCGGAAAGAAGTATATCACGTGATTGTCCAGCCGCTCCCGAACGTCGTCATCGGTGGAGTAGTTGTCCAGCAGATAGGCAATCGCCTGCAGGCTCAGTTCGCTCCCCACGAGTTGGTTTCCCTCCAGGTTGGAAGCCACCAGCAGCGCAGGGCGCTCATCCAGTGGAGTGCCGGCCTCGTTCCCGACCTCGACGACCCAAATGTCGCGGCCTTGGAGGGTGGTCCCTGCGGAATTGAGTCGGGCCAGCTCGGGGTGAGCCCCCACCAGCTCACGCAGGGCCAGCGTCATCTGGTCATGGGAATGATACCCGGGAAGCGGGGATTGGGCATGCGCCTGACCGCCGCCGAGCAAGAACAGGTATCCGGCGAAGAGAGCTAGGAATCGAGACTTCATGGGGCAGGATCTTGTTCTTAGAGGCGTACAAATGTTAACCCAACAGACGCTAGCCTGTCTGCGCACACGCTAGCCTGTCTGCGCACAACTGTCGGAGCCGTCCACGGTCGCGCTGCCGTTCGTGGCCGAGAAACTGATGTTCAGTCCCCCGTTGGTCACGCTTCCGTTTGCGCCGATCGCGGCATTCGCGCCCACGTTCAAAGTCTCGGTCTGAGACCAGGGAAGGCTTGGGTTGGCCACCGACTGGCTGTTTCCGGCCGCATCTGTGTAGGTAAGAGAACTGATTGATCCGTCGCCGGTGCGCGTGGCCTGGTACACCACGGTGAACGCGTCCGAACTGAATGGAGATACCAATGATTGCTCGGCCCCCAGGCTACACGTCAGGGGATTGGGACTAGGATCGTCACTGTTGCTGTCGCAGGAGACAAGGAGAAAGGACAGAAGTAGGATTCCGTAGACGGATCGGGGCATGTGGCCGGGGTTTGTGTTTGAGGGCGTGCTGATGAGCCAAGAATACGGTGGCAACGACTGCTAAAGACCCTCTGCCGGTCCGCGAATAAACGAGCCGTAAATGGGGTCTGCGTAGTGGCCTGTCTCCTCGTAGTCCTGATTGTAGACACGTTGGCCCTCGTTGTTTTCCGTGTAGATGTACGGCGAAAGCAACAGCCTTTCCCGGTGCCACCGTCCTTCCCAACCTCCGAGGATGTCCGTGCCCTCCCCGTACACCATGAGTCCGCCCTCGGCGTCGACTGCGTGCTGGGGGTCGATATCAGCGTGCTCGTGGCTCACATTTAACAGCTTGTGGCCAAGCTCGTGCGCGATAATTTTTTCCGACTTGAAGATGTTTTGTACCGTGATGACTCCGCGGAGCCTCCGCGGGATCCGGTCTTCCAGGGAATAGGATGGAAAGGACAAGGCGTTGGTCAGGTCCGATCGCTCCTCCCATTCGCCGTTTTCAAGTTCTTCATTCCAGGCCATCGCTACGTCTTCCATTCCAACCAGATACACGGTCCGGTCGTTGGCTGGATCTGGCTCGATGATCGCTTCGAAGATGGCTTCTGCCTCGGGCGCGAGGCTGCTTTTTTGCCGCCTGAGCTTCTCGTAGAGATCCGCCACCCCGCCGCCTACCGACCCGGTCATGACATTGGCGGGAATCCCCAAATTCGGCGGATCCACCTGTACAATCTTGATCCAAAGCAGGTTCAGTTGGACACCCGCAACGTCAAACACATCTTGGGCTAGTCGATATCGCCGGATAACCTCGGCCCGAGGCATTCGGGTGTTGTACCGCTCGCTCGGTGTATCCTGAAGGTAGATGCCGATATCTACCGTCGGTCGACCGATCTGGTTGCCACTATTCAGGCTATCTGTTCCGATGGTTTCCAAGACCGTCGAGCGCACCAAGCCCTGAACCACCGGGCTCGGACCCTCCCCGTTCGAACACGCACCGATGCAGAAACCGAAGAGGAGGATCCTAAGTCGAGCAGTTCCACGCATGGATTACCTTGAAAGTCTGGTGGGAAGTGCCACAACATACTTGATAACAACCTTTCAGTGGATGACAAAACCGGCATTTCTGTTTCTGATGTTGATGCTGGCAGTCCCGACCACCGCCCATGGTCAACAAACTGAGGCCCGGCCACTGGTGGGACTGGTCCTCAGCGGGGGCTCCGCCAAGGGAATCGCCCACGTCGGAGTGCTCAAGGTCCTTGAGGAGGAGGGAATTCCGATTGACGTCGTTACCGGCACGAGCGCCGGCGCCATGGTGGGAGGGCTCTACGCCATCGGCTACACCGTGGCCCAGTTGGAAGACATTGTTGCGAACCAGGACTGGACCCCGCTCTTCACGGATCCGATCAGTCGACGCGACCTGCGGCTGGAACAGCGCGTGGCGGGAGACGGCGTTCTGCTGGCCCTTCCCGTCCAGGGCCTGGAAGTGCGTCTTCCCGGTGGCGTCCTGGCCGGACAGGAACTGATTGCGCTTCTAAGCAGACTCACCTGGGGATATCAACAGTTCGATGACCTCGCCAAGCTTCCCGTACCGTTTTCAGCGCTAGCCACCCATCTCCGTACCGGCGCGCCTTCTACCATGCCCGGAGTCGGCCTTGCTCTGGCCATTCGAGCGAGTATGTCGCTCCCCAGCCTTTTTGCCCCCGTCCAGATGGGCGATGAGTTCTTTGTTGACGGTGGCTTGTCTCGCAACCTTCCCGCTTCCAACGCCCGGCTCCTCGGCGCTGACATAATCATTGGCGTGGATGTCGGTGCGCTGGCGGACAGCCTGAGCTTTCACGGGGCATCGCTCATCGACGTCTTGGTCCAGGCCTCATGGTACCAGGCTTACGAATCTGACGCGGAGCAGAGAGAGCTGGTCGATGTCCTGATTCGCCCGGACATAACCGGACTCGGCGCTTTGACTTTCGGCGAGGCCGCCACCTGGATCGCCCGGGGGGAGGCTGCCGCGAGACGGGCTCTACCGCGTATTCGGGCCGTCCTCGACTCCCTTCAGGTGCCTAGAGGGCAGCGGCGACCGCCGTCGCCCAATACAGATCCTGTTCGAATATCCGAGATCGAAATCCAGGGAACGGATGGCCCGCTGGCTGCCATTGCAAGGTTGCGGCTGGGCCTAGGGGTGCCCGCCATCGTCGGACCGGAGGCCGTGGATGAAGCCATTGCCCGGGTCTACGCCACAGGCCTGTTTCAGTTGGTCACGTACCGCATCCTTCCCCGGTCAGGAGGAGGTCACAAGCTTTCGATTCGAGCCGTCCCGCGAGACACGCCGGATCGCCTGGGCTTCGGCTTTCGATATGACAGCCACCACAATGCACAATTGCTGTTCACCCTCACCTTCCGAAATCGGCTCCGTGTTGGATCCACCTCCGAATTTCGCTTGCGACTGGGAGAGCAGAGTGAACTGAGCGGACGGTTTTTTTCCAGGCTTGGTACGGATAGCCGAGTCACCACGGGTGCGCGAGTGGGGTATGCAGGCGCTCCCGTCCGCCTGTTCCTCCCGGCCCCCTACGCCCGGGCGGTGGGCGCGGACCCGGATGTGCCGGTTCGGGGGCTTCGACTGGATGTGGGCAGTGTTTCCGGATTCGTGGGCTACACACTTTCTGAGAGCGCCGTGATGAGTTTCCGCGGGATGGCGGAATATGTCTGGGTCACGACCGAATTCGCCGGAGCGCTTTCTTCTGACCTGGACGGCCTTGACCCACTCGTGAAAACGTCCGGCGATTACGGCGTAGTGTCGACGAGCGCCAGGTTGACGACGGACAGCTTCAACCGACGTACCTATCCCTCTCGCGGATTTAATCTGAGTGCCGAAGTAGGTCTCGGGATCAGTAGTGCGGAGACCCTTCTGGACTCCGGTAGCGACCCGAGTTCGGTCATCACCTTCGGGCAAGCCAGCCTTGAGGGCTATCTCCCCTTGGAGGACGACCTTTCCCTGTTTGGCCGGGCCGCTTATTCGCACGGGGCGGGTGAGGCACTGCCCATCAGTTACTACAGCTTTCTTGGAGGGATCCAGCCTACCTCAGTCCTCGAGGGCCCATTCATTCCACTCCGCGGGCTTACCACGGAAGGTCGGTTTGGACGGAAAGCATACATGACACTCTTGGGCCTACAATGGGAGATTCGGCCCGACGTGCTGGCTCGGGGATTCGTCAACTTTGGCGGCACGTTCGATGTCCTGGTGGACGACGAGGACAGGCAACTCCCTCCCGGTCTCCTTAGGTTCTCGGGTCAGGGACCTGCGCTGGGCTTCGGCATGGAACTCGGAATTCGGACTCCTTTGGGTCCTGCTTCCTTCGTCCTCAGCAGCGACGGATCCGGCAAGGCTCCGGAGTTGTGGTTGGGCCTGGGCTACAATTTCTAGCCCTGGTCAGCCTCGCTTGCACCCCCAAGTGGCATGCGCCATGCGTGGCGCACTAAAAAATGGCCGGGGCACCAGCTGAGGCACCCCGACCACTGGGAGAGCCCCTCGACCCCGGTAAAGCGCCGCATTAACTCCCCTCATCCAGCTAAACGTAATCGGGGCGAATTTCACGACACGATAGGACAAAAAATCTGGGAGTCTCAGGTCCCTGGCACGGTGACCGATCCGGCTCCACGCCGTGACTAGTCCCGGGGTACATCCACGGTCAAGTGATCGGTTGCGGGGAATGAGAGATGCCTCCGATGATCTATCGACGCGCTAAGACCCGTCTCGGCCTCTACGACCCGAACGATGAATCCCTCGCCTTTTTGGTCCCATTCAAGAGGGCAATCTGCGCTGGGACCCTCCTCCCCGTATAGCTCGAAAAGGGACCTCGCGTTCGTCCCCGCTGCCTTCCGGAATTCGATATTCCTGTAGTAGGTGTCCAGCAGGCAGCCACGAGCTCTCTGATGGAAGGCAGACACCGAGGCAGCGGGGGAGTCGTCGTCCCTGAATTCCACGTAGCCCCACATCTCGGGTACATGCATGAGGATGATGCCCTGGGGCGTCCAACTCCAATTGTGTTCTCTAACTCCCGGACGCTTGAGGTAGCCAATCCCCGCCGAGTCGGGAACAAGGTCCCAGTCCACGCGAGAGAAGTTCATTCGCCAGACGTCCCCCACTGCCGGGACGCCCGTCTGGCCATATCGCTGGAAGCCTGACCACGGCAGAGCAATCTCAATAGACCACCCCGCGTCCTCGTCGCGACGGTCGTTCAGAGTGCCACGCAGATCCATCCGCGAAACGAATCCATCGAACCAGGCGCCGGTATCGGAGCGCCATGCGTCCCCGTATGCTCGAAAAAATTGAATCTGGTTTCGGGTATTGAGCAGATTGATTCCCAGTTCCAGGTAGTCGTGGGTGTCCCCCTCTGGATCAATGAAGACCTCGAAAACGTCTTCGTGCCACACCGGTTTGGTGGAATCCGCGAGGGTGCCCCACAAATGCGGCTCCTCGATTTCTGCGGCTATATACAGGTACGTCGAATCCCACGCGATCTTCATCCGTGTCGTCATCCTGGGTGATTCGAGTGGGGGCCCCTGGATATCTTCATATTTTTTCGACCAGGAGATGGCTTGCCATGCCGGATCGTCCAAGACGCCATCCAGGAGCACGCCATCGGGGATGAATCTCGCCGCGTAGCTCTTGGGGGTAATGGAGCCTATTTTTGTCCAACGAGAGTTCGCGACGAGGGAATCGATGGGAATCGGTTGCCCATTGGACGCATCACAGCCCGCTGTGACCCCCATCAGGAGGACCGCCAAAAATCGTTTCATTCGGGGTGGATTGGTTCGTGAACTGGAAGATCTGAACGCTCCGGACGGTATCGATTCCGTAGTAGGTGTATCCGCCTGTCTTGAAGGGTTCCTGCCGACTAAAGGACTCGGACCACGGCGGCTTCGATCCGGACGATAGAGAGAAGCTCCTTCGGGCCAGTCGATCGGTCTCGTGTTCATATTCGTAAAACATAACGCTCCTCTGGGAAGACTGGTAGACCAGTTCCAAGCCCGGAACCGAGCCCGGCGAATGAACCAATCGAACGGCCATGGCTTCATCGAAGATGCGGCTGAACACCGGGAGAGGGTCCTGGGCGGCGGCACGGTCCGGCTCGATTGCCGTCTTGCGCCCTTCTGCACGCATGAGAGAGACCGCGTACCAGTCCGCAGCATTCCGGGCATCAACCACGGCGTAGCGAATCTCCTGCCCGTCTCTGCATTCAGGGCAACGAGCAACACGCTCCTCCCCGGGCGTTCGAGACAGCATCCAGGCCGTGCCTTTCGATGAAGGAAACCGGCTGAATGCCGGCGACCGGCGTCCCAATTCCGTGACCGCGTTTCCAAACTCCCAGCTACTTAGGACGCCATAATCTGGCCGGTCGTTTGGAAGGTCCGACAGATCCCGGATAGGTTGATTGTAGGCTCGCGCCGGCTCTGGTGTATGGCTGCGCAGCCAGGCCATGGCCTCGTACCAAGACTCGCCGTAGAGAACAGTGGCTTCGCGGCTATCCGCAATGGAGGCCGGATTCTTCCCGAAAGCCCAAGGCCACACCAGGATCAGAAGGACCAGACCTCCTCCCACCAGCCGGGCGGAAGCCCATTCTCGGAAGATCCAAGCCAAGGCGACACCCCCGTACATCGCCACGAACACCGGGGGTACGTAGTCGAAATCTCCGGAGGTCAGCCACAAGACCACCGTCAAGGCGGCATACGCGGCCACCGCTTTGGCTGCAGGGCTTCCCGCATACAGGTGTCGGATCCACCCCAGCGCAGCCAACGGAACAACCGGGCCGAATAAATAGAACGTTGACACCCACGAGACGTCAATTTCCGTGATGTCCACGGCTTGGCGCCGAAGCGTCCTCTCTACCAGGTCGCGTAGCTGCGGTAAGGCCAGGAGAAGAATCCCTGCCGCCACGAAGGCGCCACCCAGCACCAGACCGCGACGGACCTCCGGGCTCCAGCGCGAACTGAGCAACTGTCGCGAAACCAGCCAACTGGCCAGACCAAGTGCGGCCAGCGCCGGGCCGATCAGATGGCGGAAGCCGGGGCGCAGCTCCATCGCCAATTCGGGACTCGCATACTGGAACGCGGCATATAGGACGGCGGCGCTCAGAAATAGTCGAAGCAGCGCTCGTCCTGCAATTTTCAGCTGTGTGCCCGAACCTGCGGACGCCGCCAGCAAGACCACCGTGAAGAGACCCAGGTGCAGGAAATACGAGGCCGCCCCCAGCCAGGAGAAAAGGAAGGCCACCAGCGGGAGGGATCCGAGAATCGCATATCGCCATCGCCCTCCCGACTCGACACAAAGAAAGAGGCCAGCGACCGTCCCCAGCGCCAGAAATACCTCGAGTACATGCTGGTCCAGAAATCCGTACGTGGATCGTGCGAGGTAGGTGGCCGGGTAGAGAACCAGTAGGCCCGCCGCTATGATCGCGCTCCGGCCGTCCTCCAGGCGGCGGACGAATGCCAAGAGCAACATCATCGTGAACATAGCCACGACCGGCGGCAGCCAGGCGCCAGTCCGGTAGACCGCCGACCTCAGATCCGTCCCCGTCATCGAGGCGTAGGTCTTCGCGACCGCGGCATGGAACACGTTAAACAGACCCGAGAGGTTCTGCTTCCTGAGGACCGGAAAAAAGGCCGCGCCGTCCCACCTTAACTGGTCCGGAAAGTGAACGGCGGTGTACTGCGCCATTCTCGCGTGAAAGTAGGAGTCCACACCCAGAAGCCGAGGCGGAGCGCCTTCCCTCTGAAGCACCTCCCACGACGCAACCACCCGCTGCAGGCCGCCGGCGGTGACGATTGCCAGTGAGAGCAGAAGGAACCAGCGGGTTCTCATACCGGCTCCATGATGGCCGGGCCCGGTCACGCTGGTTGGTCGCCCATTCCGGCGGCGCCCTCTTCCGGCAGTATCGCGGCGGTCGGCGGCGGCAGTGCCAGAATCGCCAAGGGTAATACGAACAGGAAGCCCAGGCCCACCGCAGGGTGCAGCCGTACCCAGGTATTCCCCCACCCATTCGTGTTGATGTACTTGGGCATATTTTCCGACGTGGGTGGGACTCGGCGATGAAGCGCGATGCCGTGGTCCTGCCGGTATACGGTCAGGGATCCGGTCGCAAAAAGCGTCGCGGTCAGGGCGAGAAGAGCCACCCAGCCGGCAAGCCACGGTCCCCATCTATGCGACCCCTCCTCGTCCCGAGGTCGAAATAGCGAATAGAACCAGGCACCCTGAAGCGCGCCCGTGGTGTTCATCACCACGTCGTTAAAATCGAAGTAGGGTTGCCCTGGGTGGAGGTAGAAGAACTGCCAACCCTCATCGAACAGGCCACACAGCGTGCCCACGAGAACGGCAAGAAGCGGGTTTCTGAGGAGTGCCGCCAGCACCAAGACGAGGACTAGGTACTGGACATAGTGAATCGTCTCAACGCTCCTCACCATGAGGGCAGAAAACACCAGGAGCGACCAGAGCAGGAGCATGCCGCCCGACCACGCCACCCACCGAGCCTGGTGGTGGACCCGGATGCGGCTCCAGATTCTGGAAATGATCACCCCCAGGGCAACCGCCAGCATCGCCGCAATTACGTAGTGCATGAATTCGACCCCATAGGTCTGCATCACCTTCAGCGCGGGCCTTTGGACCAAGTCATGCGACACTACGACGATCACATAGTAGGTCGTCGCACCGGCCCAGGCCAAAACCGGGTTGGCCCGAACCCAGTCCAGAAAGCGGCTCACTCAGGTCACTTCAGCAATGTGAACTCGCGAGACTCGGCAAACGCCCCCGCTGTCATGCGATAGAGGTAGACACCACTGGGAAGTGCCGATGCGTCGTAACTCACCTCGAACTGGCCCTCCTCCATCACAGCGTTCACCAAACGCGCCACATGCTTGCCCTGGACGTCATAAACGTCGATCCGGACGAACACCCGCGCCGGGACTGCGAACTGAATCGTGGTCACCGGATTGAATGGATTCGGGTAGTTTTGCGACAGGCTGAATCCGGTTGGTAGCTCGTCCGGTAGTCGCTCAATGGCCGTCGAAACGGCGGTAAAGCAGTCCGAAAACTCGGATGTATTGCCAGCCTCGTCGGTCGCCGTTGCCGTGACCGCCTCTCCAATGGCGAACTCGCTTGATGACAAGTCTGCCGCGAACGAAGCGGTGCCGGTCCCATCACTCGTCGCAGTGATCGTTTCGAGGAAAACCCGACCCTGACCCGCTCCGGATGCATCACAAACCGGGCTGGAATAGAGGTCCACTTCGAACGATGTGTTAGGCGCCGAATTAAGAATCCCCTCAACACGTCCATTCTCGGCGGTAGCTAGGGACAGGACTGGGGCGTTGATGAGGTCGTTCGCACCCGTGTCTCCGTCTCCCGCGTCATTGGGGGTCACCCCGTCGTCTCCCAGGTCGATTCCCAGTGCCCCGTTCCCGTCGACACTGAGTCGGCGAAGACTGTTGCGAGTACCGGAGACCACCTGGATACCGGCTCCACCGTTTGCTGACAGGCTGTCGCCATCGATGGTATTGTCGCTGCCTTCGATGCGAATACCGTCACCATCGAAGCCGTAGACGGCGGTACCGAAGATGGACGAACCATCGCTCTGGATGTGCAATCCGTGCGCACCCGTGCCGGCCGCACTTCCATCGATTTCCAGCTGCCCTCCTCCGAGGAGAACGATCGGCGATGTAAATGGAGGCAATGGCGAAGCCGGCGTCAACACCACGCCGCTACGCTTGGTGAAAGAACTAAAGGTGAGTACCGTCGGCGAGCCCGAGGCATTCGCCTCTTCTATGGCTGCACGGAGAGTACACTGCCCCGATCCATCGTCGCAGAACCCGTCTCCCGGATTGGAATCACCGGTGTCTCCGGTGCCGCCGACATCGGTGGCCACAATCGTCAGCATCAGGTAATCTTCCACCTCGCCGTGTCCCTCGAAACCCGAATGACCGTTGGTGCCGTTCGCGGTGAATCGGAATCTCGAGAACGTGAATCCTGGGGCTGTTCCCGCCGGAATGGTGACATCCAGCGTGTCTTTCTGAGGATGCACGCGCTCGCCCTCGATGACCCATTCTCCGTCGTCATCCCAGTCGCCATCGCGGTTCCAGTCGAACCAGCCGTCCAGAGTGCCGATGGTACTCGGGAATACGATGAGCTTGGTTTCAGTACCCGGCACCATCCCTGCGACCGCAGTCAAATCTCCCGGGTCGCCATCCAGAGCCAGTTGAAGATTCAGGAATCCTGGCCCGAAGACGATGCCGTCCTCGTCGTCCAATTGAATGTCCATATCATCGCCGTCCGCGAAT
>CAYXSE010000025.1:0-22939 GCA_964466675.1 uncultured Rhodothermales bacterium | reverse complement strand
GTTATGGACCCGGTCAATCCGGACAAGATCATCGCGGCGATGTGGGAATTCCGTCGAGAACCGTTCTTCATGACCTCCGGCGGGGAGGGATCAGGTATCTACGTGACCTTCGATGGCGGAGAGAACTGGACGAAACGCACGGCCGAAGACGGGCTCCCCGACGGCAACCTGGGGCGCATCGGGCTGGCTATTGCGCCGAGCGATCCGAGCGTGGTTTATGCCATCGTGGAGGCCAAGGAAAACGCCTGGTTCCGGTCGAACGACGGCGGGTTTTCCTTCGAAGAGATCAACTCGGGAAGGGCGGTTACCAACAGGCCGTTCTACTACAACGACATTTTCGTCGATCCGGTCAATGAGCACCGCGTGTATTGGGCCTCGTCGAGCATGCGCGTCACCAACGATGGCGGCAGGACGTTTGAGCCCATTCCGCCTCGGGGCACTCCCGGCGGCGGGATTCACCCGGATCACCATGCTTTCTGGATCCATCCGGATGATCCGAGCTACATCATAGAAGGCAACGATGGGGGGCTGAATATTTCCCACGATCGCGGGAAAACGTGGCGTTTCGCCGAAAATATCCCGGTCGCGCAATTTTACCACATCAACGTGGACATGGAGATCCCCTTCAACGTCATGGGAGGACTCCAGGACAACGGGTCATGGGTTGGTCCGAGCAAGGTGTGGCGAGCCGGAGGAATCAGGAATTCCTATTGGAGTGAGATAGGGTTCGGGGATGGGTTCGACGTGGTGCCATTGCCAGACGATTCCCGGTACGTTTATTCGATGAGTCAGGGCGGGAACGTTCGGCGATTCGATTCGGAGACCGGGCAGTCTGTCGGCATCAAGCCCATTCATCCAGACGGCGAGACGCTCCGGTTCAACTGGAACGCGGCCCTGGCGCAGGACCCGTTCGACGTGGCGTCGGTCTACTACGGGAGTCAGTATCTCCACAAGTCGACGGACCGGGGGAACAACTGGACCATTATCTCTCCCGATCTGACCACGAACGATCCTGCGAAACAGAATCAAATCGACTCGGGCGGGCTGAGTTACGATGTGACAGGTGCGGAAAACTTCACCACCATCACATCCATCGAGCCAAGCCCGGTGGACCCGTATGTCATTTGGGTAGGAACTGACGACGGCCGCGTCCAGGTTACGCGAGACGGCGGCGAAACCTGGACGTCGGTAGAAGACCGCCTGACGGGACTGGCCGCAGGCTCTTGGGTCACCCAAATTCGCGCCAGCACGTTTGACGGAGCGGGGGCGTTCATTGTGATCGAAGACCACCGGCGTAATAACTGGACGCCCTACCTCTACTACACGGAAGACCATGGTGCTCACTTCGAGCGCATGGCCGAAGATGTATGGGGGTACACGCTAAGCCTCGCTCAGGACCCCGTCGAGCCGAATCTCATCTTTCTCGGCACCGAGTTTGGTGTGTACGTCTCCATTGACCGTGGCGAGACGTGGACGAAGTGGACCAATGGCATGCCCACGATGTCGGCCATGGACATGGTCATCCATCCAAGGGACCATGACCTCGTGGTGGGCACCTTCGGGCGCTCCGTCTACATTCTCGATGACATTCGACCGCTCCGCGCCCTGGCCGCGGAAGGCGCAGATGTGCTGGACGCTCCCCTGAGGGTTTTCGACGCGCCCGCCGCCTACTTGGCGCAGTGGGCCCAAGCCGACGGGACGCGGTTTTCGGCGAGTGCGATTTTTCAGGGGGAGAATGCCGAGCGGGGGGCGATGATCTCTTATGTAGTCAATAGGCCTGAGCGTGGCGATCGGGATGGCGATGGCCCCCGAGCCAGGCGAGGTGAGCGGCGCATGGGGGCTGCGGGTCGGCCTGGTGGAGGCGGAGGACCCGGCTTTGCCGGACGTCGCGGTGGGCGGGGCGGTCGTGCAGGCGGCCGGTCGAATCAGGTAACCATCGAAATATTGGATGACACCGGTAAAGTCATTCGGAACCTGAAGGGGCCCGCCGAAGCGGGGCTCAACCGGTTCCACTGGGCCCTACGAAGCAAGGGCTTCAGGACCCCTGGTGGAGGAAGGTTTGGCGGCTTCGGTGGTGGCGGCGGTGGCGGTGGAGCCGACAGCGAACCGACCGGTCCGAGTGTCCTTCCGGGGACCTATACCGTGCGTATCAGCATGGGGCGGAACGTGGATTCTACGACCGTCGTCGTCCATCCGGACCCTCGTATTCCTTACAACCGTGACGGGGCCGAAGCGCGAATCGCCCTTTATCACAGGCTTGGGGCCATCATCGAGCCCGCAGGAAAGGCCATGGATCAGCTGACTGACGCCCAGGACGCCCTCGAATGGATGGGCGAAAAGCTGAGTGCTGACTCGACCCTGGCGGATCTTCTGGAGTCTCACAATGCCGTGAAGGATTCTCTGGACGCCGTCCGCGAACTCGTCTACGGAGTCCAGGACGCGCAGGGCATTCGAAGGGATCCAACGACGTTATCATCCCGGCTCCGTACGGCCCAGCGTTACATCAGTCGCAGTACTGACCCGCCCGGCGAGACCGAGGAGATCGCGATTCGGGAGAGTCAGGCTGCCGCGAGGGAGCTGATCCAGTTGGTCAATGGGTTTATTTCCGGTCGCTGGGCCGAGTACGCCCAGATGATCGACGAGGCCAATCTTTCCTGGCTGGATACCTTCGAGCCCGTGGAGCCCATCAACTGACGTCTGCTACATGGACGTCCGCTTTGCCCGTTGCGGTGTCCGCACCTTCCTG
The DNA here is from genome assembly GCA_964466675.1 of uncultured Rhodothermales bacterium. Classification (GTDB taxonomy): domain Bacteria; phylum Bacteroidota; class Rhodothermia; order Rhodothermales; family UBA10348; genus CAYXSE01. The sequence continues at coordinate 20,193 of CAYXSE010000025.1, read as the reverse complement.
GACCGGGATGTGACCAGTAGGGCCTTGTAGTATTCTCTTGTAGCTCGAAGTTCTCTTGTAACTCCAATCTATCTCTGCGTCAGATGCGTGTCCTCGCTGCTGTTGTGTGTCTTGTTCTTGTTTCGACGGCCACCGCCCAAGAGAAGGAGAAGCCCACCTGGGATGTGACTGAATCATTCGGTCCAACGACCGAGGTGTCGTTCACGACGGACGAGGGGACCTGGATGAGTCTGGACGTATCTCCTGACGGGAGAACCATCGTCTTCGACCTCATGGGGGACCTCTACACGATGCCGATTGGTGGGGGCAAGGCCGCGAATCTGACCAGCGGTCCGGCCTGGGACGTGCAGCCACGGTTCAGTCCGGACGGCGCACGCATAGCGTTTACCAGCGACCGGGCCGGCGGCGATAACATCTGGACGGTTGATGCGGCGGGAGAAAATGCCCAGCAGGTTTCCAAGGAGTCCTTCAGGCTACTAAACGGGCCGGCCTGGACTCCCGACGGCCAGTACATCCTGGCCCGAAAGCATTTCACTTCGACTCGCTCGCTAGGTGCCGGGGAAGTCTGGATGTACCACGCCTCGGGGGAAGCGACCGGCGGCCTGAAGGTGACCTCACAGAAGAACAACCAGCAGGATCAGGGAAACGAGATCGCCCTCAGCCCGGATGGCCGCTACGTCTATTTCTCGGAGGACGTGTCGGGAGGCTCGACATTCCAGTACAACAAGGACCCGAATGGCCAGGTGTATGTGATCCGCCGGTTGGACCGGGAGACAGGTCGGCTGGAGAACTACATCACGGGAGCAGGAGGCTCCGCCCGCCCGACGCCGTCGCCGGACGGCAAAACAATCGCTTTCGTGCGGAGAGTGCGCGAGAAGTTGGTGATCTTCCTCTTCGATACCGAAACGGGTCGACAATGGCCCATTTTTGACGGCTTGAATCGAGACCAGCAGGAGGCTTGGGCCATTTTCGGAGTGTATCCGACCATGGATTGGACGCCGGATGGGAGCACAATCGTGTTCTGGGCGGCTGGCAAGATCATGCGGATCGACGTGGATTCTCATGAGACCGCGGAAATCCCATTCGAGGTGGATGTCAATCGCACCATTCATGAAGCGTTCCGAACGTCCGTTCAGGTGCATACGGACCGGTTCGAATCGAAGATGATTCGCGACGTGGCGACGTCACCGGATGGGTCCACCATGGTCTTTCACGCCGCCGGGTTCCTCTACACGAAAGTGTTGCCGGACGGGCAACCGACGCGCCTCACGGACCAGTTCAACCACTGGGAATACGATCCGGCCTTCAGTCCCGACGGTCAGACCATCGTCTACACCACATGGAACGATCGAGATTACGCGACTATCAGGACTATTTCGGCGGCCGGCGGGCAATCCGTGACGCTCAATCGCCGCCCGGGCCACTACTCCCAGCCTCGTTACTCGCCCGACGGTGAGGAGATTGTCTATCGGCGCGGAGGCGGTGGCAACCTCACCGGCCGGCTGCACAGGATGGACACGGGCATCTACCGCGTGCCAGCGGAAGGCGGGGAGGCTACCAGGGTGAGCCGCAGTGGGTCGGACGCCCGATTTGGACCGGGCGGGGAGCGCATATTCTTCCTGTCGGGAGGCGGACTCTCCAAGGAGTACAAATCGGTCGACCTGAATGGCGGCGACTCGCGGACGCACCTCAAGCTCAAGTACGCCAACACGGTTGTACCCAGTCCCGACTTTGCCTGGGTGGCCTTCAACGAGCTCTTCAACGCCTATGTGGCGCCCTTTCCCATGACTGGGACGGCGGTAGACCTGAACGAAAGCACCAAGGCGATCCCGGTGAAGCAAATCACCAGGGACATGGGGACAGACCTCCATTGGTCTTCCGACTCGAAAACGGTCCACTGGATGATGGGTCCGGAGTATGTCTCAAGGCATATCGCCGATTCGTTCTCTTTCGTGGAAGGCGCCCCTTCAGAGCTTCCCGCGGTGGATTCCACAGGAGTTTCGGTGGGTCTCTTTCTTGATAGCGACGTCCCCGAAGGCACGATCGCCATCACAGGAGCGCGCATTGTGACCATGAATGGCGATGAGGTGATCGAGAATGGAACCATCGTAGTCGAAGGCAACCGGATCACCGCGATCGGCCCGGACGTGGAGATCCCCTCCGGCGCCACAGTCATCGACGCCGCTGGCCGCACCGTCCTGCCGGGGTTCGTGGATGGTCATGCCCACCTATCACATTTCTTCTCGGGACCCGTCCCGCAGCGCAGCTGGGTCTATTCGGCGAATCTGGCCTTTGGAGTGACCACGACCCACGACCCTTCGGCCAACACAGAGACGGTGTTTACGCTCTCGGAGATGGTCAAGGCTGGACTCACCATTGGACCGCGCATTTTCTCGACAGGGACGATTCTCTACGGCGCAGACGGCGATTTCAAGGCTGTGGTGAACTCCCTTGAAGAAGCCCGCTCCCAGCTTCGACGCATGAAGGCCGTAGGAGCGATCAGCGTCAAGAGCTACAACCAGCCGCGTCGCGACCAAAGGCAACAAGTCATGCAGGCGGCTAGAGAATTGGAGTTGATGGTTGTCCCTGAGGGGGGCTCGACCTTCCACCACAACATGACCATGATCGTTGACGGACATACGACCATCGAGCACAACGTGCCGGTCGCGCCTCTCTACCGAGACGTGTTGGAGACCTGGAGGCATTCGGGAACCGGGTATACACCGACGTTGGTTGTCTTGTACGGCGGTCCGAGCGGCGAGCGTTACCACTATGAGCACGACGATGTCTGGGCGAACGAGCGGCTGCTGCGCTACGTACCGCGAGATCAAGTGGACCCGCGTTCAAGGCGACGGGAGAAGGCGGCAGAAGGCGAGTACTATCATGACGAGGTGGCCGCTTCCGCCAAAAAACTGGTTGATCAAGGCAACATGGTCATAGTTGGAGCGCACGGCCAGATGCACGGGTTGGCGTTCCATTGGGAGATGCGACTCCTGGAGTCTGGTGGCATGAGTCCGCACGAGGTGCTGCGGTCGGCCACCATGCACGCAGCCCGGGCCCTGGGCATGGACGGAGACATTGGTTCCCTGGAGGTCGGGAAGCTGGCCGATTTGCTGATCATCGACGGTGACCCGCTGGCAAATCTCCGAGACGCCGAGAACGTCGATCAGGTGATGATCAACGGCCGGATCTGGGATGCCATGGATCTGCCCCGTGGGGCGACCGCGGACAGTTGGTAGACTACCAGTCGGTCCTCGAACAGATCGAGTGCATCCAAAGGGCAACTCCCTGGCGGGTACGATGGCGCTTGAGTTGCTGACCACCCACACCGGTGTTTCCGTATTCTAGGCGGCATGATTGGACTCACCATATCGCACTTCAAGATCATCGCTGAGCTGGGGCGCGGCGGCATGGGTGTGGTCTATCGCGCCGAGGACCAGCGGCTTGGCCGCGAGGTGGCCATCAAAGTACTGCCGCTCCTGGCAGCCAGCGACCCAGACGCCAAGGCTCGCTTCGCCCAGGAGGCCCGAACCGCGTCTTCCCTGGAGCATCAGAACGTGTGTAGCATCCACGACATCGGGGAGACCGACGCCGGCGAATTGTTTCTGGTGATGCCGCTCTATGAGGGAGGCACGCTGAGGGACAAGATGGACCAGGGTCCCATGGAGGTTCGGGAGGCCGTAGGCTACGCGAGACAGATCGCAGCCGGACTGGGCCGTGCTCACGAAGCCGGCATCGTCCACCGAGACATCAAGCCCGACAACTTGATGGTTCTCCACGACGGCCTCGTGAAGATTCTGGACTTCGGGGTTGCCAAGCTGGGAGAGGGACTCGATCTAACCTCGGATGGCTCAACGGTGGGTACGGCCGCCTACATGAGCCCGGAGCAGGCCCGCGGAGAAGAGGTCGACGGCCGTTCCGATCTATGGTCCATCGGAGTCATCCTGTACGAGGCCCTGTCCGGCAGGCGTCCCTTTCCGGGAGGGTATGACCAGGCTGTTATTTATGGGATCCTGAATTCGGATCCGGACCCCCTTTCCGAGGCTCCGGAGGAATTGGCAGCGGTAGTTCAGCGTCTCCTGGAAAAGGACGTGGACAAGCGGTTCCAGACAGCAGGCGAGGTGGCCGACGGGCTGCGGCCGTTCGTCGCGGATGCAGGTTCCGGGACCCTTGCAGCCGCGCGGGCAAAGCGCAGGCTGGTGCCCGCAATCGGTGGGGCGGCTATCGCGGCGGTTCTTGCGCTGCTTTTCCTGCTCAATTGGTTCGGAGACTCGGGCTCCAAGGTCACCCCCGACCCCGCGCTCGCGGTTCTTCCGTTCGACGTCCAGGGCTTTCCAGAGATCGCGTATTTGAGACAGGGGCTCCCGACGCTGATCTCCACCGCCATCAACGGGATGGGAGACCTTCGCGCGGTGGATCCACTATCCGTGTCTTCAATGCTTGGTGATGCCCCGATCGATTTGGCGTCGGCACGGCTGATTGCCGAGGAGTTCGGCGCTGAGGGCGTAATTCTCGGGGCCGTTACCCAACTGGGGGATGAGATACGGCTCCAAGCTACCATTTATGATGGCAGCGGGGAAGCCGGGGAAACGCACACGGTGAGCGCAGCGAATCAAGACTCCCTTTCCACTGCGGTGGATGAACTCACCCGGTCCCTGATTGCGGGTCGGTTCAGTGGTAGGGGCCAGACCATGGCAAGCCTCTCGGCGATCACCTCGACCAGCTTTGAGGCACTGCGGCGCTATATGGAGGGCGAGGAACTGTCGCGTCGTTCGGAGTGGCCAGCCGCCTACGAGGCTTTTTCCAAGGCTGTAGAGATCGATTCCACGTTTGTGATGCCCTGGTACCGCATGTCCTCACTCTCGGGCTGGCCAGGGGTCAACTTGGGCTCGCGGGCTTCTGACATTCGGGAGGCAAAACGACACTCCGCAGGTTCGCCGCTGAGGGTCAAGATGTTGGTCGATGCGCAGCTTGCCCATGCCCTGGATTCCACCTGGATAGCCCTGGACCGATGGGAGGCCTATCTGCAGCGTTACCCGGATGACGCACACGCCTGGTTCCGATTCGGAGATCTCACCCTGCACGCGAACCGATGGCGAGGGGAGTCCGATCTGGAGGCCCTGCCGCTATTGGACCGCGCATTGTCCTTGGACCCGTCCAACCGGGAAGTGGCGGTCCACCTAATGGAATACGCGCTGCGAGACCGGGATTGGGATAAGGTTGACTCGCTACACGAGGCGATGGGTGACATCAGCGGCTACACGGTGCGCACCGTTAGCGCGTTCAGGATGGCTGGTGATGATCCAGCAGCCGCTCTTGCAGGACTCACCCGGTTGGCCGCTGCGTCGGGTGATCCTGCGGGCGTTTGGCACGAGGCCTGGGCGTCGACAATAGCGCTCAGATGGCCGGAGGTCCACGTGGCCTCGATAGACTCGGTAATAAACCACGGCGGCAGATTTGACGCGGGTGTTGGAGCATGGCTCTCGACGCGGTCCCTCACACAAATGGGCAAATTGAAAGAAGCGGCGCAGGCCGTAGAGACTGCATCGGAGCTCACGGGGGGTCCCGTATGGTTGTTCCATGCGATCGATCCACTCCTGTACGCGCCCAGCGCAGATTCCGCGTACGCAGGGCGGGATCTGGGCAGCGTTGCCGAATTTCCATTCCTTAGGGCTGTCTTCGCCCAGGCCCGTCGAGATTGGCCGGCTCTTGATGTGGCCATAGACTCTCTTCGTGCGGATTCGGTGGCATGGGAGATTTTCAAAGTGGACGATTTTTTGGCGCTCAAGCACTTCCGCCAGGGCGACATCGAGGCAGCACTGGAGCTCGTAAAAGACACACGACCGCCAAACGGAGTCAGTGGATATAGCGGATTTGGGAGGGACCTCACCGCTTTTCGGCGTTGGCTGGCCGCCGAACTGTTCTTCCAGTCGAAGCGATACGAAGAAGCAACGCCCCTTTACGAGTCGTTTCACGGGCTGGACACGTTCCCGAATTCGGAGGCGCTCCAGTATTCCACCCCCGCCCACCGACGCCTGGCGGAAATAGCGGAGATCCAGGGAGACAGCGATGCCGCGATCTTCCACTACGAGAAGTTTATCCGCTTCTGGGCGAACGCGGACCCCGAGTTGCAGCCAGAGGTTGAGGAAGCGCGGCAGCGGTTGGGCGTCCTGTTAGACGCACGCACTCGCGAACCGGGAGGCTGACCGCATATATTGGTGTTCGCCACCTCCCGGACTCCGCCATGCAACGTCGACGAGACTTCCTCCGCCTTTTCGCCGCCGGTTCTGCTGGTGCCTTCCTGCCTGCGACGAGAGGCCTGGCAAACGTGGCGTTGGCCCCTGGAGCCTCCGCGGACGAGGAATACTGGGAGCTCGTCAAGAGTCAATTCCCGATTCGGGAAGGCTTGATCATGATCAACGCGGCGAATCTCTGCCCTGCGCCGTATGTGGTCACCGATCAGGTAACTAGGCTGACTGGCGCCATCAATTCCGACGCGTCCTTCCAAAACAGGGCAAGGTTCGAGCCGCTCCTGGAGGTAGCTAGAGAGGGGATAGCCACTCATATTGGGGCCGCGCCGGACGAGATCGCTATCACCCGAAACACTAGCGAAGGAAACAACACCGTTGTCTCGGGCCTCGACCTGGGGCCCGGCGACGAGGTCGTCATCTGGGACGAGAACCACCCTACCAACAACCTCTCCTGGAAGGTTCGCGCCGCTCGGGATGGGTTCACGGTCAAGGTTGTGACGATTCCGGCAACCGGAGACTTGGTCCAGCCGCTCATCGCGGCCTTCACGGGACGGACTCGAGTGCTCGCGTTCTCTCACCTTTCCAATGCCACCGGTGTGCTGCTACCCGCGGCCAGGCTCTGCGCCGAGGCCCGGTCCCGCGGCATCCTGACGCTGGTAGATGGCGCGCAGACTTTCGGATGTCATCACATCGATGTGCAGGCGATGGGATGTGATTTTTACACGGGAAGCTCCCATAAATGGTTTGCTGGCCCCAAGGAGGCCGGTATTTTCTATGTCCGCAAAGAGCGCCTGAACGACGTTTGGTCAAGCGATGTCGGCGTCGGGTGGGATGACAGCGAGGAAAACGGGGCCAAGAAATTCGAATCTCTCGGCCAGCGGGACGACGCCTGCGTATCTGCGATGGGCACGGCGGCTCGGTTCCAAGCCTCCATTGGATCGGTGCGAATCGAGGCACGAGTCAGGGAATTGACCGAGGCCCTGATCACCGGACTGGCGGAAAGAGTACCGGGCGTCAGCTTTTCCATGCCCGCAAGCGCAAGAGATCGGGGAGGCATCGTGATCTTCTCCGTGCCCGGAATCGAAAATCGCGTGATGTTTGAACGACTCTACGAGGAGCATCAAATAGCCTGCAGCCCCAGGGCCGCAGGTGTGCGGCTGTCGCCACATATCTACAACACGATGGCCGATATCGAGCGCACGGTAGAAGCGATATCCACACTCGCATAGAAAGCACGGATCGAGCCGGGCAGCCATAGCCCGAACGACAGGCAATCCTTCTATATTGCGGCGCTCCCACTCAATTGGATTGACGAAAACGATGAGACGCCTCCTCCTGCCAGCGATGACGCTACTCGCGGTCGTGGTCTTTGCCAACGATGCATCGGCACAGATTGACCCCGCGCTCTACGAGAACCTGGAATACCGAAGCGTGGGTCCGAATCGAGGTGGCCGCTCGGCCGCGGTGACGGGCGTTCTTGGCCAGCCGGATCTCTACTATCAGGGGGCGACCGGAGGCGGTATCTGGCGCACCACAGACTCAGGGGGCACCTGGGAGAATATTTCGGACGGCTATTTCGGCTCTTCCATAGGCGCGATTGCGGTTAGCGCCTGGGACAACAACGTGATCTACGTCGGTGGTGGAGAAAAAACGGTCCGGGGCAATGTCTCCTATGGGACGGGAATGTGGAAGTCAGAGGATGCGGGGAAGACCTGGGCTTCGATCGGACTAACCGATTCCGAGCGTATCCCGCGCATCGCGATCCACCCCAAGAATCCGGATCTGGTTTACGCGGCCGTTTTGGGTCACCTCCACGGCCCCAACGAAAATAGAGGGGTCTATCGGTCCAAGGACGGTGGCGACTCATGGGAGAAGATCCTCTACGTCAATGACCAGGCGGGAGCGGTTGATCTGGTGATGGACTCGTCCAACCCTCGAGTGCTCTATGCGGCGACTTGGCGGGTCATCCGGACCCCTTACAGCCTGGAATCTGGCGGCGAAGGCTCCCACCTGTGGAAGTCTACCGACGGCGGGGACACCTGGGATCAGCTCACCGATCAGGACAACGGTCTTCCCGGCGGCACACTCGGAATCATCGGAGTCACTGTTTCGCACGTGAATCCAGACCGCCTGTGGACCATTATCGAGCACGAAAATGGCGGTGTCTTCCGGTCAGAGGACGGCGGCCAGAGCTGGCGGAAGATTAACAGTGAACGCAGGCTTCGGCAGCGGGCCTGGTATTACACCCGGATCTACGCGGACACGCAAGACGAGGACAGGGTCTACGTCCTGAACGTCGGTTTCCACCGTTCAACCGACGGCGGCGTGACCTATGAGCGCATCCAGACGCCACACGGCGATCATCACGACTTGTGGATCAATCCCAACAATGCCAGGAGGATGGTGATCGCCGACGATGGCGGTGCTCAGGTTTCCGTCAATGACGGCGAGTCGTTCTCTACCTATCATAATCAGCCGACAGCTCAGTTCTACCGTGTGACCACGGACAACCACTTCCCCTACCGGATTCTCGCGGCGCAACAGGACAATTCCACCGTGCGGATCCTGCACACGTCCAGCGGCAACGAAAACGATTGGGGACCGACGGCTGGCGGCGAAAGCGGCTGGATCGCACCCCACCCGGATAATCCTGACATCGTATACGGAGGTTCGTACGGCGGCTCACTGACACGAGTCGACCACAAGACAGGTGCCCGGCGAAATGTCAACGTGTGGCCAGACAATCCCATGGGGCATGGAGCGGAGGACTACCTGTACCGCTTCCAGTGGAATTTCCCCATCCTGTTTTCACGGCATGACCATCAAGTGGTGTATGCCGCGGCCAACGTGCTCTTCAAGACCACGACGGAGGGCCAATCCTGGGAAGCGATCAGTCCAGACCTGACTCGCGCGGACCCCCTCACGCTGAAGTCTTCTGGCGGTCCGATCACTCAGGACAATACGGCCGTCGAGTACTACGCCACCATTTTCGCGGTCGCGCAAGGTGCCGAGCCAGGGGTAATTTGGGCGGGTTCCGATGATGGCTTGATTCACATCACCCGCGATGGCGGAGAAAACTGGACGGACATCACCCCTCCAGAGCGCATCTTTCCGGAGTGGATGATGGTCAACGACATCGTGGTCGATCCCTTCAACGACAGCGGGGCCTACGTAGCCGGTACCCGGTACAAATCCGATGACTTCGAGCCGTACCTGTACAAGACCTCCGACTATGGTGCCAACTGGACGAAAATAACGGCGGGAATCCCATCGACCCACTTTACGCGAGCTATCCAGCCGGATCCGGAGCGCCAAGGGTTGCTTTATGCTGGGACCGAGTTCGGGATGTACATCTCCTTCGACGATGGGACTAGCTGGCAATCTTTCCAATTGAACCTGCCGATCGTGCCCATTACTGATCTGGCTTGGAAGGAGCACGACCTGGTTGTCGCGACCCAGGGACGGGCGTTATGGATCCTGGAAGACCTGATGCCCCTTCATCACGCCAGTTCCGCGATGGCCGATTCGCCATTCAGTCTCATCACTCCCAGCGACACCTATCGCATGATGGGAGGCGGATTCGGCGGCGGCAGTGCAGTCACCTTCCGGTACTACCTGAATGAGCCGGCCGATTCGACGCGGGTAATCCTGAGGGTCCTGGAAGAGAATGGCGACGTCATTCAATCTTACTCCTCCGAGGATGATGGCAACTCCTCCCTGTCTACCGAGCACGGCATCAACGAGGCTTCGTGGAATCTCCGATACGAGCGTGCCGAGGATTTCGATGGCATGATCCTCTGGTCCGGAGGCGGCATGAACGGTCCGAAAGCGGTCCCGGGCAGGTACACGGCGCGCCTCATTGTGGGGGACGATTCCACGGAAGTCGGTTTTAACCTTCTGGCGGACCCGCGGAGTGAATCGACTCAATTGGACCTTCAGGCCCAGTTCGATTTTCTCCTGGCCGTTCGAGACAAACTGACGGAGACGCACCAGGCCATCAAGCGTATCCGCGCTGCGCGTGAGCAGATCGACGGCGTGATGGACCGCGTGCCGGACGACCATGCCGACCTTGATGCGCTGAAAGATGCCGCAGATTCGATTCTGGATCGAATGAAAGAAGTCGAAGAGACACTCTACCAGACCAAGAACAGGAGCGGGCAGGATCCTCTCAACTACCCGATACGACTGAACAACAAGTTGGCCGCGGTGGGCGGCGTTGCGGGTTCAGGAGACTACCGGCCGGCCGACCAACAGGTGGCCGTCCGGGATATGCTGGTCGAGCAGATTGACGCGGAGTTGGCCAAGCTTTCCGTTGTGATGGGCGATGAGCTCGCCGCGTTCAACGAGGCCGTGCGGACCGCGAACATACCGGCGGTGGTTCTGGAAGACTGACCCCGGCGCGTAGGCTCCCAGTTCGGGCCAACTCAATCATTTCCTCGCTCAAGGGTCCCGGTTCTCTGCCGATACTCTGAGCAACGTCCATTTGCCATCCCGGCGGCTGGGCAGCATGCTCGACAAGAGGAAATATGATAGCAGAATTCAAGCCGCACTCGGTCGTCCTTGGCGGGGCCGGGTTCGTGGGATCGCATCTGTGCGACCTGCTGATTGGTGACGGTCACCGTGTCACCTGCATCGACAATCTGGCGACGGGGCGAGCCAGAAACATCGAACAACTATTGTCTGAGGAGACCTTCACCTTCCTGAAGCACGACATTCGGGAGCCGATCAAGGTCGAAGGCCCTGTAGACTTCGTGTACCATCTGGCAAGCCCAGCGTCCCCGAAGCATTATCTGGAAATGCCGTTCCTGACTCTGGAGACCGGGTCGCTCGGAACTCAGAATGCATTGGACCTGACGCGTGAGCACGGCGCAAGAATGTTGCTGGCCTCCACGTCTGAGGTGTATGGCGACCCTAAAGTTCATCCACAGGTGGAGACCTACTGGGGACATGTGAACTGCATTGGACCGCGGTCCGTGTACGACGAGGCCAAGCGATATGCGGAAGCCATCACGATGGCCTACAACCGATCGAGGGACACGGACACGGTCATCGTTCGCATCTTTAATACCTACGGTCCTCGTATGCGTCCGGATGACGGGCGTGCGCTTCCGGCATTCATCTCCCAGGCCCTCGCCGGTCGTCCGATCACCATTTTTGGAGACGGCCAGCAGACGAGGTCCTTCTGCTATGTGGCTGACCTGGTGCGAGGACTATACGCCGCCGCCACGAATTCCACCACCGGTCCGGTGAACCTGGGGAATCCGGCCGAGATCACGATCGAAACGTTTGCTCGCGAGGTCATCCAGGCGACGGGAGCGACCAGCAAACTCTCATTTCACCCGCTTCCCACAGACGATCCGACGATCCGGAAGCCCGATATAACCAAGGCGCGCGAGCTCCTGATGTGGGAACCCGTAATCACCCGGAGCGAGGGCCTGAGTTTGACTATCGCCTATTTCGCGGAGGAGCTGGGTTATCCCAACCCGGACGTTTCCAAGACCAAGACGGCCGATCGTCCGGCGTCGGCCCCTCAACGGAGCACGAAGTCAAACGAGAGAAGCCCAATTGGCCGGTAACGGCGACGATATCCAGCGCTGGACGCCTCAGCGGCGCCAGCCAGATCACGGCCAGGAGCCCGGCCCCCTCTCCGAGGCGAGGCCGGTTTCTCCTGTTTCTGCGGGGCACGGGCACTATATGGCGGCCCCCCAGACTGGCCGAGCGGCCTGGGGCGAGTCCCTATACGCCCCCGATTCGGCCAAGCCGATCACCGCTCAAGACGTCAAGAAGGGACTTCACCGAAAGAGGCGACTAGGCATCGCGGTTTGCCTCCTGGTCTGGGGAATGGCGGCCGCCGTGGTGCTGCTGGTGCCATCCAAGTACAAGGCGACGACTATTCTGCTCGTCGATACCGCGCGATTGGAGGAGACGGCCACGCTGTATTCCAGCGCGGACGACGTCGTGTCTGTCTTCGGGATGCCAACATTGGCCAATCAGGCGGCGATTCTCCGGACGGTCCCGGCCATTGCAGAGGCAACCGCCTCTCGGCTGCTTGAAGAGGACTCAGCATCCCCCCTCCCGTACGCGGACGTCCAGGATCTGTCGGAGTGGCTACGCGAGTCAGCCGTAAACATTCTGGCCGAGACCGGGAAAGAGGAAGCGGACCTGATCCACATCGAGGCGACCTCCGGAGGCGCCGAACTCTCCGCGCACATCTCGACCTACTACGCGGACTCATACGTGACCATGATTCGCGACGCCGTGGATCGCCGCCGAGAATCCGCTCTCGAAGAACAACGGGCACGAGTTATAACTGCGCTCGACGAGTTGAATTCCCTGGATGAGCAGCTGAGACAGTTCTGGCTGGACAACGGCACGGCATCTCTGGAGCAAGATGCGCAACTGGCCGCTCGCAGAATCTCCGACCTACGCTCAAACCTGGATGATGCCCGAATCAGCCTTTCGACACACACCGCAACGCTGGCCGGACTCGAGGACGAACAATCCGGCCTGGATTTGGAAGGGCTGGCAAATCGTGTGGCCTCGTCGGTGGAGGAACAAATAGCGACGACTCAGGCGCAAATGGTTGCCACCACGCAAATGCTGGAGCAGTTCTATGCCAAGGACGAGTCTCTCCGGAGCAGCCCCGAGCAGAGTGGCCAGGTGATGCAGTTGATCAACGATATCGCGGGGATGGGCGTCCGGCTGGACGACCTGTCTGACCAGTTTGTCAGGGAGTTGGTGGCGTCTGGAGGCATCGACCTCACGGGCAGGCAGGACGGCCAGGCTTACCTCCTCAGCCTGCGGAAGGGCATTGCGAGAGAGCGTGTGGCCAAGAGCGCCGCGCAGGCGGGAATCAGGGCCATCAATTCCCGGCTGGCCGCGTTCGAACGATCCCGCACCCAGTACTCGGAGCAGTCGGTGCCCCTCGCCCAAATCGAGCGGGGTCGAGAACTGGCTGATACCCAGTGGAAGCTTGAAATCGACCGCCTCGGAGCGCTCCAGGTAGCCGAGCCCGCGGACTACGTCAAACGCATGCAGGCCGCCCAAATTCCGAGCGAGCCCTCGTTTCCCAATGTGCCGCTTGTCCTTGTGGGAGGCTTCATTCTGGGACTGCTGCTTGGGGGCGGGACCGCATACGGCGCCTCCAGTATGGACGGCAAGGTTTACGAACGTGGTGATTTGGCCGGATTGGGAATTCCGGTTCGCGGTGCGCTTCCAGACCTGACGCGCGCAGTCCGCAAACTCTTTGGAAAAGAGACGGAGGTTCACGCTGGCAATCGCATCGTTGCCCCCAGTTTGGTGGTTCTGCACGACCCACATTCCCCCGAGGCGGCCATGCTGCGGAAGTATGCGCTTGGCCTGGCGGCCAGAACCCCTAGAGGGGGGACCATCCTGTTCACGAGTGCAGACGCGGGGGCCGGCAAGACCACCATCGCGGCCAACACCGGAGTCGCCCTGGCACTGTCCGGGTACAGGACACTGGTCATCGATGCGGACATCTTCCGGAACGGGCAGATGAAAACCCTCGGGTTCACGGCCCGGTCAAGTCTGAGCCTGGAGACCGGTACGTTTTGCAACGGAGGAGGTATCGAGCAATTCGGAGGAGCCCTTCAATTGCTCTTCGGCGTGCTCCTCGGAGCCAGGATTCCATCAGATTCCGAGGCCGTCGCCGTGCAGACCGCGGCACGACTGGCCAACTTCTACGGCGAACATTTTGACTACGTGCTGATCGACTCTCCACCCACGACCGCTTCCAGCATTGCCGCCGGACTGGGACCGTATGTGAACACGCGGGTCTTGATTGTGGGCGCCGGCAGAACCTCTCTCGATCTTGTTGAATTGGCCGTGTCGGAGCTGCAGGCGCACGGAGCATCGCCCACCGAGTTGGCCGTCAATAGAATGGATATGTCCGGGCCGACGGCTTTCAGATCCGCATACCAGCAGGCCCAAGCCTACTACGGGTCGCCGAACACCTGATGAGTTCCGGGTTCATATCAAGCCCCGACTTCCCGGCCCGCGCCACGTTGACAGCCCTTGAGCGAAGCTTCCTGCTGGCCTTGTGTCTTATCCTCGCGGGCTACACGCTTCTGGGGCGCGGGTTCGCCTACATCGGAGTGGCGCCACTCTTCCTGGGAGAACTCACGTTGATGCTCGGACTCGCGGCATGGGTGACTCGCTCTCGACCGCTCATGGCGACCCAGAGTGTCGCGGGCGGGGCGTTGTTGGTGTTCATGCTACTGGGTATGGTCCGTCTATCAATGGACCTGCCGACCTATGGCGTCATGGCCATCCGAGACTCCGTCATCTGGGGATACGGGTTGTTTGCGATCGCAGTGGCGAGTGTACTGACTCGGGAGCCGGAGGCCCTCCGGGTTCTGGTTCGCAGGTTCCGGCCGTTCGCCAGCGGGGTCATCGGCACCGTCGGCGTCCTATTTCTCATTTCTGAGGTGTTCGGCTCCTCCATGCCTACCATTCCCGGCACCGATGCGCGGATCCCCGGCCTGAAGGGGGGAGACACTATGGTGCATTTGGCTGGAGCCGTCGCGTTCGTACTGGTGGGACTGGGGAAAAAATCCTGGTGGATGCTCCCGGTGCTGATCGCCGACTTCGGCGTGATCGCCATGCGCAATCGGAGCGGGATGCTGGCCTTCTTGTTGGCGATGATGGTGGTGCTCGCCTTCCGCTCACGGCGCGTCAGCATCGGGAAATGGAGTTATCTCGCGCTGGTAGGAATCGTAGCACTTGTGGTGGTCAATCCGAAGATTGAGGTCTATGGAGAGCGCTCCATTTCGCTGGATCAGCTCGCCAACAATTTCCGAAGTCTGACGGGAGACTCTGGCTCACAGGCGCTGGAGGGGAGCAAGGAGTGGCGCCTAAACTGGTGGTCGGACATATTCGAATACACTTTTACCGGGCCCTACTTCGTGGCTGGCAAGGGGTTCGGCATCAATCTCGCGTCCGATGACGGGTATCAGGTGGACGAGGAAGAGTCTTTGCGAAGTCCCCACAATGGCCATCTGAGTGTGCTTGCGAGAATGGGTGTTCCGGCTTTCGGCCTCTGGATTCTGCTACAACTGTCCTGGGCCGCAGCTATCGTCCGAAGTCTTCTCAGGGCCAGAAAGCGAGAAGAGGACGGTTGGCATGGGCTGTTTCTCTTTCTATTGGCGTATTGGACCGCCTTCATGGTCAACATCACGTTCGATGTCTTCATCGAGGGTCCGATGGGCGGCATCTGGTTCTGGACACTTTTCGGGGTCGGGCTCGGGGCTGTGAATATCTACAACCGGCGGTGGGCATGAGTAAGTCTACGATCAGATCCGAGCACATCGTTTCCATAGACGTGAACGCCATGGACTACGAAACCGGCGTCGAGTATGTGGTAGACCGACTCCGGTTCGGAAAGGGAGGGTATACTTGCCTCGCCAACGTTCACATGGTCATGGAGGCCCACGACGATCCGACGTTCGCGGGCGTGGTGAATGGAGCGAGCCTCGTAGCCTCGGACGGCATGCCCCTCCTGTGGATGCTGCGGCGGCTCGGACACGCGTACGCCAAGAGGGTCTACGGACCGACATTCACCCTCCACCTCTGTGCGCGGGCCGAAGAGGAGGATCTCCCCATCGCGCTCTACGGCGGCACGGAGGAATCGCTGGCCTCGTTTCAGACATTCCTGAAGGCCTCCTATCCCTCGCTCCAGGTGGCCTGCGCCATCTCGCCGCCCTTCAGGAAACTATCCGAGGAAGAAGACGCGTCCTTTACCAAGCAGATCCGAGACTCCGGTGCCCGCATGGTGTTCGTCGGCATTGGGTGCCCCAAGCAGGAGCGCTGGATGGCTGAGCATACAGGCAGGCTCCCCGGCGCGATGCTTTTCGGTGTCGGTGCCGCATTCGATTTTCACTCAGGAAGGGTGCGTCAGGCTCCCGATTTCCTGCAAAAATTGGGATTGGAATGGGCGTTCCGCTTGGCCGTGGAGCCTCGACGGCTTTGGCGGCGGTATGTCGTTCTCAACCCCCGATTCATGGTCTTGGCCATGGTTCAACTTCTGACTCGCGCGCGCGACGAGCTATCACCACGAGCAAACAGACGGCTGGCATGAGCAATCCTGAACATATACTCCTGATAGCATTCGCCTACGAACCAAACCAGGGTTCCGAGCCCGGCGTGGGTTGGAACCTAGCTCATGAAATGGCCAAGAGGCACAAGGTCACGGTGGTGACCTGTGAAGGGACCGATCTGCCTGATACATCTCCTGTGGATGTGGTTCGGATCGCGCCTCCATTTTGGCCCAGGAGCACCAGCCCCCAGGGCAACCGAACGCTCTGGCAATTTTACTACTACAGTTGGGCTCGGACGATGGCTGCGAAGCTGCCCCGAATTATCGATCGCGTAGGAGCAGATCTGGTACAACACGTCACCTATTGCCGCTACTGGATGCCGTCCGCGGCTTCGACGGCTGGGCGCCCGTTTGTCTGGGGGCCGGTTGGTGGGGGAGAGGGTATGCCAAGCCGGTTCGTGGACTCTCTTCACCCCGGTCCTCGGAGGAGTCAGAAATTCCGTTCGTTCGTTCGATCCGTGTGGGAGCGGGATCCGGCCCTCGCACGAACCGCGAACAGCGCTACCGTGGCTCTGGCCAGCACATCGGAGTCAGCCTCGCGCATGCGGTCTCTGACGGAAACGCCTGTGGATGTCTGTCCGTCTGTAGGAATCAGCGAGGAAGAATTGGACCGTCTCGGGCAGATTTCGGACTCGAAGAGTGATGGCCTGGAGTTGATCAGCATCGGTCGTCTTCTGGATTGGAAAGGGTTCGACTTGGCCGTAGAAGCTCTCCAAGGCCAGCCCATAACTACGCGTTACACAATCATCGGGGATGGTCCGGAGCGCACCGCACTTCGGGCCCAGGCGTCGCGCCTCGGCCTCGGCGATCGAATCAGCTTCATCCCGTGGATCGACCGATCCGAAGTCTTGGAACGGCTGGAGAAGGCGCATGTCCTGGTCCATCCGAGCTTCCATGACTCCGGTGGGATGGCATGCCTGGAGGCCATGGCCGCCGGCAGGCCAGTCATCACACTAGAGGGCAACGGCCCAGCCTTGTTGGTGGGCGGCGGCGGCCTTCCGGTGGCAGCCCCGACCCGGAGCGCCGCCGTGAGGGGTATTCGGAAGGCGATCACGCGGTTGGCCGAGGACAGAGGACTCCGGAATAGTCTGGGGGAACGAGCTCGAGAGCGTGTCCGGAAGGAATTCTCGTGGTCCCGCCAGGCCGAAATTATGAGTGGACATCACCGTCGGGCCGTAGAGCAACACGCCCGATGAAAATCCTCTTCGTACACGCGTTCTATCAGCAACTCGGTGGCGAGGACCAGACGTTCCACGCAGAAGCGGAGTTGCTTCGCTCGCGTGGCACGACTGTTGAGACCTTCACCTTCGACAATCATGAAATCGATGGTTGGTCTACCCCCAAAAAAGTCCGCAATCTCATCTGGAATTCGGAGACCAAGAGAGCGCTCGGCCTGGCGATGGACGCGTTTCAACCGGATGTTCTGCACGTTCAGAACACTTTCCCTGGCATGTCACCCTCGATCTACTCGGCCGCTGCCGAACGCGGTATCCCGGTAGTCCAGAAGCTCTCCAACTACCGCCTGTTCTGTGTCAACGGCCTGCTATTCCGGGACGGGACAAACTGTGAATCTTGTCTCGGAAAGAAGTTTGCCTGGCGCGCAGCCATACATGGCTGTTATCGCGGCAGTCGCGCCATGAGTGCCGCGATCGCCGTATCTCAGGGTGTGCATTGGGCTATCGGGACTTGGGGTAGCCACATCCAGGCCTATGTCGCACTCGACGAAGACGGAAGAAGCCTCTTCGTGCAGGCCGGTTTACCCGCAGACAAGGTGTTCGTGAAGCCCGAAATGCTCGAACCATTTCCCGAGGCAGGATCCGGGCAAGGTGGATTCGCCCTGTACGCGGGCCGGCTAGCTCCCGGCAAAGGAGTGAAGACGTTGGTCCGAGCGTGGAAGGACCAGGAAGACTTGCCTCCTCTTCTACTGGCCGGCGATGGACCGCTGAGGTCCGAACTGGAGCGCATGGCCTCTGGAGATCCCAAGATCGAGTTCCTCGGCCGTGTGCCCGCCGCCGACCTCGCGGAGCGGATGGGCGAAGCCGTCTGCCTTGTCGTGCCTTCTGAGTTCAAGGAGCCGTTTGGTCGGGTGGCGCTTGAGGCCATTGCCAAAGGCACACCGGTCGTGGCCAGCACTCGCGGTGCGCTCAAGAACGTGATCCGACACGGAATCAGTGGGGCACATTTCGATCCGGGTGATGTCTCCGGCCTCCGGAAGGCCGTCCGATATGTGCTGGAGGATCCGGATCGTCTCAGCGCATTGCGGGCCACGGCCAGGCAGGACGCGCTCGAACGCTTCTCTGGCGACGCGAACTATGAGGCCTTGCTCGACATCTATCGCGCGGTTCTAGTCTGATGTGGCGCTGGATTCCAGTCGTATTGCTTCAAATCGTGGCGCCGCACCAGGAGGCTCCCCCATCTGGGTCAACAGTGGCTTGTGCGGAATGGGTGACCGAAGAGTTTCCCGGGAAGCGGGTATTTTGGATAGACCCATGGCACCCAGGCGCAAGAAACGACGGCTCCGGCAGCCAAAGCCAACCATGGATCTCGTTGCACGCGGCTCGCAGAAACGACCTCCGTCCGGGTGATGTGATCGTACTGGCGGCCGGCCTCCACCGCGCATCCCTCCGACCCAAAGCCAATGGACTGGTCATTGTCGGTTGCCCGGGTGAGGAAGTCTTGATAACGGGCGCGGACGAATTGCACACCGACTGGCGGGCCGAAGGCAACGCTTGGGCGGCACTCAGATATCGTCCCCTGGCCGGCTTCGGAGATCGGTACGACCCGAATCTTGTTGTGGTAGACGGAATTCTCCTGGCTCCGGCAGAGAACGAGGCCGCTCTGACCCCTGGGAGTTTCACCGTCAGGGAAGGTTCGGGGGGGCGGGAACTCATGGTGCGGTTAAGCGGAGACCGAGACCCCCACGGCGCGCGCGTGGAGGTCGGGGTTCGAGATGTCCTCTTCCAGCCCCCGGGAGCTTCCCGATGCGCGAACAAACCGGAGGTCCCCGGGGCCGTGTTGCGAAATCTCATTTTCGTTCATGCTGCCAACCCGGCCCAGACCGGCGCCGTATGCCTGGCGGGCAAAGGCGGGCGCGTGGACAACGTGGTCATTCGGCAGACGAACGGCCGGGGCCTGGAGGTGTGGGGAACAGAGCACACAATAACCCACCTGACGACGAACGATAACGGCCATTTGGGAGTGGGAGGTGCCTGCCGAGGCTGCATCCTGGAGGACGTGACCGCGAACCGGAACAACTGGCGCGGGCATGACCCCTACTGGGAGGCAGGCGGCGGAAAGTGGGTGTATACCTCCCAGACCGTATTCAGACGGTTCGTGGCGGAGGACAACGAGGGGCCAGGCCTCTGGTTTGACGGGTTCAGCTCCAACAACACCGTGGAGGCCTCGACATTCATCAATAATCTGGTGTCCGGAATTCAGGTGGAGCTTGGCTCCGACAACAACCGGATTTTCCGGAGCGCAATTGTGGGGACACGGAGGGCCGGCTGGGCGGGAGAAGGTGTGCTGGTCATGGCCTCAAGCGGTACCCAACTCGAAGAGAACGTGATCGCTCACAACGCCGGGAGCGGAGTGTGGGTGCGGATAGACAGCCGCCAACCGACTGGCGGAGCCAAGCTTCGGGGCAATCTGATATTGGACAATGCTACTGAGTCCACCGGATGGAATTTTCAGATCCGGATGGAAATCGATGCCGCAGAGGGAGAGCGCAAGCCCGAGTTCGAGTTGATCCGAAACCACCTCGTGGCCCGGGACCTCTCCGAACTGGCTGGCGTCCGTTACTCAAGGGGTGAGGACGTTCGCCGTGTCCCG
>CAYXSE010000024.1:0-22944 GCA_964466675.1 uncultured Rhodothermales bacterium | reverse complement strand
GGGAGTGAGGAGAGGAAGTCCGGATTTATCGTCGCAAAGGCACCAACAGCCACGCCCATGAAGCAGTATCCCAGAACGACTGGAAAGCGCAGCAGACCGTTCAGGAACAGCGCCATGTTGGTGTCATCGATGTCCTTGGTCGCCAACTGACGCTGCACTTGAGTCTGATTGCAGCCGTAATACGAGACATACAGGAAGAAGCCGCCGACAAGCATCGGAAGGAATGAGAACACGGCGCCGTCGCCCAGCCCATGCCCGGAAAAATCCAGTGCCGACATGCGGGACGCGTCAAAATTCGACATCACACTGGCCATACCGCCACTCAAGTTCGTGGCATAGACGGCAATCACAATCACCCCCAAGACCAGAACGCCCATTTGGATGACGTCAGATGCAATGACGCTCCGAATGCCCCCCAGCGTATCGTACACCACCGTAACTACACCGAGGAGCACCACGGCCATCCAGAAGGGGATGCCCATCACCGCCTGCAGAACAATGGAGATGCCGTAGACCGTCACTCCCGTGCCGAAGGCCACGATGAACTGAAAAAGAAGCGTCAGCAGTGTGCGGGTGCCCACCCCAAGCCGTTTTTCCAGGTACTCATAAATCGAAATGACCCCCGCCCGCTTGAAGAACGGCACCAGGAAGATCATGATGAAGATCATGGCCAACGGCACCGCCAACTCGTATTGCAGCCACAAGAGCCCGCCGCCTACAGAGAAAGCGACGAAGGCCGGGGCACCCAGGAGCGAGTTGGTACTCAGTTGCGTGGCCATGGTGGAGATTCCGACCGGCAGCCAGTGCACCTTGTTACCGCCCAGGTAGTAGTCCTTCTCGCTCTTCTGACCCTTGCCGATCCGGTAGCTCATCCATATGAGACCAGCCATGTAGACGAGCATCAGAGTCCAATCAAGTCCGTTCATATCCGTGTTGCGTGTTGGTACGGTATCCGCGGCCTGTCAGGGGCGGCGTACGAGAATCATGTCCATCGGGCGGCCCGAGCCCAATTCATCTGTTGTGGGAATGCCGTCAAGCAAAATCTGGTTGATGGACACGGGGTAGGCCAGGCGAAACCGGTCAAGGAAGCGCCCCAGCGCGTTCCTTCGGCGGGCCGCTAACGCATCCGCACGCACCTTCTCGTAGACCTCCCGGAGCGGCGGGTCGATTTGGTCCTCGCGACCCAACACCCGGAAAATGGAATAGCTCACGGTCGTTCCCCCGAGCGTGACCGGGACAGGTCCCACAAGCGCCCCCACCTCCGAGGCGAAGGCCCGTTCGCCAACCGCGCCAAAGGCTCCGGCTTGGAAATACCCAAGGTCGCCTCCTCGCGCGGAGGCCCAGCCCCGCACAGAATACAAAGCTGCCAAGCTGTCTAGATCCGCTCCGAGTTCTACGGCTTTCCGCAAGGAGTCTGCCAGTGTTTCCGACCGCACCATGATCTCCCGAACTCTTACCCTCGGCGGGATCCGGTACTGATCGCGTGCCTCGCTGTAGAATTCCTCGACATAATCTGCGGATACCAGGGACGAATCGAACAAGGCCTTGCGCATCAGAGAAGCCGCAATTGCCCGTCTCCTACGGGCCACTTCCGCGACCACGTCCGGGTGAGACTCGAGACCTTGTTCGTATCCGGCCTGGGACAGGTAGTCATCCCGAATCAGCACCGCAAGAGAGGCCGTCACCGATCCGGGTGTGGTCAGATCAGGACGCTCCAGGGGTGGCAATCGCTTCACGCGTTGGAGGTATTCGAAGACTGTCCAGGAGTGACCTGCGAATGTGACCAACTTGCGGTTCAGCAGGTCTTCCGCATCCGATTCTATCTCGAACACCTGAAGGTAGGGGGGGACAGGACTCTCTGCGCTTGCCGCTTGCATCCGGGTAGATGCCCTGAAGGCCAATTCTGCCACGGTCGCTCCGAGGATTCCCGGGCTATCCGTTGCCGCCAACTCACGAAGGACCTGCCGGGAAACGAGTGCCTCTCGCCGTCGCCGGATGACCTGATCCAGGTAGTGGCGCCGGGCCTCGAACCCATTCTCTGTCAGGAGAAGGTTCTCCGTGCGGTTCACGAGTTGGATCAGGTGGAACCCGAGTCGACTACGGGTGGGAGGCGGGACTTCCATGTGGTTCAGGCCGAAGGCAATTGTCTCCAATCCTTCATCCAACTCACCCCAGGAGAAGGTCGTCGGAGTCAGCATCTTTGCGAGCTCCTCTTCAGATCGGGCGCGTTCCAGCGCCAGATCTTCGAACGAAGCCCCGTTCTGAATTCGATCGTAGGCCGCCTGGGCCAGGTCTGATTCGCGAAAGAGAACCTGGCGAAGCGCCAGACGCTCGCTTGCCAATGCGTAGGCATCTCTAAGCTCTGCCTCCGTGACATAAACTCGATTGCGGACTTCTGCCGTATAGAGCGCCCGGATGACGGCTTGTTCTTCGGTCCAGGCCAATATCTGCCTGGCCTCGGGAAAGTTGGCGTAGCCTCGCTCGACGCCAGCCATCGCAAGGAGTTCGTTCTGGACCAGGTGATCCAGGAAAGCCTTCTTCCGCTGATCAATCTGTTTGTACTGGGCCTTCTCGGCAGCGGTGGCAAGTTCGTAGGCCAGCCTGAAGTCACCGACGGTAATTACGCGGGGGCCGACGCGGGCAAGAACCGCATCATCTGGAGAACCGGTTCCGGAACAGCCGACGACCGAGATCGCGAACACCAGAACTAGAATGCTGCGACCGGTCATTCGTCCTCCGACAGAGCCTAGAATCGGATTGTCAGGGCAATCTCGTGAACGTTCTCAAGGATGCCAAAGCGCGAATAGGCATAGTCTGCCGTGATCCCCGCGTTTCCGAAGGCCGCCATGACACCCGCGCCGAGGGTCAGGCCCTCCTCGCTGTCCTTCAGGAAGAGTGTTCGATAACCGCCACGAAGGGCAAAGGCATCCATGGTGAGTAGTTCCGCTCCGATGTTCACGTATTGACTGTTGTCGTTCGGTACGACTCCGTCGACGGCGAGGCGGAGTACAGCCTGGGACCGCTCCATGACATTCATGGCAAGGCCGACCCGCAGCGTGAGGGGAAGTTGAAACTTTTCCGTAGTGAGGTTCGCGAGGATCCGGTCATTGTTACCGAACTGCTCGGGGGCCACGTCCACCTCAATCTCGGTGTCGGTACCGCTGAGAACGAGATCGCCGCCGAAATTGCTGATGCTCATCCCGAAGTCCATGGAGCGGAAAGGGGTTCGGAACAACATGCCGAAATCGACGGCCGCTGTGCTGGAAGTCGAGTTGAATATTTTTTGCCTGATGTATTTAAGACTGCCACCGATGGCAAAGCGCGTGGTAAGCTTCTTGGCGTAGGTTCCCGCTATCGCAATGTCCGAGGCGTTGAACCGTTCACCGGTTCCTTCTGGTTGCAAAACCGTGCGCACCAGCATGTCCGGCATGGTGACACTGGTGAGGCTAAAGCCCAGCACACCGAGGTTGCCCAGCGGAAGGGCGATGCCCACGAAGTCGTGGTTGATTTCCGCAAGCCATTCGGTGTGGGCCACCATTAGTTGATTTCCCTCCAGCCGGGTGATTCCGGAGGGGTTCCAGTACAGCGCAGACACATCATCGGCCACTGCGACGAATGCGCCACCCATGGCTTTCGCGCGCGGCCCGACCTCAATGGACAGGAAGGTCGCTGCACTCAGTCCGGTCTTGCTCAATCCACCGAACTGGGCCTTCGCAGGCACGACCAGCAACAGCAGCAGGTATCCGAACACGATACCTTTGATGGTTGGCTTCATCTCTGTCAGCGTTGTGTTGATCTATCCGTCAGAAGGAGAGCGTGAATCCCATCCGAACTTGGCGTGGCGGTGAGTAGTAGTCGGGGCGATTGAAAAAGTCCTCGACGCTATTGACGCCTCTGACGCGACCGGTAAGCTGGGATTGGATGGTGAACCCGGAACGGCCTGTATCAGAAAAGACAATCTGCTCGTTCCGTGCATCGAACAAGTTGAAGACCTTGACGAAGAAGGAGTACCGAACCCCGCTGAACTGCACATCATAGTCGGCCTTCACATCAACGGACAGGGTGGAAGGAGACCGGGCCGTGTTCTCAAAGGCCCGCCGGATGTTGAGGAAGGACGGGGTATAGGGGAGTCCGCTTCCATATCGTCCGAGAAAGGTGATGCGAGCCCTGTCGACCGGAAAGAAGGTCAGAGCTGCATTGAGCGTATGCCGTTGATCCCAATCCAGCGGGACCATGCGCTTTTCGCTTTCGCGATTTGCCTGACTGTCAATGAACGAGGCGTTGGGTTCGGAAGCGTTGCCCTCGGCCACCTGATAGGTGTAGTCTACCGAGGAGGACATCCAGGTGGCATACCGCTGATTGAGAGCAACAACGAAGCCTCGAATATTCCCAAAATCCCGGTTTTCATATCGCGCGTAGCGATCCAGGCCAATTGAGAGTTCGTAGATCTGCGTTCCCAAGAGTTCACGGATGTCCTTGTAATAAACCGTGAAGTCAAACGCCAGTCCGTCAGTAATCTGTTGCTGCAGGCCGACCTCGTAGATGATGGTCTTCTGTGGATTCAGGTCGGCATTGCCCATAAGGGTGCGCAGGCGCCCGATTTCCACTTCAAACTCCGAGTTGGCATACAGATACTGAAAGAGCGGCATCTGGAAGAAGAAGCCGTACGAAAAATGAAGTACGCCCCGTTCGGAAATCGGGAAGGCTAGTCCCAGCCGGGGACTGATCAGACCCTTCGCCGTCGCGTCCCTACGCTTGGATGGGTCCCTCGGATCACCGGGATCGGTTGGGACGGGAGCGTTTGGACTGAACCGGTCGTACCGTAGGCCGATGTTCACGATCATCTCGTCCAGCTCGATCTTGTCCTGTACGTAGGCCGCGATCTCGAAGGGATTGTGGGTGTAGCTGTTGTTGAAAGGCGAGATGCTGGGTGGCAGTGCGGGTTGGAAAGGAGAGATCTCAATTCCATCCGCATTCCGGGCGGGGACTAGCTTGAACTCGGAAAAGTCGAGTCGGTGAGATCGGAATTCCAGCCCGCCCTTCAGTTGGTGGGCTTTAGTAACCTGGCTGGTAATGTCGAACTTTGCCGCATAAGTGGTAGTGGATCGCTCCGAGTACCACGGGTCTGTTCCTCCCGTAAAGAATGCGTTGTCAGACACATTCTGGAGGAATGACCGGTCCTGATTCCTCGCGTCGAATGGGTCTTCAAAGACGTAGCTGCTCGCCTTGTTGTATTGCAGCGACAGGTTGAGGTTGTAGAAGGTCGTGGAGGTCAGCAGGTGGTCCAGTGTCGTGACGACAGTGTACCCGTCCTGGAACTGCCTTGAGGCGCCGTCAGGATTGAGTCGGAAGCGGTTGAAATTGCGGGCCTGGTTTTCCTGCGTGAACGATTTGCCTTCCTGGCTCCAATCCCGGGTTTCGATGGTGTTGAGCATGACGCTGCCAATCAACTTCAGCCCGGGCCTGAGATTGTAGTTCAGCTTGCCATGCAGCGTCCTTTTCTTGAGGGGCCGCATCGGAATAATGCTTCCGTCTCCGGTAGCCTGAATGGCCCATTTGGTCGTGTCATCTGCCGAAAAATCGGAGAGGTCAGACGGGTTGAATCGCCGCTCCCCGAAAATGTACCCGTCATCGCTCAGGATCCGGCCCGTGAGGAAGAACCGCAGCTTCTTTCCGGTGCCCGGAACGGGGCCATCCAGAGCAAACTGTCCGTTCACGACCGCCAAGGGGTCAAAATCGGAGATGCGACTAAAAATCGCCGACTCGCTGCTCAGGTAATCACCTCCGTACAGCGTCAGGGAGCCACCCAGTTCAGACTCCCCTTCCTTGGTGATGATGTTCACCACGCCGGACATGGCGCGTCCATATTCCGCGTTGAATGTGCCGCTGATCACCTGCAGCTCCTGGATCGAACTGTTCTCGACTTCGACGGAGATATCGCCGGAGAAGACATCGCTCATGGGCACGCCGTCCACCATGTAAAGAATTTCCTCGGACCGACCTCCCCGTATGTGCAAGGAGCCGTCACGGCCCTGGTTCACGCCAGCCTGCAGTTGAACGACATCCAAAAACTCTTCTACGGGCAAGGCGGCGATTTCGTCGGCGCCAATCACGGCCTGTGTAGCCGTCATGTCTTTGATGATCATCTCTCTGTTTGCGACGATCACCACCTCGTCCCCCAGCTCAAAGACCTGGGTGCCCAGCCTGATGTCTGCTACCCGGGTGGTTAGGTCGGCCCGAACCACCAGGCCTTCGACTACTTGGGGCTGAAAGCCGATCATCGATGCCCGAAGGGTGTACGTCTTGGGCGGAATGTTCAGAATCAGGAAATCACCATCGAGGTCCGTAGAGGCTCCGAGGAGCGTGCCCACCAGAAGGACATTGACGCCCGGCATGGGCTCCCCGGTTTCGGCGTCCAGCACCCGGCCCACAATCTTGCCTTTGTCACCTCGGGGGAGCGTGGCGTCTGTCGAGGCGGCATCCGGCGTCTCGACCACGACCCCGGTCATTCCCATGGACATGATAGCGGCCATCAGGATAATGCAGGCACCGATGAGTGGTCTCGTCTTTCTCATCGGATAACTGCGAATCGTCCGATCTTCTGGCCTAGACCCGGCGCCTCAACGTGGTAGATGTAAATGCCTGCGGCTATAACGTCGGACTCCGCCCCCAACGGTTGGAGATCCCAGAATTCGCTTCCTGAGTTGATGCCCCCGTCGTGTTCGATGACATCCACAAGACGTCCCCTCAAGTCGAAAATGCGGATGGTGCATCGCTCGGGAAGATGAATGAACTGAAGCCGTCTAATGGATCGTCCGCCGGTGATGAGTGCCCTCTGAGCGGTCCCGGAATTGATGATATAGGGATTGGGGACGACGGCGATGTCGTCCAGTGCGGACGCATCCAGAGACCCGTCAATCGCAGCCGAAGCGGTGTCCAGCGTATAGATATCGCTGACCGAAAATGGCTTGGTGGTCGTCAGAAATGCCACGTCCCCGCTCTGCGGAGCGACGGATGTCACCGCGGGGTCGCTAGGTTCGGTGAGCGTGATGGTCCAATGGATTGGTCTGAAGTCCTGGAGTGTTGAACCTTCGACAACAAAAATGGGCTCTCCGGACGACCACCCCCCATCTCCGTTCTGGTCCAGGACCAGGATGTTTTCCTTTCGATTGTCCGACGTGTTCCAAACTTGGAAAGGGACCTCGAAAGGAGTCGTGAATATGGCGGTGTCGGAGTCGCCAAACCGCACTTCGTAGTCGGCGGGAACCGGCACCGGAGGGCCGAGGTTTGCGTTTAGGCGCATCGACACCGACCAGTTGGAGTTTCCGGTCGCCCAGCCCGTGGCGGTGGAGTCCCATCGGAGCACATCGTCCTGCACAAAAATGCGGACCCCGTCAAATTGCGGATCACCTTCGCTCCGGATGGCCTCGCTGGAGAAGTTCCGAGAGTCCAGGAACACCGCTCCAAAGGAAAGATCGGTGAGGGAGTAGATCGAGTTCCCACTTTCGTCGACAGAAAAGGTCAACTCATAGCGGGCATCTCTAACCTGGGACCTATCAATGATGATTGCGGACACGATCCCGGTAGAGGGTCCCGACGTGTGTTCGAAGACGAACGTCGGTTCGATGTACCCGCTGGCCTCTACGGTGGGCGTGACAACAACCGTATTGTCGTCAGTTTCAATTTGCCCGTCGGCCCAGACAACGATGCTCTTGGTCGACTCGGTAGGGAAGTCTGGAATCAGGGAATCGCCCCGGTCAAAGGCCACTACTGCATAGTAGTAGGTCCGGCCATTTGCGACATTGGTATCGGTCCACCAGTGGGTGATTCCCGAATTCCGTCCCAGAAAGTAGCGGAATCCTCCCGACTCGATCCCGAACAGTCGGGAAACCTCATTTTTCAGATCAAAGGTGGCCTCGGGTTCACTATAGATGAGCGTTCCGCGATCATCGGTCACGGTATACGCATCGTTGAATCCCGGATCAGTACTCTTGAACACCTTATAGCCTTCGAAGTCCGGCGCAGACTCAGCGCGGTCGTCCCAGGACAGAGTGACCTGGCCGTCTTCTGCCACGGCTCGGACCACGGGCCTCGCAGGTGCTATCGGGTAGGCGTATCCTCGCTCGCCTATCTCAATGGCAACGGCCTCGTTGCGTGAACGATCTGTATCATTTGCGCTGAGGAAAAGCACGACGGCGAAGTACTGCACGTCGCCGACCGGTATGGAAAACTCCCCGGTCCCGACAACGATGCCAGAGGCCTCGCCTTCCTGGTCAAAACGTGCCGCAACCATCGCGGCGGCGATCGCTGATTCGTCGTCGGTCTGGCCTCCCAAGATCACGAAGCTGCCCACGCCGATCTGGTCCGACTCATCCGGGTCGGTCAGATCGAACTTTGGCTCGCCGCTCGTAGGGATGCCGTCCGCTTCGCCCTCGTCACCCGTTCCGGGGCGGCCGTCTACGCCGACATCATGGAGGAGGGGATCCCAATCACCATCGTTGTCGATGCCGTCGGTTCGACTCTCGTCCACAAGCCCGTCCCCGTCGTTGTCAACGCCATCAAAAGCGCTTGCCGGCGTCTCAAGAATCATGAGAGAGAGCTGGCCAACGTCGAACCAGGATCCGATTCCGACAGCGACTGCCCGCCCCTGCCCAGTGCCATCGGGGTCGGTCATCACCGCGCTGGAGAGGTGTTGATCGAATCGCGCGAGATCGAGTCCATTGTCTCCGCCCACGGCAGGGTCGACTACAAATCCCATCCTGACGCCCGCGAGATCGGTGCTGCCCGTATTCTCAAGGGTGTAATGCATGAGAAGCATATCCTGAGCCAGATAGTGCGACCATTGCCAGCCTCTCGCGCTCAGTCGAAGGGGACTGTCGGCAGCCTCAAGAATCACAAGGCTCTCCTGGTCCGCGGTCAGCCGGCCAGTCCCGAAGAATCCGTTCCAGCGGTTGTTCCAGGCCGACGGCCAGGTGCTGCTCCGGTGGCTCATGGGGATAGTCGATCTAGTCGCCCCGAATGAAACGAGTTGACCTCCGATGGTCACGGTCGGAAAGGCCGTATCGAGATACTCCTGCCCTGTGCCGACCGGCCATTCCATGCCAAGCTCCGTGTCGATGACACCCAGCCGGCCGTCGGGGGCGAACGTCATTCTCACCTTGTTGCCGCTGTGGGCCGCAGTGGTTGATTCCTGGGCGAATGCCTGAAGAGCCACCCCGCCGCTGAGTGCCGATGCCAGGCACAGCACAAACCCCATGCGAGTCAATGCGGCCATCAGATACATCGACAGGCGCCGTTCTGTGAGGGATATGCGGCTACTTGATGATAGCAAAGCGGCCTATTTTTTTCCCGATGCCGGGTGCGTCGACATGGTAGATATAGACACCGAATGAGACATCGATGCCGTCGCGCGAGACGAGTCCCCATCTTTCGGTTCCGTCGTCGATGCCGGTATCATGTTCCAGTACATCGACGAGCTGGCCGCGCAGGGTGAATATTTTGATGGTGCAGCGCTGCGGCAGGTGAATAAACTCGATGATCCGTTCTCCGCGCCCCGAGGTGAGGAGATTCCGCGGCTCGATGACGCTCGTCACGACATAGGGGTTTGGTACCACGGCGATCCGGTCGAGCTGTGTCTTGGCCAGGCTTGCTTCTACGCGCGCCGCCTCCAAGGTCGAGAACTCAAATACGTCTCCACTACGGAATGGCTTCTCGGTTCGGACGGCAAAGACGTCGCCGGTGGTGGGCCTGATTCCTGCACCGCCGGCCGGGGCCAGGAACGTGATGCGCCACGTGGTCAGGTATCCCGTCCTTGAGAGAGGGGAGGCGACTAGTGGAAGGATCTCGTCCCCGCTGGAGAGTTGGCGATCTCCGTCGTGGTCAAGGAAGAGGAAGTCCGCCGGCACGTTGTCAGTGACGTTAAGGATGGTGAAGTTGACCGGGATCTCCTCGAAGCCAATTTCGCTTCCGCGCGACGTGGCTACGATTCGGTCGGCGAACTGGATCTCGAAGTCGGCCGGGTAGAGCCCTCCCAGGCCTCTGAGGCGCCCCTCGGTGGCGATCTCGGGCACCACATCGATGGTGAAGTTGGAGTTACCCGACTGTTTGCCGGAGCGCCGTGGGGCGAAGGCAGTGGCATCATTTGCCACGGCCACTCCGAGTCCGTCGAAGAAGGGGAAGGCATCCTGGACCTCCATGTAGGGACTGCGCCGGACCGGCACCGAACCGTTGGAGAGATCGGTGACGGAATACCCTAGGGTCTCCCACACAAAGCCGGCGTCCGAGAGGCGCAGGGTGTCGGCGAACGTGATGCGGTACCGCTTCTGGGCCTTCACCTCGGAGGGGAGGACAACCGAAACCCTGACGCGGCCTGTGCCAGGACCAGAAACGTGTTCGGGAATCTGCTCCGATTCGGCCGCCAGGTACCCCGCCGCCGGTACACCCGGCGTCACCACGACTGTATTGACGTCGGTCGTAATATTGCCAGCAATGTCTCTCTCGATGATGGTGCTCGTCTCGGCCGGTGCCAACCCGTTCGACCCGAGGTTCGGCGCACCCTGGTCGTATGCAGCGACTGCGTAGTAGTATCTCTGGCCGTTGACAACGGTGGTATCGGTCCAGGAATGCGCGAGACCGGTGTCATCGCCCAGATAGAAATGAGCCCCGTTCGGGAGTCCCACCGGATCCGTGCCCTTGATCCCGTTCACGAGATCGAACCGAGCTTCCGGCTTTCGGAAGGCGCTGTTTCCAAACGCATCCGTGATAAGGCGGGTATCCAGCAGCCCCGGGTCTGTACTCCGGTAAATGCTGTACCCCTCGAAGTCTCTTTTGAACCCAAGCCCGTCCGGATCCAGTCCCAGGAATGCGTCGCGGGAGAACTCCGCACGATTGTCCCAGGTCAGCGTGACAAACCCGTCGCCCGATTCTGCCTTCACCGCAGGTTTGTCCGGTGGCTTCGCAAATCTGTAATTGGAGTTGAAAATACCCTGCACAATTTCCTTGTTTCGAACAAGGTCGTCGAAGTCTTCGCCCATCAAGAGTGCCATGGAGAACCGCTCTGTCTGTCCACTCAGCAAAGGAAAGGGACCAGAGGAATAGAGGACTCCGATGTTGGAGAAGTTCTGGACCGGGTCGCGCGTCTTGTTGGCCAGAAGATCCCAGATTCTGTCATCCTCGTGCAGGGGGAACTCTCCCCAGGCGTGGAGGCTCACGGCCTCAAGCCCGATCTGGTCTGATTCGTCAAGGTCGGTCCGGTCGAAATTGGGCTCGCCATCAGTGGGAATACCGTCTGCCTCGCCCTCATCCGGGCCAGTGTAGTTGGTGTCCAACGGCCCTACGCCGTCTCGCCCGACGTCATCGGTTTCTGCGACCCAATCGCCGTCCTCGTCACCCGACCAGTGCGCGCGAGGTGGCCCGAAGTTCCCGATGGGTCCCACGCCGAATGTTCCGGGACCACTGTCTCTGCGCTCGTCCGTCAGGCCATCATTGTCATTGTCGATGCCATCATTGCCGATACCGGGGCTCTCCAGATAGCCATACCCGATCCACCCTGTCGGGCCGCCCCACGTGCCGATCCCCGTCTGATCCCATATATAGGTGAGGTCAAGAACAACATCATAAAAACCATTGTCGAAATCGTGGCCACCGTTTTTGGAGTCGATGAACATGCCGAAGAGGACCTTGTCGTAGTCCGTTGTCCCGACATTCGTGACATCGAAAATCCAGAAGATCACGTCCTCGGCCAGCACATGCGCCCATTGTAGCCCGCGAACGGCCATGCGCATCCCCAAGCCGCGCCGGGATCGGTCGGTCGCGTCAGGGAAGTACTCGAATTCCTCGTCGGCGTCATCGTCGACGACGTAGTAGGTCTCCTGATCCGCGTTGAAGATCCCGCGGCCAAAGAAGCCGTTCCATTCCTCTCCGAATTCGGGACGATCCGGCCAGATGGCCGGCCAGGTATTCGGCCGGTTGCTGACGGCCGGAGAGGATTGATTCGGGTTCGCATAGTTGGGCAGTGGTTGCCAGCCCCACTCGGTCAAGCCATCCGGGGCTACGTCAAGAGAAAACTCATAGTTCGTCTCAAGAGGGTGAATCACGTTTCCGTTTACATCCGTAGCCTCGGCCTGAACGATCGGAACCACGGTGTCCATGTAGATCTGGCCACTGCCAACCGGCCACTCCAATTGGGGGAACACCCCGTCTTTGCTTACTTGGCCGGTGTTAAAGAACACCGTCGCCAGCAGATTCCCGTTCAGAAACCCCTGCTTCCTCCATGACCGATCTCCGACGACATCAATATCCGCTGGAGTGATCTGACCCTGGGCTGCGACGGATGTGGAGATCCCGGCTAGGACAAGGAAGACCGTCACACGCAGGAGAATTGTCGTGTGCATCTATCATGGGTCGTGAGGGGGTGAGTAAAATCGTGGCGATGCCCCGCCGACCGGCTCCAGTGGACCGGCCGGCGGGGATCACCACAGCATCGAACTACTTCAGGAGCATCATGGTCTGGACTTGCGTCCTGTCCCCGAAGTCGAGTCGATAGAGGTACATCCCACTTGCAACGGCCACGCCGCTCGCGTCCGTGCCATCCCACGATACCGCATAGGCCTGTGGCGTCTGGGGGCCGGAAACGAGGGTCCGGACTAGCTGCCCCAGTACATTGTAAATGCCGAGCGTTACCTGTCCTGACTCACCCAGAACATACTGAATCGTGGTCTCTGGATTGAATGGATTCGGGTAGTTTTGGAGAAGCGCGAAACCTTCCGGCATCTCGATATCTTCCAGACTTACCGCAATGAAGCTGTCATTCAATTCCATCACGAAGACGGCCGGCGCATCGAGTCCACCGCGGCTTGAGCCGCGCGTGAAGATGATCTCTCCGAGTCCGTCGCCGTCCATGTCATCGGCCAAGTCGAGTCCGTAGACCCGCAGACCTCCGGGGACCTGACCCGCGAAGTCGCCTACGGCAACCACCTGAACCGCGGCATAGTTACCCGGATCGCTGACATCGCCGCCTGGACCACCCGTGTACTGGTAGTTCCAGGCCGAAGAGGCGTTGGAGCCAGCGATCACGAAGTCCGTGCCGCGACCACTCAGGTTACCGGTCGAAGCTTCCAGCCACTGCTCGCCGGTGTCGGCGATCTGGATGATGTTCGCGCTGGTCATCGTCGATACATCGTCGGTCGAGATGATCCAGACGGCACCCTGCAAGTTCGCAAAGAAGCCTTCGTCGCGGCCGTCTCCGTTCGCGTCCCAGGTATCCACGCCGTGCACACTGACGGTCTTGCCGGCAACCGGCATCGGCACCAGGATCTGGTCGTAGCTGTCGGCGCCGTTGGCTTCTATGACCACGAACTGGTCGGTAGCGCCGTCGGGCATCATCGCCTCAGGCGTGCCGTCGCCGTCCAGATCACCAATGGCGATTGCGGCCACGTCAGGGGAGGAGCCGCCGATCTCGTTGTTCACGAACTCGGTGGTCCACACCGGAAGATCAAAATCGCTCACCGAAGCCACCACAATGGCAGGCTGCGAGCGGAAGGAAGCCATCACGACCTCCTGCTTGCCGTCGCCATCGAGGTCGGCCGCCTTAGCCACACGAATCACGTCACGCGTCGTATTGCCCAAGTCCCAGGTCACGGTGGGCTCGGTGCCCCAGTCGTTGTCGCCCTGGTTCTCGAAGACGTACAGATTGGGCCCTTCATCGTTGTCGCCCTCGACACGAACGTTCACGGCCAAGATCTCCTCTATGCCATCGCCATCAAGGTCGGAGACGTCCACGGTCGTGAACTGATCCGCCACACCCGGGAAATCGTACGACCAGACCACAGCGTAGGAATCGTCCGCACCGGTGCTCTCAAAGACATAGATGGAACGACGATTGACGCCGTCTCCATCGATCCAGAAGATGGGCATCATGAACTCGGCCAGGCCGTCCCGGTCCATATCTGCGTTTGCACGCACATTCTTGATGTGGTTGATCTGATCCGGCAGCGGGTATTGCGCCGAATCGGCTATCCTTGCGAACGAACTCGCTGACCTTGCTTTGAGTTGGGCACTGGTCCACACAACCTGAGTGTCGTGCTCACCAGTCGGGACGCGGTCGGCCCAGACCAGTCGGCCGTCCTGTGCAAAAGACGACGCCGGCAAGACAATGGCGACCAGGAAGATCCCGATCATCACCCGTAACATGTTTCTCATCGTTTTCTCCGTTTGTTTGGGCTCACATGGATCAGGCCGACGCCCGAACCACGAGTTCAGGAGCGAACACTTTGGTTCTCACGGTGACGGTTTCCCCTCGAGTGAGTCGCTCCAGATTTCTGATGGCAAAGGCGCCCACCTTGTAAGTTGGCTGCCTGATGGTTGTCAATTGGGGGTGGAAAAAGGACGCGATAGGCAGGTCGTCGTAACCGACCACCGACACGTCTCCGGGAACTGAAAGACCGTGCTCTCGGAGCGCCTTGATGACACCAATGCTTCGCAGGTCTGACGCACAGAAGATTGCGTCCAACGCGCAGCCGCGATGAAGCAATTCGAGCATGGCCGAATAGCCGCCGAATTCATCGGTTTCCTGCGGGTTGACCACAAGCGACTCATCGAAGGGCATCTCGCTCTCGGCCAGTGCAATCCGGTAACCCTGTAATCGGCTGGCGGATACTTTCTGTCCGCGGAGTCCCGCGACCAGACCGATGCGCCTCCTTCCACGCAGAATCAGGTGCCTCGTTGCCAGGTAGGCGCCGCGCACGTTATCCGTCCAGACGGCGCACTGTAACTTGTTGGCAGGTTCGTATTCACCCAGTACCACCAGCGGGATCCCGGCACGTGTCAATTTTCTGACGCGTTCATCGTCTTCCGCCAGATCTAGAACCACTGCCGCCGTAGCCTGGTGGTCGCGCAGGAGTTTGTGGTAATCCACGTAGTCGGCGTTGCTGCCGTCTTCTGCCGCCAGGATGAAACGGTGCGTGGTCGTGTCGACTCCGTCGCAGAAGGCTCGCATGATCTCCCCGTAGTACGAGTTGAAGGCGATGGACTTCAGCACGTTCGGAACACCCAGGATCACGATGTTCTGGATGGATTTGGCATTCGAGACCAGGCTTTGCGCGTTCCGGTTCGGGCGGTAGTTCATCTGCCGGGCCGTTCGCGCCACCAACTCGCGCGTCTCTCCTGAGATATCTTCGTAGCCGCCGAGCGCCCGGGACACGGTAGAAATGGAGATGCCCAGCCGTGAGGCGATGTGTTTCAGCGTCACACTCTTCCCTCCCTGGGTCATCTGAAAATCCTGAAACGTTTTAGGAGTAGGCCCAAAGAAAAGCGCTCTCCCGGATTCAAGCGCTGCCGCAACCTAATGGTCAGACCCATCATTTGTCAAGGCGGATCGGAGGTTGCGCAAACGGAATGGGCAGCGCATGAAGTAGAAAGTCTCTCATGACCGGGAATCCGTGATGTTTCGCACCGATTGAGGCGTTTCGATCCAGATCCAGGGCCGCCTTCGGTTCAGTGAGAAACCGGATCATGCTGTCCACCGCTCTATCCAGGGCCTCTGGCGGCAGGGCAATCAGCCCGTGTCTCCCTCTCGAAGTCACCTCATCACCCAGACTGACGAACCTGTAGCCTTCGCACCGGATGTCCTGACGAAACACAGGGTATTCGAAGAGCACCACGGGTTTGCGTGCAAAGACTGCCTCGATGAATTGGTTTCCCCAGCCCTCCACGAGACTCGGATAGGTCACGACATCAGCAATGGTGTAGGCGTCCCAGAGGGAAAAGACCTTGGGCGTGCCCGCCCGACGTGTGGCACCAATGTGGTTGGAAATGAATCGAACTTCGATGCCGGAACGGTCCGCCTCTTGCCGAAGTGCTTCGAGATAGGGCAGAGCGGACTTCTCCGCATAGCCGGCCAGAATAAGCACAATCCTGCTGTCGGCCGTAAGAATCTTCCCATTGTAGAGCTTCCTGCCCACAAGTCGCTCCTTCTGCCGGGCGAGGCCGGCAACAAAATCGATCGCGAGTTCGATTCCCTTTCGAGCCACGATTCTCGTCGCTTGCAGAACGACCAAATCGCCCGGATCGACTCCGATTTGAGGAAGCAGGTGGGAGTTGTAGGCGTCCATCTTCCAGCGCGGCTGGTCGAAATCCCAGACATCGGGCACCACCGTTGAGGAGATGCCTCTGCGGAGTTTCAACTGGGAGGCGGCAATGGAATTGATGCTGACATGCATCAGACCCGGCAGAACGGGCGGTACGAATTCGTTCAGGTAGTCCTGGACTAATGGGTGAGTAACCCGCTCGTACTCAGGCCTCTCCCAGTAATAGTCGTGGTGCGTGGCCACGACGGGAATCTTCAGCTGACCGAGTACGCCGTAAAATGCGGATGCTGCTGCAATATGACGGCCGTGGGAGAAGACATTGTGCACGAGCAGAGCGTCAAACCGTTGACTGGCGTGGTACTCCAGGAATGCACCCTTGATGCGAGCCGCCACCCGATGGATGCGGTCCAGAAGATGGGCGGGGCGAAGGGAGTCGCGTTGGAAATGAGAAAAGCAGTTCTCCTTGATTTCGGCGATTTGTGGGGAATCAAATTCCAGATCGTCTATGACGAAATCACACTTTTCACTCACCGGACCGGCGACGAATCGGACCTCACATCCGAGATCCGAGAGGATGCGACCACGCTTCTCCATCTCAAGCGATACACCGTCTGTACGGCCGGTTCGGTAGTGGATGATGCCTACCTTGAGACCAGAATGCGCGGTCATTCCGGGGGATCCCTGAGGATTGCCAGCAATCGCTTCAGGTTGGACTCGTATTCGGAATCGTAGAATCCAAGTTCAAGATCCAGGATGGTCGCATTCGATGACCGGGCCTGTTTCAGGCGCTCAGGTACATGATCAAACGATTTGTTCTCGGTGAACACCTGGTACGAGACGTTCGAGTCAGGCCACAGGTACATGAAAAAGTCCGAGAAGGTGCGGCCATATGGATAGCCACGCCGGTTTTCGCCATCCTCCCAAAGTTGGGCACGGTCCCGGATGAGAATCTGGTAGAAATTGTCGCCAGACAGTCGGAAAATGTCAGAGACTCCCTCAAGCCAGAACTTGTAGCCCAATCGATTAAACTGCTCGACCATGTTCCGGTAGCCGACGGCCAGGGGTGTAGCGCTGTAGAAATTGCGCTGATAGGTGAATTGGTCGATCTCCAGGAAGTCAAACCCAATGCCCGCCAGGTAGTGGATCGTCTCGAAGCAGCGGTCGAACCAGGCCTCGTTGGTTGGGTCCATCACAAAGTGTGAGTGGCCCTTGTAGGGTTCCTCCACGGGGACACCATCTTTCTTGACGATCGCCGCCCGGAAAGTCGGATTCTCACGGATCCAATCGGAATCCGCGATCCTTGGGTTGTAGTGGTGGCTGGTCGTCAAACCCAGGGAGTTCGCGTGCTTCAGGAGGTCCCCAAGAGCCTCCTCTCCTCCCAGCGCAGGATCGACGGTGTAGTCCGGAAACATCCGATCGAAACCGGCGGTGTTGGTGCCAAAGAGGTGCAGAATGTGCCCTGATCCCAGTTGGTCGTGCATCTGACTGACAATCGGTATCAGATCACGGAAATGGTCGATGTGCACCACTCCGAAGGGATCCTTGACGCCCAGTTGTATCAGAAACCTCGGCTTGGCTATGGCGGCCTGGGTATGATTCAGGTTCAGAACAGATCGGTATCTGTCGGCTGCATCTTCCCACCGATCCTGAAAGGGGATGATCAGATACTCGTGCTCCCGGGAGGTGAACTGGAGCGAGAAGGTGTCGTGGTCCAGCCGCTCCAACTGGATGTGGGTGTACTCATAGGAAGGCTTGCCCCCCAGGAAAAAATTCTGATCGTCCTGGTACACCACAACACATTTCATGGAAGCAGTGCCCGGATACGTGAGCGAATAGGACTCCCCGACGGCTATCCTGTCGGGGTGGTCGATCATTTCGCCCTCTCTTAGCGGCAGCAACAAGCGCGTGGGCCTGATGGTCAGCGTGACGGAATGCAAGTCGGGCTGACGTGACTCGACGACGAGATGATCGCCAGCGGCCCTGGGCAGGGTGGGGGCGTCTACCAATGCCCGCAGGCTGTCGATGCGATTCACTTGTATCTGTTCGAGTTGGCAGCCGAAGATCGCCTAAAACGTTTTAAAAATCTACCTTGGCCCAGAGAAGGGCCCACGAACTGCCGTGCTCTCAAGAATATCGGGGACTACGGTAGCGGCCAGTTCTTCCAGGAAGTGGGAGGCCTCTGTCATGGCTTGGTCCGCATCTACCCCAAAATGAGTGGTGATCGAATGGCAACTGACAATACCCAGCTCATGGCATTTTGCACGCGAAACAGCGTGCCGCCCCGCGAGAATGGCGGTAGGAATGCCCATGGCACCGGCGCGGCGCGCGATGCCGATGGCGACTTTCCCATGGAAGCTCTGCTCATCAAAGGAGCCCTCTCCGGTCAGGACCAGATCTGCGCCCTGGACCAAGTCCTCGAATGCGACGGCGTCGAGAACGAGGTCAATCCCGCTCCGGAGCTCGGCCCCGCAAAAAGCCACCATTCCCCATCCCAGCCCCCCGGCGGCTCCGGCGCCCGGGAGCAACTGGGGGGTTCCGGGAAGGAAGGAAGCAAGATGGCGCAGTCCCTGTTCCAGAGCCTCCACTTGCGAGGGCGTGGCCCCTTTCTGGGGCCCGTAGACGCGGGCAGCCCCATGAACGCCCAGCAGCGGATTCTGGACATCAAGAGCGACTTCGATCGCGGTATTCGCCAAGCGAGGGTCGAGTCCAGTCAGATCTACCGCGGCCACCTCAAGCAGCTGGCCTCCCCTCAGTGGCGAGGGTGCACCCGGGAACTGAGCACCGAGTGCTTCCGCCATTCCACCCCCCCCGTCCGTAGTTGCGCTTCCGCCGAGCCCCACAATGATTCTCGTGGCCTGCCTGTCCAGAGCGTGGCGGATGAGCTCGCCAAGGCCAAAAGAGGTGGTTCTTGTCGGGTCGCGGAGATCGGGGTGGACCAGCGTGAGGCCCGCGACCTCCGCGACTTCGACCACGGCCGTCCGGGAATCTTCGATCCAGCCCCACTGCGCCTCTACGGGTTCCATGAACGGTCCATGGACTAGTGCAGTTAGCAAGACTCCCCCTGCCGAGTCGGTCAGCACTTGGACTGTGCCTTCGCCCCCATCGGCCGACGGACATTCCAGGATATCCGCCTCCGGGAGTGCGCGAGCAATTCCACGCCGTACGGCCGCCACCGCTGAAGTCGCGTCGAGCGATCCCTTGAAGCTGTCGAAGGCCAGCACCAGTTTCATTCCACGCCCCGGATGTCTGTTTTGATCGGCTGATTGACCCCAAAGGCCCGATGGGCCGGTTGTAGACCGTTCGCGCGAGCCGAGTGACCGTTGTGTTGCTTTGGTCCGAAAAGCAGAGGATGGGATGGATGTTTCCTCTTCAACTCGCCCATAAATCCAGCCGATTAGCGTTCATTTTCAGCCAATCGGAGCCACTTTTCGGTCCGAAGGTCGGTCTGGGAACCGGCGAGGACGAGCCGACCTAACAGGCCAGCCGAATCATAGCGCCGATTGAACCGGTACTGTGTTCTACCAACTGAGCTACCTGACGAAGCAACACAAATATACGCGGGTGTTTAGGGGTGACCAAGCGAGTAATTTCGCTGGCTCCGCCTCGGCCTCAAGGACGAATCGATTCTCCGCGCGATAGTCGCCGGCGTCCAATTGATTGAGAGCCTGCGGCAGATTAGCCTCCTCGAGGCTGGCCGATCAGGCAAAACGTCTGGTCGAACTGGATGCGAAACCGGACTCCTCTATCGACAGTCCTCGCCAACCTTGGGCCGCGGCAACTCACACTAGTCGCGATCTGGCGATTTCACGAGGCGGAATCCCGTGTGATTGGTCCCGGAGTCCGGCGAGTTCTTCATGCGGGCTGCCGGGCGGTAGCTCTCGCAATAGGTGTCGTGGCAAAGAAAGGATCCCCCACGAATGACACGCTTGGGCATGCCCGGTTCTTCTGGATCGTAGCTGGCTTCCGGGCCCTCCGGATTCGCCCTGGGGCTCATACGGTAATAGTCCGGGCGATACCAGTCGTTTACCCACTCCCAGACGTTGCCGGCCATGTCGTAGAGGCCGAAACCGTTTGGCTCGTACTGGCCCACTGGCGCAGTCAGCATGAAGCCGTCATCGCCCGTGTTGACGACTGGAAACGTGCCCTGCCATGTGTTTGCTCTGGCCGGGCCGGAGTCGGGGGCTTCGTCGCCCCAGGAAAAGCGCGCTCCCCGAAGGCCTCCTCTGGCCGCATACTCCCATTCAGCCTCGCTAGGCAGTCTCATGCCAGCCCAAGTCGCGAATGCCTCGGCGTCTTCCCAGGCGATGTGTACGACCGGGTGCAACCCTAGTCCTTCGATAGTCGATTCGGGACCCGAAGGATGCCGCCAATCCGTCTGAGGCGCCCATTCCCACCACTGCGCAAAATTTCTCAGAGACACCACGCGGCCGGGATTGGAAAAGAGCATCGATCCAGGGGCGAGAAGTTCGGCGTCCAGAGTTGGGTAGTCCGCCGGATCCAGCGGCCGCTCAGCCACGGTAACGTAGCCCGTGGCCTCAACGAAAGCCGTAAAACGGTCGTTGGTTACCTCGGTCGTGTCCATCCAGAAACCGTCGACGCTGACCTTGTGGATTGGCATTTCATCCGATCTACCCGAGTCAGATCCCATTTGGAATGTGCCGCCGAAGATCCACGCCATTCCCGGGGGGGCGGGCCCTGGAGGAGCCGCTTGAGGACCGCACCCGGCGGTGAACACGATAAGGCCGATGAGGCCGACGGGGCCAATGAGGTATCTCACTACTGCCTAGCCTGGTAATCGTCTCCAAAGTTCCACTGTGGTAGTGCGGCCAGGGTCCGCGAGTGCATAACGGAGTCGATTCGCGCAATCACCGCGGGGTTGTCCGCGGAGACGTCATTGGTTTCTCCAGGGTCTTCCGAGAGATCAAACAGCGCGATCGGTCCATCGGGTGCCTCTCTAGCCCCAAGCCGGACGCCTTTCCAATCGCCCAAACGCACCGCCTGCATCGCGCCGAAGGCGTGGTACTCCCAGTAAAGGGCGCGCTCGGTATCGGGTTGCTCGAGGCCCCTCAATGCGGGGAGAAACGAACGCCCGTCGAGTCCCTCCGGGAGATCTGCTCCGCTAAGCGCCGCAATGGTCGGCATGACATCCCAAAAAGCGGAGACATGGTCGGACACAACCCCGCTTCGATTTGCCCGGTCCATCGAGCGATCATAGGTACTCTCACGCCCCCTTCGAACACCGAACCTTTGAGGCCGCGGAGGCCGGCTGTGCTGTTAAAGTATGCTGCATCGACGCCGTTCGAGTAGGTGGTGCCGTTGTCTGATGAGAACATGATGATGGTGTTCTCGCCGAGCCCCAGTTCGTCAATCAAATCCACAATCCGGCCGACATTTCGGTCCATGAGCGTGATCATGGCGGCGTAGGCCGATCGGGGTCTGGGGTGGGGGAGGTACGGCCCCCCCAAGAATGGCTCCTCTTCGAAGACGCCAGCATACTGCTCCAGTTCTTGAGCGGGCACCTGCAACGCTAGATGCGGAATCGGACTGGCGTAGACAAGGAAGAACGGATCATTCGCATTCCGCTCGATGAATCCTAGCGCATCCTCGATCATCTTGTCTGGCGCGTAGGTCTCTCCGCCGAAGCGGCTGTAGTATTCCAATTCCGTATCCAGCGGATTGTCGATGCGCTGGTGCGCGCTGAACCACGGCGCGTTGCCTTCGAGGCTGTCTCTGGCTCCGTCCGCCCAGAGGTGAGTCGGATAGTAGTTGTGAGCGACCCGCTGGCAGAGGTACCCGTAGAAGTGGTCGAATCCCTGACGGTTGGGCTGACCCTCGGAATCCGGCCCTCCGAGGCCCCATTTGCCCACAAATCCTGTCTTGTATCCCTTCGGGCGGAGCATTTCCGCGATGGTGATCTCTTCGTCCAGGAGTGGTAGC
This sequence comes from uncultured Rhodothermales bacterium, assembly GCA_964466675.1. Taxonomy (GTDB): domain Bacteria; phylum Bacteroidota; class Rhodothermia; order Rhodothermales; family UBA10348; genus CAYXSE01. The sequence goes on along the minus strand of CAYXSE010000024.1, from coordinate 922 downwards.
TGGCCTTCTGGCTCATCGGGACCCCAACCCCCCGCCTCGAGATTATCCCGGACATAGGCATTTCCGGTGTGCTTGCCCGTCAGAAGTGATCCACGAGAGGGCGCGCATACCGGGCTGCCCGAGTAGTGCTGGGTGAAACGAATTCCTTCGGCAGCCAATTGATCAATTCTGGGAGTCCGAATCATGGTTTGACCATAGGCACCCACTTCGCCATAACCCAAGTCGTCGGCAAGGATGTAGACGATGTTCGGCGGCGGAGCAGGAGCGCTGCAAGCAGACACCATGAGCAGTAGGAGGGGCGTCAGGAATCGCATGGGGAATTGAAACCGGTGCTGGAGCCAGGGCCGTTGCCTTGAGAAAGGGGGTGATGTATGCTCAGACCTCAACCATGAAGCAAGGTAATCCATGAGACGCATTGTAGGCCTCCTCCTGTTATGGGCCGTTTTTCCGCTGTTTGCTCAGGCTCAATCCGCCAATTTCGAACTAGCGGAGAGGTTCACCTCGCAGAAGATGAACAAGATGCTGGGCAGTTTGTCGGTGCGAGCGAACTGGCTCGAAGACGAAGACAAGTTCTGGTATGAATACGAGACGCCGGACGGCGCCAATTGGCAGATGGTTGACGCGGCTCGCCAGACCCGTAGTAATCTTTTCGACCGAGACGCACTCGCCTCGCAGTTGAGCGAACACTTCAAGCGCCCCTTCAATGCACGGAACCTGGATCTTGAAGACTTCGAATACGACACGGACAAGGGTCTCTTCACATTCCATGTAGATAGCATCGGGTTCGAGTACCATTTCGGTCGTCGGGATCTGGTCGCAGGCGATTCGATCCCGGAGGAAGAAAGACTGCGGTGGGCCACCTATTCGCCAGACTCCACCTGGATTGCCTTCTCCCGGTTGCACAATCTGTATCTGATGCGGG
>CAYXSE010000023.1:12216-22949 GCA_964466675.1 uncultured Rhodothermales bacterium | reverse complement strand
TTACATCAGACGACGTTCGGTACCTGGTTCCACATCAGGCAAACCTGCGCATTATAGACGCCACGGCGAGAAGAATGGGCATTTCGACCGACAAGGTGATGCTCAATATCGAGCGCTACGGCAACACCACCGCCGCGACCATCCCCCTCTGCCTGGCGGACTGGGAGCGCGAATTGCGACGCGGTGACAATCTCATTCTGGCGGCTTTTGGGGGCGGATTCACTTGGGGTGCCGCCTATCTAAAATGGGCGTATGACGGTTCCGAGATCTCCCCGTCAGAAACGCCTCAGGCCAGATAATGATGGGAAAAACGGCCTACTTGTTTCCCGGGCAGGGATCGCAGTTTGTCGGAATGGGCAGCGACCTATACGCTGAGTCCAGCTCGGCGCGAGACTTGATTGATTCCGCCGACGAGGTGTTGGGGTTTTCACTTTCGTCACTAATGTTTGGAAGCGAGGGCGGAGATCCCGACTCAGAAAAGGCCGCCCTCACCAAGACCGAAGTGACGCAGCCGGCGCTCTTCACGCACAGCATGGCGGTACTGGCGGCCATGGAGCGCGGCGACGGCCGATTCGACATGGTGGCCGGGCATAGCCTCGGAGAATATTCGGCCCTGGCCGCAGCGGGTGCGCTGGCGTTCGAGGATGGTCTCAAGCTCGTTCGGCAGCGCGGGATGCTCATGGCGGAGGCCGGTTCCCGGGGCTCTGGAACGATGGCCGCGATCATCGGAATGGAAGACGCCGACGTGGTGGCGGTTTGCGAGGCCGTGGACGGAGTCGTGGAGCCCGCCAATTTCAATTCACCGGGTCAGGTGGTCGTGTCTGGCGAGCGCTCAGCGGTCCAACAGGCCATGGCTCTCGCGTCGGAGCGCGGTGCCCGAAAGGTGATTTCGCTGCCGGTGAGTGGCGCGTTTCACTCGCCCCTGATGGAGGAAGCGAGGGACGGGTTGGCAGAGGCGTTGGGCGAGGTCACGCTGGGGACCCCGAGTTGCCCGGTCTACCTGAACGTCACGGCTGCACCAGAGACCGATCCCGAACTGATTCGCGCGCGTCTCCTGTCGCAGCTCCTGTCGCCGGTCCGGTGGTCCCAGACTTTGCGGGCCATGGCGACGGATGGAGCAGACCTTTTCGTCGAGATCGGTGCCGGCCGGGTCCTGAGCGGCTTGGTCAAGAGGACCGTGGGTCGCAAGACCGCAACCGTCGCTCTCGGCACAACAACAGACATCACCAGCTACACAGAATCGGTTGTATGACCATCGACCTGAAAGGAAAAACGGCGCTTGTAACGGGCGGTACACGCGGGATAGGCCGCGCCATCGTGCAGGCCCTGGCTGACGCGGGGGCAGATGTCGCCTTCACTTTCCGCTCTTCCACTTCAGAAGCGGCGTCGTTCAAGGCCGAACTCGAAGCGAAGGGCGTCAAGGTGCTGACGCACCAGGGAGATGCCGCCGACGGAGAAGCGGCCAATGAAGCCGTTGCCATGGTCATGGAGGCGTGGGGTCAGGTAGACATCCTGGTCAACAACGCGGGGATCACCCGAGATGGTCTCATGCTGCGCATGGCCGATTCTGACTGGACTTCGGTCATGGATACGAACCTCAAGAGCGTGTTCAATTTCTGCAAGGCCGTTTACAGACCCATGATGAAGCAGCGCGGCGGCCACATCATCAACCTGAGTTCGGTGGTTGGTGTGATGGGCAATGCCGGCCAGACCAACTATGCCGCGTCCAAAGCCGGGATGATCGGATTCTCCAAGAGCCTGGCCAAAGAACTGGGAGGCCGAGGCGTGACCGTGAACGTCGTGGCCCCCGGCTACGTGTCCACGGACATGACGGCCTCCATCTCGGACGCCGCGAAGGACGCGATGCTGGGTTCCATCCCGCTTCGACGGCCGGCGACCCCGCAAGACATCGCTTCTTCCGTGCTTTTTCTTGCCTCACCCGCAGCTTCTTACATCACGGGTATCGTCCTTCAGGTAGACGGCGGATTGGCCATGTAGGCCCGCCACCGCTCCGTTCAAGCAGGCATTTTCAAGAAAGACCTTTGTGAGTCGTTATACCAAGAGAATAGATCTCTCCTCGAGAGGCCAACTCGAAGCCAAATCGGATCGGGAAAAGGCGTCCTTCCTGGAGCCGGAACTCTCCCTACCCGCCGCCACTTTGGAGAGTCTCCCGGAGGCCCTCCGAACACGGGTTGCCAACGCAGGCTGGACGTCTCTGATGCCGGTCCAGTCCAAAGCAATTCCGTACCTGCAGGATGGGCGGGACATGATTGTCCAGTCCAAGACCGGCTCCGGCAAGACGGGCGCATTCCTGCTTCCTCTTTTCGATAAGCTGGACGCATCCCTCAAGGCGCCTCAGGCACTGATTCTAAGCCCCACCCGAGAACTGGCGCGGCAGATCTTCGAGGCCTTCCAGGAGATGACCGGCGACTCGGGTCTCACAGGAGTGGTCATCTACGGGGGGGTGAAATATGCTCCCCAGCTGCAGGCGCTGGAGGAAGGCTGTCAGGTGGTAGTCGGGACTCCGGGCCGCATCCTGGATCACCTTCAGCGTCGGACGCTGGTCCTTGACGATATTTCCACGTTCATCCTGGACGAAGCCGACGAGATGTTGTCGATGGGCTTTCTGCCAGACATGCGAGAGATGAAACGGTACCTACCCACTCCTCGCCAATCCTGCATGTTCAGTGCCACCATGCCGCATCGTGTCAGGAATCTGGCGAAGTCTTTTCTCGATGAGCCAGGATTTCTATCGCTCTCCACAGGCAACGTCGGAGTCGAAGAAATTCGGCATAAGTACTACAGGCTCGACGCCATGCAGAAGGACCGAACTCTGGTTCGACTGATCGAGCTGGAGAATCCAGACAGCGCCATCATCTTCGCCAATACGAAGCGGGAGGTGGAGTACGTAGGCACGTTTCTCGCCAACTACGGGTACGATGCGGCGAGCATCTCGGGAGACCTCTCACAGGCGGCTCGAGAAGCGGTCATGAAGCGAATCCGTGACGGGAATCTCCGATTTTTGGTGGCTACCGATGTGGCCGCACGGGGCATCGACATATCCGACCTGAGCCACGTCATCATGTACGACGTTCCTCAGGACCAAGAATACTACATCCATCGAGCCGGACGGACGGCTCGCGCGGGAAAAACCGGGACAGCTTTGGTCTTGACCACCATCGAGACGGAGAGGCAGCTCCTTCAAACCGCTCACAAATACGCAATCGAAATGGAACGCGCAGAAGTCCCCACTGACGAAGATGTAAGATCACGCGTGAGCGAGCGCATGACGGTTACTCTCGAGAGCCGGTTTCGCGACAAGACCAATCTCAATCGGGAGCGGCTTCAGCGGTTCATTCCCATGGTTGAGGAATTGGCTCGCGAAGAGCCAGAGCTTCTCGCGATGCTTATAGACGATCTCTACCACGACACCCTGCATCGGCCCACAGATTCAGACGGCCAAGCATCGGGTGGAGATTCCAGCCGTGGCAAGGGTCGGCGCGGAAACCGCCGCGGGCGGTAACGCCCGGCCGACCACCACCGCCGGCCTGGCCATTCTCTAAATCCCCCACTACCGGAGTCCACGAATGATCCAACCTCCATCCCCTCAACGCCTGGCGGCCGTCTTGGCCTTGGCGATGCTGACTTCTGGTTTTTCCTTGGCCGCGCCGCAGCAATCTGCCGACACGGAGGTCGCAGACTCCGTCACGGTTGTTGCCCACTCCGACATGGAGGTTGCAGATTCCGTCACGGTTGTGGACGAGTCCCACTACAAGGTCTATACCAGTGATGGGGAGGCCAGTTCTTGGGCAGAACTGGCCCTGGCCATCGGAACGGCCGATGCCGTCCTTGTGGGCGAATACCACGATGACCCGGTAGCGCACTACTTGGAAGCCAAAATTCTGGAAGCGGCCATCGCGGACACCATGAGAAGGGCCGTCGGTTCTATGGAGATGTTCACGTCCGATGTGCAAGGCATACTGGACGAGTACCTGAGCGGCATGATCACGGAGCGCCATTTCCTTGCCGCGAGCCAGCCCTGGGGTAACTATGAGACCGACTATCGCCCGTTTGTCGAGATCGCACGCGAGGCCGGGCGCCAGGTGATCGCCGCAAATGCGCCGCGCCGGTACGTCAACCGGGTGACTCGGATGGGCCCCGAGTCCTTGAACACCCTGTCTGATCAGGCCAAGGCATCGCTTCCGCCTCTTCCATATTCGAAGGCGACCGACGCCTATAAGGCTGAGTGGATGGCGCTAATGACACAGGCGATGGCCGGGATGACGGCGGCCATGGACTCCGCAGCGGCCGTCGATGGCGAGGACCAAAAGGAAGAAGAAGGCCACAACGAGGACGCCGAAGCGCAGCATACAGAACACGGTGACGCCGAGGAATCAGATTCAACCGATCAGCATGCAGAACACGGTGACGCCGAGGAATCAGAATCGACCGCGCCGGGTGCCCATGCGGGTATGGCCTATATGCTTGATTCGCAGTCTCTCTGGGACGCCAGTATGGCTTTCTCCATCGCCGACCACCTGACCCGCCATCCCGGAGATCAGGTCGTTCACATCGTGGGCGGATTCCATGTCAGAAATGGAACGGGGATCCCCGAGCATTTGGCTCGATACCGTCCGGGAATTTCCATGGTAATCATCGCTGTGGAGCCGGTCGCGGACGTGGAGGTCTTCGATCGAGAGGAATTCTCAGGGGTTGGAGACTTCGTGATTCTAGCCGACGAAAGCCTCCCCAGAACCAAGCAAGAGTGAGGCGGGGCATCTTGGCCCCAGATCGGCCCCTTTTTCCGTGAAGACGGACCGTAAGGTGGTCACACGGGCCAATTTCGAAGGGGAATGAGATTTGGTAGGAGGTGGAGCATGCGTATAGGCATTCTGTTGCTTCTGACCGCCGTTGTCGGGCTCACGCCTGCGGACGCTCAACCCGTCCGCCGAGCTACCGATCGTGGGCCGCACACCATGATCGCGGTCGGCTATCCGCGCCACATGAACGGTCGCAAGACGGCAAGCGGCGAGCGCTACGATCCGTCGAGTCTGACGGTGGCCCACCGCACGCTGCCGTTCGGCTCCAGGCTGGAGCTCGTTTCGAAGGCGACGGGGAGAAGTGTGATGGTCACGGTCAACGACCGAGGCACGGTTTTGGGAAATGTGGAGCTGATAACATCCACAGCGGCGATGCGTCGGTTAGGACTGCGTACGGACGGGCCGGCCGAGTTGAGCGTCAGTGTCTGGCCCGGACGGGAGAGCACACAGGGCGTGAACCTTGATAGGGAGAGCACGCAAGGCGTGAACCTTGGCAGGGAGAGCAGGCAAGGCGTGAACCTTGGCGGGGAATCTGAAAGCCGGCCGGCGGCTGCGACCAACCGGCGACTCCCACGGTTCTCAATCCAATTGGGTGCATACTCAGATCGATCGGCGGCCGAGGCGGTTGCTTCCTCCATGCAAGACGCCTGGATTCAGACGGCCGCTGTGAAAGGTCAGTCCGTCCATCGGGTGTTTTTTGGTCGATACGAGGACCGCGAAGAAGCGGAGGGATGGCGGGCGCGCCTGGACCGGCTGGGGATCCAGGGGTATGTGAGAACGCTGCGCCCCTGAATCGGGAAACCGCTGCTGCCTAAATTGGTGCGTTGCTGATCTGATCCGGTGTACGTCTTCGTTGTATACCGAGCATCCCACAGACCAACCTCTGCCGATATGAAACAGCTGCTGGCCCTTGTCCTTCTTGGAGGCCTGGTGGCCGCCTGCGCCGCTCCCGAAGAACAGGAATCTCGACCTTGTACCGAACTTCTTGCCGAACAGGTGGACCCCATGATGTCTGAGTGGAACCTGGACGAGGGATCCGAGGAGGCGCGTGCGCTGCTAGGAAAGTACACGCCGTTTCGCCTCACCACCGACCTCGGGACGCTGTCGGAGGGAGACTGTCGGATGATCCCGCTGCTCATGGAGGCGGCCTCGGCCATGGAAGAAATATTCTGGATACAGGCCTATGGCGATCGAGACGCGTTACTGGCCTCCATCGAAGATCCCGGACTTCGAACATTCGCCCGGATCAACTACGGTCCATGGGACCGAATCGATGGCAACCGGTCGTTCATCGACGGCATTGGAGAGAAGCCCGCCGGTGCGAATCTCTATCCACCGAACATGACCAAGGGGGAATTCGATGCGGCCGCGGCGGCGAATCCGGCTCTGGCCTCTCTGTATACCCTGGTTCGAAGAGACGCGAGCGAACGGCTCGAGCCCATCCCCTACCATGTCGCCTTCGCTGAGCAGATGGCCAAGGCGTCCGTTCTCCTGAAGGAGGCGTCGGAACTGGCCGACGACCCCGGTCTGCGCAAGTATTTGTCCCTGCGCGCCGAAGCGCTTCTGACCGGCGAGTATCGCGAGAGCGACCTGGCCTGGATGGACATGAAAGACAACACGATCGACATCATTATCGGCCCGATCGAAAGCTACGAGGATGGCCTGTACGGTTCCAAAACCGCCGCCGAAGCCTTTGTGCTCGTCAAGGACCAGGCTTGGAGCAATCGCCTCAGCCGGTATGCCGAATTGCTTCCAATGCTGCAAGAGGCGCTTCCAGTGGACGAGGCGTACAGGCAGGAAACTCCGGGCTCAGATTCGGACCTGAACGCCTACGATGTTCTCTACTACGCGGGAGACTCCAACGCAGGCTCGAAGACCATCGCCATCAATCTCCCCAACGACGAGACCGTCCAACTGGAAAAAGGAACCCGGCGACTTCAGCTGAAGAACGCCATGCGCGCCAAATTTGACAAGATCCTGGAGCCGATCGCAGACCTTCTGATAGCGGAAGATCAGCGATCGCAGGTGACATTCGACGCGTTCTTCGGAAACACCATGTTCCACGAAGTGGCTCACGGTCTCGGGGTCAAGAACACCATCACAGATGGGCGCACGGTGCGCGCGGCGTTGCAGGAACATGCTTCAGCCCTCGAAGAAGGCAAGGCCGATGTCCTGGGGCTGTTCATGGTGTCCCAGTTGATCGAGGAGGGCGAATACGAGGCGGATCTGAATCACCACTACACCACCTTTCTGGCCGGCATTTTCCGTTCCACCCGCTTCGGCGCGTCCAGCGCCCACGGACGAGCGAACATGATCCGCTTCAACTACTTCAGAGAACTGGGCGCATTTTCAAGGGACGAGGCGACAGGTACCTACCGCATGAACCCGGAGCGGATGGGGGAGGCGATGAACTCGCTTTCCAATTTGATCTTGACCCTTCAAGGGGACGGTGACTACGCTGGCGTAGCGGAGCTCGTACAAAACTATGGCGTCGTTGGATTCGAACTTCAAGCGGATCTGGACCGTCTGTCGGAGGCCGGAATCCCGGTCGATATCGTCTTCGAGCAGGGCATCGGTGCGCTCGTCAATTAGGCCTGATTAATAGCGCCGCGGGATTAACCCCCTCGGGCGTGGGGTCGATACACGGGGAAAGCTTCCCTGTCAGTCCCACGCGTATGAAACTCGACGAATACACCCTCGCCGCCTACCTATCAGGCGAAATCACCGGAGAAAAGCGTCTTTCCGTAGCCGCCGCTCTGATAACGGATCCTGATTCGAGGGAGATTCTACACATGGCGACTCAGGCGCTGGCAGCCGGGCTCGAGCATGCGTCGGTCCGGGACCATCTGGAGGCGCGAGCTTCCCGCCCACCGGCACGGCCAGGGCGCTTGTTCGCGGATCGGCCGGGGGTAATGAGGGACCGTCCTAGACGAGGTCTGGCCTAGCTCGGTATTGCCGGCTCGGTGGCCGGAACCGCGAGCGTGCCTCAAGAGTCACCGCTTCCATCTGGTTGGACCCCGGTTACTCAACAGCCCTCTAGACTCAAAAAATGAAAATCCAATGACCAACGACCCCGTCACCCCAGAGACGAACGATGACGGACGGAATTTGGCGGGCCACGGGCTCAGGTGGTTGAGACGCTTGGGCCGTTTCGCAAGGCTCCTCTTACCCGGCCTGGCGCTGCTCACCGTGGTGCCGGATGTCCAGGCTCAGGAGGTGCGTGTTTTTCCCACGAGCCTCGACTTTACCGCTGCGATTGATTCCGCCAGATCGATCGTGAAGACCATCATGGAGGATGCGAATGTTCCAGGCGCATCTATGGCTGTGAGCGTTGGGGACAAAATTATCTGGTCAGAAGGTTTCGGTCTCGCGGATATGGAGCATCGAACCCCCGTCACCACGGTTACGAAATTCCGCGCTGGAAGTGTCTCCAAGACCATGACGGCTTCCGCATTGGGGTTGTTGATAGACCGAGGTCTGTTGCACCCGGACAGTTTGCTGCAGGTGTACGTACCCGGCTTTCCCGAGAAGAGGTGGCCGATAACCGTCAGACAGATCGCCGGGCACATAGCCGGAATCCGCCACTACCGGGGGGACGAAATGCTGTCCAGCACCAGATACCCGTCGGTGGAATCCGGCTTGGACATTTTTGAAGACGACGCCCTTCTCTTCGAGCCGGGAACGGCCTACCGATACTCCAGCTATGGCTGGAACCTGGTAAGTGCCGCCATAGAGGGGGCATCTCAAGCCGAATTCCTGGTCTTCATGCAGAAGAGCGTCTTCGCTCCATTGGGCCTGCTTCATACCGTTGCCGATCACACCGACCACATCGTGCCGCTGAGGACGTCGTACTATGACCACGACGAAGAGGGCTCTATCATCAACGCCCCGTTTGTGGACAATAGCTACAAGTGGGCTGGCGGCGGCTTTCTGTCCACTCCCGAGGATCTTGTTCGGTTCGCTGAATATCACGAGGAGCCCGGGTTCTTGAGCGAACAGACACTCGGCGTTCTCCAATCACCGCAATACCTGGCCAGCGGCCAAACCACCAACTACGGAATGGGTTGGGCCACGTGGGTGGCAGAAAACGGGACCCAACATATCGGGCATTCTGGCGGGTCTGTCGGCGGAACTACTCTGCTCCTCCTCTCGCTCGAGCACGATCTGGTCGTGGCGGGAATGGTGAATCTCTCAGGTGGTCCCTCGGGCCGCATGGTGAGGGGGATCGCAGCCGTTTTCGAAGAGCATCTGGACTCCTCAAGATAGCCGGACTGGCCTGGGGACATCGATCACGCGCGACAGGCTTGATGGCTTTGGCCGCCAGCAGGATGCTCCCAAGAAATTGGCGCAAAGCCTGGAACAATCCCTCCTCCTGGCGCATCTAGGCGCCTTCGTTTGCCTGGACCTGATACGAATGTCGTTAGTCGATCGTTAGGGAGTCGGGCGCCAATAAGGCCGAAGGAGACGCCCGCAGACAACCATGATCGAGGTTCGAGGTCTAAGTAAACTTTACGGTACCGAGCGCGCCGTGGACGGAATCTCGTTCGAGGTTTCGTCTGGCGAAGTACTCGGCTTCCTGGGCCCGAACGGCGCCGGGAAGACCACCACCATGAAGGTGATCACCTGCTACCTGCCTCCTTCCGAAGGCACAGTGCTGGTGGACGGATTGGATGTCCGCACCAACTCGCTGGAGGTTCGCCGGAAGATCGGATACCTGCCAGAGCACACACCGCTCTACCTCGATATGTCTGTCTACGACTACCTTGAGTTTGTGGCTGCCATGCGGGGGATCGAAAGGAGCCGACACGCCGGTAGAATAGCCGACATGGCCGAGGTTTGTGGCCTGGGTGACGTGCTCACCAAACGAATTGAGGCTCTTTCCAAGGGCTACCGTCAGCGAGTGGGTCTGGCGCAGGCCATGATTCACGATCCGGACATCCTGGTCCTGGACGAGCCAACGACCGGCCTCGATCCCAATCAGATCGTCGAGATTCGCGCTCTCATTCGGGCAGTAGGTCGCGAAAAGACGGTAATCCTTTCGACCCACATTTTGCCTGAAGTCCGTGCGTCCTGTGACCGGGTACTGATTATTCATCGAGGCCAACTGGTGGCTGACGGAACCCCGGCGGACCTGGAGGCCAGTTTCACGGCCGGCCAGCGGGTGCAGTTCGGTGTCTCCAAGGGCACGGGCGTAGCCGACGTCCTGTCCCGACAAGCCGGCATGACCCTGCTGCAAGAAGATACCGACTCCGACGGTGCATCAGTCTACACTGTCACCAGCGACCGGCCGGACGACATCCGCCCTGACCTGTTCAGACTGGCCGTAGATCAGGAGTGGATCCTGACTGAGCTCCACAGGGAGCAGGCCAATCTGGAAGACGTGTTCAGGCAGCTAACCTCGGCCTAGATGCAAAACGTGTCCCCACCAAATAAATCTGCCAGAGACCATGCGTGAGGCGTGGACCCTTACCAAAAAGGAGCTACACACGTACTTCGACAGTCCCGTCGCCTACGTGGTCCTGAGCCTGTTCCTGCTGCTGACGGGCTGGTTCTTTTCGAACAACCTATTCCTTGAGAACACGGCTACGTTACGGTCAGTCTTTGACATCGTCCCGTTCATTTTCCTGTTTTTCCTCCCTGCCATCACGATGTCTACGTTCGCGGCAGAGCGGCGGGCGGGGACCCTGGAGCTTCTTCTGACCATGCCGATTCGGGACTGGCAGGTGATAGCCGGAAAGCTCCTGGCGGTTACCCTCTTTCTGTCCGTTGCCATTGGCATGACCCTGATCTACGCGATAGCGGTCTCGGCTCTCGGGGATCTTGATTTTGGCGCGACCTTCGGCGGTTACCTAGGCCTATTCCTACTCGGCATGACATGTTCTGCCATCGGAATAATGTCCTCTGCGATGACTA
>CAYXSE010000023.1:0-12194 GCA_964466675.1 uncultured Rhodothermales bacterium | reverse complement strand
GCCTTCATCCTCGGCTTCGGGATCATCTTTGTTCTGTTTCTTCTGGACAAGATCACGGCCTTCGTTCCCGGATCTCTCTCGGAGATTCTTCAGTACCTGGGCACCGACTACCATTACCGGAATCTGCTTCGCGGGGTCATCGATACCCGGGACGTGCTCTACTATTTTTCCATGACCGCGTTTGCGGGGCTCCTGACGGCGTATTCGCTGGCCCGTCGCCCTGAGTAACGAATCTCAACTAGAAGCATGAAGCGGGACTGGACCTCACGATCCACCATCCTCCTGGTTGGCCTCATCCTGGTTGTGGTCAACCTGATCGGGCTGAACCTGTTTGGGCGCACCGATCTGACAGACGATGGGGTGTACTCGCTGTCCGAAGCATCGATTGCCCTGGTTCGCAATCTGGACGACCCGGTGACCATCACGGCGTCCTTCTCGGCCGATTTGCCGGCGCCGTACGGGGCGAACCGAAGATTTCTCAAGGACAAGCTTGACGACTACAGGGCTTACGGTGGCCAGAAGATTCAGTACCGATTCGTCGATCCTCTGGAAAGCGATGATTTACGGGCGGATGCCCAACGCCTGGGCATTCCTGCGGTACAGATACAGGTCATCGAGAGCGATGCTGTTCAGCTGAAGAACGCCTACATGGGGATCGCGATCGAGTACGGAGGCGACCGTGAGACGGTACCGGTGCTTCAAGACCTGGCGACGCTGGAGTATGACCTAACCGGTGCCATCCGCCGCTTGACCAGGGACTCGCAGCCACAAATCGGATTCCTGACGGGCCATGGAGAGCCTGATCCGCAGACCAGTATGCAGAACCTGTATCAGGGTCTCAGCAGAAACTATCAGGTCCAGACGATCACCGCTTCAGCGACCGGTCTCAGCAGTAGGCCCGACGCGCTTCTGATAATTGCACCGGCGGACAGTATTTCGGCGGAGGCACAGCAGGCCATCGACGAGTACGTCATGAACGGGGGGAGGGTCGCGTTTCTGTTGAACCGGGTGCTTGCCGACCTCCAGGCTGGGCAGGCCTCTGCGTTGTCGGTGGGCCTGGAATCTCTGTTGGAAACTTACGGGATGGCGCTTCAGGACAACCTGATTATGGACCGGCAGAGCTCGGCTATCACAGTCCAACGACAGCAGGGCTTCTTCAACATCGCGCAACAGATCGAATATCCGTTTTTCCCGATTGCGACCAAGTTCAGCACCGACAACATGATGGTCAGTCGCCTTCGCGATCTCATGTTCTATTACGTCTCCGAAGTTGACACCGCCGTATCGGTTCCCCCGGGAGTCCAGCGGGAAGGGCTGATCTATTCCTCCCCCGAGTCCGCTCGCCAGCAGGGCTTCTTCATGATCCAGCCCATGGCCCAACAGTTCCCCATGCAGGACGGGCCCATCCTACTCGGAGCGGCCTACACAGGTACGTTTCCAAGCGCTTTCTCTCAGGGCCGCGAGAGCCTTCCGACCCGCTTGGTTTTGGTGGGCGATGGGGACTTTCTGAATGAGAGCGTCGTCGGGGCCGTTCAGGGAAACATCAGCTTCGGCCTCAACCTGGTCGACTGGTTGGTTCAGGACGAGACCATGCTCTCCATTCGGGCCAAGTCGGTGGCGCCGAGGACGTTGGATCCTGTTTCTGATACACTCCGCCCCTGGATCAAGTACGGCACCATGATCGGTCCGGTGTTGCTGGTCATCCTGTTCGGGATGATGCGCTCGCGGCGGAGAAAGAACCGGAAGATCGTGTCACTCCGCGCGGCCGAAGGGCGCTACCACGGTGCTTGAGGCCGAAACAACCATGCGACAGAATCGGATCATACTGCTTGCCGGCGCTCTCGCGCTCCTCTCTGTCATCGCCTACTTGACCGGGGTCTTTGACTCGGCGCCGACCACGATCTCGGTTCCGGAAGTTGCGGTGCCGGTGGCGGAGGTGACCTCAATCTCGATAGCGTCTCCGACGCTGAATGCGACACTCTCGAAAAATGACGGAGTCTGGAGGGTCACTGAGCCGATCTCTGGTCCGACTGACTCACTGACCGTGAACCGCCTCCTGGATTCGGTAGGTGGCCTCGCGTTGCTGACCGTCGTCTCGACCAATGCTGACCGCCATGCCCGCTATGGAGTCGACGCCGCCGCAGCCTCAATCCTTATCCTGGGGTGGGGAGCAGGATCGGCCGAGTTCCAAGTAGCCGCGCAGGGCCCGGACTTCAGTTCGAGCTATGTCCGACTCGAAAATGGCGTCGATGTGTACACCACGACCTCGCGCGTATCGATACCCACGTCTCTGGACCAGTTCCGGGACAAGACCCTGGCCAATCTTCAGGCCGGGAACGTGATTGAGGCAGACGTCACCGGTCCCGACTATTCGTATCGCCTCAGATACGGCATCTCCGGATGGTCGATTTCGGCGAACGGCGCAGACCCCGTGCCCGCAGACTCTATGAAAATTGTCAACTGGCTGAGACGATTCGCCCCTCTCAGGATGGACGGCTTTCTGGACGACCGTGCCATCGGGTCGGTCTCGGTCAGTCACACGCTCCGTTTCGCCGAGGCCAGTGGAGTCACGCACCAAATATTCTTCGGTGTAGAGGGGGATACCCTTGCAGCCTTCGCTGAGGGCTCAAGCAACACAATGCGGACGTTTGCCACAAGACTGACGGCTTTGGTTGAGCCGCCGGACGCCCTTACTCAGCGTCCCTAGACACGAGCACGGCTGCTGCTGCAGAGACCTCTGTTTGCTCGGTAGCCGGGATCCTACGTATTTCGGGTTCGGGCAGGAACTGGATTACGATCACGGCCATGAAGGCGATCGAAACGGCACCAACAACCGTGTTCGCGCCGAAGCCGTATGTCGTAAAGAGTAGGCCTGCCATCCCACCTCCAATGCCGATACCGACCTGACCGAGCGATACAGCCAGGCTCATGAAGACACCTCGGCGATCTGAATCCACCAGCTCCGTCATGAGGGACTGCAGCGGGCTGATCCGCATGGAGATCATGATCATGACGAGAGAGAAGATCACATAGGCCACGAACATGTCATGGATCACGATGGTCGTCAGAAGCATGGCCATGGCCAGCCCGACACACGAGATCACAATCAACGGCTTCCGGCCTACGGAATCAGAGACACGTCCGGCAAGAGGGCCGGTAATGACGTTGACAACGCCGCCAACCAGAAACAGCGAGGCAATGGCGCCCGTCCCGATCAGTGACAATTCCTGCTCCAACCAGGTGGGCAGGAAGATCACATAGACTCCTATCCCAAAAAACATGAGGAAATAAACCACCGTCGCCGAAACAATGGTTCGATCCTTCAGAAGCGTCAGATACCCCCGAACCGCCCCTCCGATAGTGAGCGGAATCTCACTCCTCTTCACGTCGGGTTGCGGCATGAAGAAGTAGATGATGACCGTTGCAAGCGCCATGGTCCCGGACAGCATGAGGAACGCCGCTCGGAATCCGAATTGATCGGCCAGAATGATCCCCAGCGGAATTCCCACGATCTGACCGGCCGCGATTCCACTCATCACCCACCCGTTGGCCCATCCGCGTCGCTCATAAGGGAAGTAGTCTCCCACATACGAGACGGCACCTCCGGACAACATGCCTCCCGCAGCACCCGCCAGGGCCCGAACCACGAGCAGGCTGGAAAAAGAATCAGCCGCAGCGTGGAGCGCCAAGGCGGCGGCCATACATCCCGATCCAACCAAGAGTACCAAGCGCCGCCCCACCCGATCTGAGATCGGTCCGATGATGAGGGCGAAGACACTCAGCATCACGGCATATGAAGTGATCAACCATCCAAGCCGTGCCTCGGGAACGGCCAGAGCCTCTCCTATTCGAGGAAGAATGGGGGAGATTATGATCACCTGGCTACTGGCCGAAAAGACCATCAACCAGAGGGCAAACAGGACCAGATATTGATTGGAATTCGTGCCGCGGGACATGGAAGCCTGGGATCGACGGTGCAACAGGCAAGCCCCGACACGGTTTCGCCGCTGACCCCTCTGGGAGCACGATCGGCCGTGGGGGTTAAACCATCCGGCGTTAGGAATTCATGACGACCATGAACTCGTCGTTGTTGCGGGTGCTCCGCATTCGATCGAGCAGCCAGCTCATGGCCTCGGTGGGCTCCTTTTCGGCTAACAATCTCCTTAGAATCCAGATTCGCGACAGCTTCAGATCCGGAATCAGGAGCTCTTCTCGGCGAGTGCCCGATTTGATGACGTGGATGGCCGGCCAGACACGGCGGTTGGCCATGTCACGGTCAAGCTGCATCTCCGAGTTGCCGGTACCCTTGAACTCCTCGAAGATGACCTCGTCCATTCGGCTGCCGGTGTCGATGAGTGCGGTGCCAATGATGGTCAGAGATCCCCCTTCTTCGATGTTTCGGGCCGCTCCGAAGAAACGCTTCGGGCCTCGCAGTGCGCCGGCCTCCATACCGCCCGACATGGTCCGACCCGTGCTTGGGGCGACCGTGTTGTGGGCACGTGCCAGCCGCGTGATCGAGTCCAGCAGGATGACCACATCTTGCCCCGCTTCGACGAGGCGCTTCGCCTTGTGCAGGACGATATCAGAGACCTCAACGTGGCGTTGCGGGTCCTGGTCGAAAGTGGAGGCGATGACCTCACCTTTCACGCTCCGTTGCATGTCCGTGACTTCCTCTGGCCGTTCGTCGACCAGGAGAACGAGCAGGATACATTCTGGATGATTGGTGGTGATCGCGTTCGCAATCTTCTGAAGCAGGATGGTTTTTCCTGTCTTCGGCTGTGCGACGATCAAGGCGCGCTGGCCTTTCCCGATGGGTGAAAATAGGTCGATCACCCTCGTGGACATCTCACTGGGGAGCGTCTCCAGATTGAGCATCTCCGTCGGATAGAGCGGCGTGAGGTGATCGAAATTGGGTCGGTGCTCCAGCTCGGCTGGCGACCGGCCATTTATCGAGTTCACCTGTATCAGGGCAAAAAATCGTTCCCCTTCCTTGGGCGGCCTGATCTGACCATCGACGGTATCCCCAATCCTGAGGTTAAACCTCTTGATCTGTGAGGGCGAAACGTAAATGTCGTCGGGGCTGGGCAGGTAGTGAAACTCTGCTGACCGCAGGAAGCCGTAGCCGTCCGGGAGGAGCTCCAACACGCCAATGCGGTGGATCATGCCCTCCAGTTCTATGGCCGTCGGATCGTAGCTGCGCATGTACTCGGGTTTATCCTTGAACACCCGATCCATGCGTTCCTCTCTCGACTCCCGACTTCGGTTCCTGCCTCGGTTCCTGCTTCGGCGATCCTGGTCTGGAGGATCGCGATATTCCTTCGCGCTAGGAGGCGCCGGTTGCTCCGGGGTGCTCCGGGGCCGATCACTTCTGTCGCGCCCCCTCTTGTCTCCCTTTCCTCGGCGTTCGCCTCGTTCGCCTCGCTCGCTCCGTTCGCCTCGCTCCTTTCGTTCGCCTCGCCGGCCCCGTCCGCGTCGGCGGCCGTCACCCTCTTCGTCCCGGTTGCGTCGGCCGCGATCCTGCCTTCCACCTTCTCCGTCTCGTCCAGAACGTCGTCCACGACCTCGTTCTTCTTCACGACCGGATGATTGATCGGGCGCATTTTCCCGGCCTTTGTCGTCTCCGTCCCTGCGGCTACCTCCGCGGCCTCGACGGTCGCCGTCCCTTTTCTTCCTATCGTCTCGGCCCTTCGGGTCGTCCCCTTCGGTATTTCGAGCCTCGGACTCTCGGCCGCGATCTCCCCCTTCCTTGGGTGTTCCTGAGTCCGATTCGGCGGAATCATCTTCGGAGGCAACATGCGCTCGAAGATCGACTCGGGTGATTCGGCTGGGGCTCTGTGAGCGGGACCGTCTTCGCCCTCCCGAGCCCTTTTCTTGCTTGTGAGTGCTGTCGTCCTCTGACTGCGGAGTCTCCTCCTTCACGTTTCTTGAGCCGCGCGAAGCTTCCGACTTGCTCGGCCTTCGTCCTTTGGCACGGTCTGATTTCTTGGGTCCTGATTCGTCTTTCTCCGGTCGGCCCGTGTTAGGGCTACCGCTGCCTGACTGCACAACAGCCTGGGCCTCAAGAATCTTATAAATCAGATCCTGCTTGCGGAGATTGGAGAAACCGGAGAGCTTGAATTTTCGAGCGACTTCCTTGAGCTCGGGCAGTTTCTTGTCCTGCAGATCGGCGATGCGCATGAAAACGGCGAGGTGTGGTCGGCAAGACCATCAATTACGATGACGCGGGTACCAAGACCCTCTGGTAGGTCCGCTTGGACCGGGCGGTCCGGGAGAAAGGAGGCAGCGGGGCGTCGGGGCCCGGCGCGATCGGGAAATTGACCGCAGACACTGGTGCACCCAACGCAGCACTAGACGCTCAAATATAGTTCCGCGATTTCGACATACACAAATCCGCGCCGAAAAGCTTCCCAAAAGTCACATTTCGGCCTCAAGAAAAGATCCAACCAATTGCGAAGAGCCGATGATCAGAAGCGACTGCCGCCCTCGAAGCGCACCGACATGACGCTTGAGTCCCCGAACCGATATCGGACTGCGGACGATCTCTACACCGGCATCGAGCATAGAGCGGGCCAAGGCAGACGCGGGAAGGGCGCGTTCGGAGGCCATCTGGATCGGGAGCACCTCTAACTGCAGGGTCGCAAGCTCTTGTGCGATGGGAGCTAAGGCCTTGTCCGACATAATGGCCAAGGCTACGGACCGCGACTCACCCTTTGCCGTCTGATCCGCGAACAGCCGGAGTGCAGGCAATACCGCATCGGGGTTGTGACCGACGTCCAGGACTACCAAGGGTTCTTGCGACCAGACCTCGTATCTGCCCCTGAGGCCGGACATCTGGGACACGTCCCGGATTCCCGAGCGGACTGCGTCCATGGGGAGGCCAGACGTCCGCGAATCGGGTTTCGGGCCGGCCAGGAAACACTCGGTGGCCAATAGGGCCGTGGCGGCATTGCCATATTGATGAACTCCAGCCATGGGCATGGAAAGCTCGGAATACGTGGCCGACGGAGTGGTAAGACTCGTCCCGTTCCAGGTGGTCAGCTTGCTCATTTCCAGGAAGGCCGCGTTCTTGGACTCCGCGATTCGCCGGAGTACATCTCGCGCGGCCGGCGCCTGCTCCCCGCAGACCACCGGGACGTCCGATCGAATGATCCCACCTTTCTCGTGGGCAATCGCCTCGATCGTTTCGCCCAGGATCTCGGTGTGGTCCAGTGCGATGTGGGTGATAACGGACAGGTCCGGATCGAGCACGTTTGTCGCGTCGAGACGTCCGCCGAGGCCCACTTCCACGACGGCGACTCCGACGCGTTGGCTGGCAAAGAAGTCCAGACTCAAGGCAACCGTCAGCTCGAAATAGCTGGGCTGGACCTTCTGGATGATCTCTCCAAGGGCGTCCATGGACTCATTCAGCCAATCAGCCGGGGCCGGCGCGCCGTCGACCCGCATTCTTTCGCCTACAAATACGAGGTGCGGTGATGTGTGTAGGCCGCATCTCAGTCCGCTGGCTGTCAGCAGAGAGGCAATGAACGAAGCGGTAGAACCCTTCCCGTTCGTGCCAGCCACGTGAATCACTGGAAACGAGTCTTGCGGGCGGCCCAGGTGTTCCAGCAGCGCCCGAATGCGATCGAGGCCCGGCTGTATGGCGATGCGGCCGGCCGTCGCGTATCGCGGCATGCTCAAGAGACGGTCAACACCCGGGAAACGCCCCTCTTCCGGGCGGAACAAGGTTCGAGACCCCTCCTTCATGACTCGGACTGAATCGCGCGACGACTACCTCCCAAATGGGAGAGCCGAATCACGATTCGCAGTGTGGGCAAGTATGAACCCATTCGATCCGGCCACTCCACGGCAATGAGTCGGGCTTCTTGCAAGATCTCCTCGATGCCCATCTCGAAGAATTCTCGCTCGGTCTTGGTCCGATGGGCGTCGATATGGATGAATGTCCCGCCGGGGACCGCGTATTCCTGAACGATGCCAAAAGTTGGGCTTGAGACGTCTTCCGGATTGCCTCCCAAGCCCGCGACAAGACCCTTGACGAACTCGGTTTTTCCGGCGCCCAGATCTCCTTCGAGAGCGATGCTGCCGCCGACTGGGAGAAGTGGTGCGATCCGGCGCGCCACAGCCTGGGTTTCCTCGGCCGAGTCAGTCTCTGCCGGGAGGCAGCCGGAGAGGTACGAAAGGCTACCGCCCATGGCGGAGTCGGTCACATGACGCAGTTCGATCGGCACACCAATGGTTCATCGCTTCGGTGTGAGGGTCGAAACGGGCAGAATCATTTCCTCCAGGGAGACACCGCCGTGTTGCATGGTATCTCGGTAGCGATTCACAAACCGATGGTAGTTGGTTGGATAGACGAAGTAATAGTCTTCCTTGGCGATGATAAAATTCGAACTCTTGCCCTCTCGCGGAAGCCCAAAGGTCTCGGGATCTCTCACAAAGATCGAATGACGCCGGTCGCTCTTGATGTTCCGTCCATACTTGTATCGGAGCCCTGTGGACGTGTCCCGATCACCGATCACCTTCGTTTCGTGCAGACTCCGAATCGCTCCGTGATCGGTGGTAACGATTACGGTACAATCAGATTCGGCAAGCGTCTGGAACGCCTGGAAAAGCCACGAATGCTCGAACCAGGTCCGGGTAAGCGCTCGGTACGCACGCTCGTCCGGCGCCAATTCCTTGAGCACGGCAGAATCCGAGCGGCTATGCGCCAGGATGTCCACGAAGTTGACGACTACTGCAGCCAGATCGCACTGGAGATACTCCTTTACTGAACCAGCAAAATCCTTCCCGTCCTGAGAAGAAATGATTTTCTGGTAGCGTGTCCTCAAATCCAGATGCCGACGCTTCAGTTGGTCGTCCAGGAACTCCCCCTCGTGCCTGTTCTTGCTGTGTTCGTCGTCTTCGCCACCGGCCCAGATGCGCGGATACTGTCTTGCCAGGTCCCTCGGAAGCAGGCCGGCGAAGATGGAATTTCGGGAGTAGGGGGTGGCCGTTGGTAGGATGGAATAGTGGAAGTCGCGCTCGATGTTGAAGAACGGATATAGCAGACGCTCAAATTCCATCCATTGGTCGAGGCGCATGCAATCGATGACGAAGAACACGACCGGTCCTCCCTTCCCCGTCTTGGGCAAGACGAATTGGGAGACAACTTCGTGCGATAACACCGGCCGGTCTTCGCTGGGCGGGGTGTCAACGTCGGCAATCCAGTCCTCGTACTGGTCCTCCACGAAGCGACAGAACGTACGGTTGGCCTCGCGATATTGATCATCCAAGATCTGCCTGGCGCCGTCATCCGATTCCAGTTTCATGTCGAAAAACACCAGCTTCTCGTACACGTCAACCCACTCTTCGTGGGTGAGCGGAGCCTGAAGCGTCTGGGAGAGCGCGGAGAAAGACTGCAGGTAATCCTTGGAAATCCTCTCGCTCTCGAGCCGGGAACGGTCGAGCAGTCTCTTGCAGGTGAGAAGGACCTGACTGGGATTGACCGGCTTCGTCAAGTAGTCATTGATCTGCCCCCCGAGTGCCTCCTCCATCAGTCGTTCTTCCTCGCTCTTGGTGATCATCACCACAGGGACGTTTTGAGAGATCCGTTTGATCTCGGCCAGCGTCGCGAGACCGTCCAGGCCAGGCATCTGTTCGTCCAGAAGCACCAGATTGAACGGCGCCTGCTCGAATTGCTCGATGGCATCCGCACCATTGGTGACCGTCGTCACCTCATAACCCTTCGACTCCAGGAAGAGTACATGGGGACGAAGGAGGTCGATCTCATCATCCGCCCACAAAATTCTGCTCGCCATGGCTTCAGTTCTAGTTCTGAGTAATAACTGCAGTAGCCTTCGGGCACATAGAGTCGGATTTAATAGGCTCTTCGTACCTATCGGCCCCGGTTAGGTTGCGCGTGAGGAACCGGGATAAAATCGAGCGTACCAACACATCAGAAAAATTGACTAGTCAGATGAAAGCAAAAGTTGTCGCGGCCATAAATACACAGATCCAGGAGGAGTTTGACTCTGCCTACATCTACCTCGCCATGTCGGCTCGCCTGGAAGACCTCAAGCTGCCCGGTGCCGCGTCCTGGATGCGCAATCAGGCTCAGGAAGAAGTCGTTCACGCAATGAAGTTCTTCGACTTCCTGATCAGGCGGGGAGAATCACCGGAGCTAGGCGCCCTCTCCAAGCCGAAAACTGAATTTTCCGGAATTGTGGAGGCCTTCGAGATGGGACTCGGCCACGAAAGGCACATCACGGCGTGCATTAACGAGTTGTATGACCTGGCTCAATCTGAGAGGGACTATCCCCTTCAGACCCTGCTGCACTGGTTCATCGATGAGCAGGTGGAGGAGGAGGAAGCCGCAGAGGCCATCCTCGACAGTCTCCGACTCGCCGGGGATACGGGAGAAGCACTGTTCATGATTGATCGCGAGCTTGGGTTGCGGAAGCCGGAGCCGGACGCCGCCTGATGCCACGACCATGGTCCCACGGGGTGGTCGCCGCACGAACCGCCGCATGAGTAGGTACCGAGGCAGAACGCTGCTGAGAAGGCGTGACCTACAGCTGGGGTTTGATTCGTTTTTCGATCGGCAAGGACCCCTGGTCCTGGAGATAGGTTTCGGTGATGGCCGGTTCCTGGTAGAGTCGGCTCGACAGTCCCCGGAGTGGAACCTGCTTGGGGTGGAGATTTCCCTGGCTTCGCTTTCCCGTGCATACCGGCGCATGCACCGCGAGCGAGTGTGGCATGCCCGTCTCTTCAGAGGCCACGGCCAGATGTTGTTGCGGGATGTGATCCCTCCCGGGTCCCTTCACCGGATCTACGTGAATTTCCCCGATCCTTGGCCTCGATCACGCAATCAGTCCCGGCGTCTGCTGCAGCCAAAGTTCTTTCGGATGGCTGCTAACCGCCTCATCGATGGAGGAGACCTCCTTCTGACCACAGACCATGCCGAGTACTTCCAGTTTGCCCGGGACTCGGCCCGGGAGTCTGGCGTCTTCACCGAAGAATTACTTCCACCACCGCCTGAGACTCTGCGAACCAAGTATGCACTCAAATGGCAGGACCAGGAGCGTGCTATCTACCATGTGGTTTTTCGCCCTACGGCCCCCGGCCAGGCACCGCAGCCACTGATTATCCCTGAAACCATGCAGCATGCACTCATGGAGGGTTCCCTCTCCAACTTGAAGCAATTCGAGAAGCACATTCGCCAATTTGATGGTGGGACCGTTGTGGTGTCGGAGGCTTTTCGCAGCCTGTCCGCAGAAGGCGTGCTTTTCAAAGTCATCGTGGAGGAAGCGGATCTGCACCAGGAACTCCTGGTCAAGGCCTGGCACAAGGCCGACGGGGTATTCGTCGGATTGGATCCTTTCGGCGACCCGCTCGGAACTCGCGGATGTCGGGAGGCGGTGCGTGCGGTGACCAAGGTGCTCGAGGAGAGCGGCCTGACCATGAAATCATCCTGGATCTGACGCGGAATACCTTCTCAGTCGCGCCGGCTGACCCATCTTGAGGGCATGACCTCCGCCTCCTCCTGGAGAGGCTCGGATACTTCGGCATCGGCGATCAGCGCGACGAACGCCGCGAGCGCCAGATCGTTTTTTTCAGAAGGATCGAGGTCAGCCGAATCGAAGTGGTCCGCGACAAAGTGTGTCGAAAATGAGCCCGAGGTGAACGATTCATGGCTCATCACAAACTGGCAGAATCCCAGGGTCGTTTCGACGCCCGAGACCTGGTACTCATGGATAGCCCGCCGCATTCGCGCGATCGCTTCTCCGCGGCTCGGCGCCCAGGTAATGAGCTTGGATATCATGGGGTCATAGTGGATGGAAACCTCGTCGCCCTCCTCGACACCGGCATCCACGCGCACACCCAGCCCGGATGGCGGCCGGTGGATGGTAAGGGTGCCGGGGTCGGGTAGGAATCCGTTTCGGGGATCCTCGGCGTAGACTCGGCACTCAATGGCGTGTCCGGAAATCGAGAGATCAGACTGGGAAAAGGAGAGCGGCTTTCCCTCGGCGATGCGGATCTGTTCGGCGACCAGATCGATCCCGGTAATCCATTCGGTGACCGGATGCTCCACCTGCAGGCGGGTGTTCATTTCAATGAAATAAAACTCACCATTTTCGTACAGGAATTCCACCGTGCCCAACGAGGTGTATTTGATCTTTGACAGCGCCTCGACCACGGTTTCGCCGATTTTTTTGCGG
>CAYXSE010000022.1:0-22971 GCA_964466675.1 uncultured Rhodothermales bacterium | reverse complement strand
CCGGCGGACTCGCCTCCGAACACGTTAAGAAGCTTTTCATTGGCCACCTCATCAAGAATATTCCAGGTGAAGCCATAATCCACCGTGACGAGTACGCCTCGCCCAAATGTGCCGGCGTAGACAACGCCTGGCACGGTGGGATGAGCCGTGAGAGACCACGGGGTGTCGGCGACTGCATGCGGCAACGGGGGCATCAACTGCCAGGACAGGCCGTTGTTTAACGAGCGGACCACGTGTCCCGCATTCCCGGAAGTATAGAGGAATCCGTCGGCATCCTTCGTGATCGCGTAGTTCACGGTCCAGTAGTCTCCAAGGATTGCGTTGAGAGGACCGGCGGTAGACCACGCCGGTTGCCATGTCTCGGCACCATCGTCGGAGAAATACAGGCCAGCGCCTCCCCAGGTCGCGAGCCAGAGGCGACGATCAAGGTTGAATGGATCAAGCGGAGTACTGAGGTCGGTATCCAAGAGGCCGTTGACGTGGAGTGGGAAGGGCAACGCTCCGCCGAGGAGAGATTCGTCCACATTTGGCGTTGACGGATCATCGGGAACGTTCACCCCAGAGCAAGGTCGCCACAGCCGGCTGTCGCCGTTCTGAGCGCCGGTGAAGCCGTCAGGCACATTCCAGACCGCCGGAAGATTCACGTCCGCAGCCGTGGGCACCCGGCACCATACTGCTCCGTCGAAGCCGGGGGATCCCTGTTGCAGCCCGACGATCAACTGTTCGTACTGGGCCGTTGCAATTCCACCGCCGGTATAACTTGAGAGCACCTTCTGGTGAATGAATGTCGCTGCCTTGACGTATGTCTGGACCGGGAAGAAAAAGCCGGCCGCAACCTGGAAAGATCCCTGGTCCCGGGCTTCACCACCCTCCAGGAGCTCGATCTCCCATTCCCGTGGCATGAGCTCAAAGTTGACAACCGAAGTAAGATCGATGGCCATTCTAATGGTGTGGCCAGCCTCTATGCTGGGCAACGAGAAAACACCTGTCGCCTGGTCGTAGCTCGCGGCTGACACGTTAATCGGGGCGCCGTTCTGGTCTTCCCCTGTGATGACGACGGGGGCGGTTGCAACTGGGAAGGTCGCAGGGTTGGCGTCCACAAGAGTCAGGATTTCGGCCGGAACGCGCACGGACGCGCACTTGGCCGCCACTGGCCCTGTGTTGGAAACGATAATCAACAGCTCCGTGGACTGCGTGGGGTACACGAGATCCGGAGTAACCAGCAGTTTGAGGCGTGAGTCCGCGTCGAGCTGGCGCTCGAACCCTTGGAACGAAACTATCTGATGCGGAGCGCCAAAAGTCCAAGTGCCATCACCGGCCACTAAATCAGTATATGCTAGCGTGGCACCCGAAACCCCGAGGGTCTCGATGTCCAATGCGTCCGATTCAGCCGGACACGCCCCTGGGGTGATCGGCGGCCGGTCTCCGTTGATCGCATACTCATACTGGGCGCTAGGCGAGACCAGCACGTAATCCGGCCCCTCGCCGACCTCGATGGTAACCGTCTCGAAATCAACCGGAACCGGGTTGTCAAGGAGGGACACGACCACGGAGTCTGCGCCCGAACCCGTGTTTATGAAAAGGCTCTCGCGGGGGTTCAAAAAGGATGTTTCCTCACCACATCCAACACAGTCGATGAACGAGACGCCGTTGTTCGAAGCGCCATCACCGTTTGGTGTCACCACGATCCTCTTCCCCTGAAGTACCGTGCCCGGATACGTGAAAATTCTTGAATTCGCCGGCAGAAGGTCGATGACGGGGGCCAGGCCTTCGTAGGAAATGACCTTGCCGTCCAGGCTGATGCTGCCGTCGTGGTCATTGTCGAAAATGTGTTCGATGATATCCATGACACCCGGGAATCCGCCGGCCACGATTCGCAACGTTGCGTTGTTGCCGACTCCCGTGAAGTTGATTCCGTTCTGCGGGACCGGATCGCCATTGCCGAAGTCAAGAGTCAGCTCACTAGCCGTAATGTCGAGCATCCCAGCTTTGAGCAGCGGCGCCGAGAACAGCACGTTTGGCGTTGGACTCATAGAGTCTTGGACTGTCAGAATTCCGTTGTTCAGGCGCAACGTGATGGGGCTCACCAGCGACCTGTGATCGGCATTGATGACAAACACATCAGACTCATCGCCAATTTCGACCACGTAGTCTTCCACCTCGCCGGAATTGGCCAAGCCGATCGGCGTATCACACTCACCTGAAGTGGAACAAATCCGAAAACGCGCAAGCACCTTCTGCCGCAGAACTGCGAGGTCTGGCACTGCGAACGCGACCGGTTCTGCGACGCCCATTCTGACGGCTTGATCATCCAGGATACGCTCACCCGGGTCATCCAGGTCTCCATCGCCGTTGAAGTCGATCCAAGCGTTCAGGTGAGCCAAGAACGCGTTCCCGGTCGCTTCGAAAATGAATTGGCCCGTTCCTCCCTGGACCAACGGCTGGGACACGAACGTGATGCCATCCTCGTCGGCACCGTCGCCGTCCGCATCGACGCTGGGCTGCGCATCATACTCGCCGTCAATCCGTGACCCCAGTCGAAGGGAGCCGATCTGATGGTGGGCCCCGTCCGGAAACAGCGTGATGTCGGAATACAGAAGCGGAGCATCACCGAAATCGAAAAGGTCCGATTGATTCACCGTGACGAAATAATCTTCAACCTCGCCGTTGTCGACAAAACCGCCCGGTGTATCACACGCGTTCGCGTCGGAATCGCATACACGAACGCGCAGGTAGCCGACGTTTGCCCATGTCGGGAGGTCGAAAAAAAGCTTGTCATTGGGGATAAATGTGGCGAACCCCATAGCTCCTACCGTCACGGCTTGATTCAAGAAGTACGCTTCTGCGGGCAGGTCGAAATCGCCGTCGGCGTTGCGGTCAAAGAAGGCCGAGACGTAGTAGGTGCCGGGTATACCTCGGACCGTGAATTGAACATTATAGCCGATGCTGCTCCTGAGGGGCTGGTTGAGCGCCGTCAACGCCTGGAAGCCCATTCCCGGAATCGTCTCGATCTCGAGACCGTCCTCATCGTTGGCGATTTCGTCGGTATCGTCGCCATTGGCTGGGCCTGTGGGCTGACCATCTTCTTCCGAATCAACGAGCACTCCCAGCCGCGGAGATTGAGCGGGATTGATCTCGTGCTCGGGGCCACCGGAGAATCTGAGCGTTGCGTAGGAATCCGGCAGATCACCAAGGTCGGACTGACGAATGGTATAGGTGACCGCGTTGTTGCTCAGGTCAGAGTCGACTTCCACCATCCCGGTCACCCGGGCGCCGCCATCAAACGTGTGTGACACGTCTAGCGGAGCTTCGAGCGTGATGCTTTCGACATCACTCGGCGCCAAGGAGCCCACCTGCCAGACATTGCCGGTAATCCCGCCCTTGGTCGTTGATATGAATTGCGCAATGCCAGTATGGGCGCTGGCCATGAGGACATCGAAGTCGTCCAGGGTGACGTTTACCACCGTCGCGCCCGCAGGTCCCACATTCCTGACCGTGAAGGTGATGCGGACGAGCTTGGTGTTCGTATTCAGCACGTCCACGACATGGCTCAGGGCTACGTCGGTTTGGGCGATGGCGTCCTTGCTGGGGAGCGTCGCCAAGAGGAAGACCGCCAAGACAAACCAGACCCTACGCGTCAAAGCTCGCAGGAGTCGTTCTTCCGCTCCCGAAGATGAGTACGTGACAGCTTTCATAGACAGCAACCAAACATTCTAATTCCGCAGGTACGTCACTTGACCAATAACATCTTGCCCGTCGCCTCCGTGGCGCCGTAGTTCAGCCGATACAAGTAGAGGCCGCTTGCATAGTCCCGAGCGTCAAACACCACTCTGTAACGACCCGGCGCCTGCTCGGCATTGACCAGCGTCGTCACCAGTCGGCCGATCAAATCGTACACCCGAAGCGTCACCTGTCCGGTTTCAGGTAGATCATATCCGATGATCGTCTGCGGATTGAACGGATTCGGGTAGTTGGCAAACAGGGCAAATTCTCCTGGGAGGTCGAGCAACTCAGGCGCGAGCCCGGCATTGCTCAGTTCCAGGGTCACCGGTGCGGATGCACTGCCCAGGACAGCGTGCTGGGCGTAATTCACCGTCGCAACGTCTTCGTAGAGCACATTCGCTTCGCCGTCATATACGTGCAGCTGAAGCTCCTCTTCGACATCGAAGTCTCCGTAGACCTGGATGAACGCCAAGTGCCTGTTCAACGCATCCACCCACCGAACATCGGTGACTCCTCGCACCTCACCCCCTGAGGTAACGGCCACCCTCGTCGTCGTCTGCTCGAGTGGTGACCCGTGCACCTTGACGTCCGCCACCAGGAGCATGAAGGTGTCGAACTGTTCGGCCTGGACCTCCCAGTCCGGTCCACTCGCCGTGGTTACCCGTATCTCGGGATCGCGAGGCGCGGCGACATCTGGCGCCTGCGGGTACAGCAACTCTCCGCCGCCGGAGAGGAACAGTTGATAGGCTTCGCCGGGTTTCATTTCTCTCAAGGTGCCCAACCAACCCGCGTTTTTCACGTATTGGGCAAAGCCATGCTGACCCACCACCAGGTCTCCATCGATTACGCGGTCCGTGAGGGAAGCCAGCGCATCCGTGACTGGCATGGGTCGATTGGGTAGATAGCCCACCCAGCTCCAGCCCGGAGCCATCTCCCTCGCCTGAGTTGCCACCACAGGATCGCCTGGCATACGGAAGAGACCGGGCTCCTTGAGCCGGAGTCGGTATGCTTCACCCGGATCCACTTGCGTAAGGGTGCCCGTCCAACCGAGGGTGGAATCGAAGCGTGCTTCTGTCGCCTGATCCACGAGGAGATCACCATGACTCACCTTGAAGCCGCTCATGATCTCTTGCACCTCGCCACCTGGGCGATTGATCGAGAACCAGTTCCATCCCTCGGCCATTCTCGAAGACATCGAGCCGGCCCTCGTTGAATCGAAGTAAACCGCAAAGAAGGCAGTGTCAGACAGCACGAAATCAACCGATGGGTCACCCTGCCAAATGTCGTACTCCTCGGCGGGGTAGAGCATCGCCCCTACCCGGGGATAGGAATAAGACGACGCGGCCCGGGATACATCCATATTGATGGTGATCGCCTTGCCCGGGTCCAGAAGGAACGTCTCCTGCCGCTGACCCCCCATGGGACCGCCCGTCACCGTGATCCCCAGGTTCTGCCTGTTCAGCTCACCTGGAATCGAGAGGACGTACTGGCGCCGCTCGTTGCTTTCGCTGGCGTTGATTAAGGTCAGTTCAAAGCTTCCCTTGCCATCCTGCGGGACATCGAACAAGACCGGGGGGTCCACCGAGATGATCGGGTTGTCACGCTTCTGCGTGTTCTCCTCCCAAGGGTTCGAGCTTCTGCCGCTCCGGGTCCCAAATACAAACGTCCCGTATCGCGGATTCTCTGCGATATCCACGGAGAAGTAGTCTCCGAATTCGAAATCGCTGAAGACGTAGCCCACCTTCGAGGAAGTCGCCTGGGTTCGTTCTTCCTCCGACACCCACTCGCTGCGAAATTCACCGACTAGGAGTATCGTGCCCTCATTTCCGGCGAACCCAAAGGTTGGACCCAGAGAAGCATTCGCGTCTATAAATACACGCTTCGAGTCGAAGAAGGTGACCGAGGTGGTATCGATTGCTTCAGAGTACTCAAAGTCCGCGCCTGCGCTGAATGAGCGGTTTATCAGGGGTTCTTCCAGTGCCTCTGCCTGCAGGTTGGCGCTGTTCCTCAGCTGCGCCCTCCAATTGTCGATCGTTTCTACCAGGCGGATTGTGGTGGCCTCACCGTTTAAGTCTCCGGTAATGGCGGCATCTCCGCCGGCCAGACTGACCAGGTTCTCGAGCTCGGGAATCAGGCTCCGCTTGATGTGACCCTTGCTGTATGCATAGGAGGTCTCGAAGGGCGTCGCATCGTTGATGTCTGCGGCCAGTGTTTCGGACTTTGCGACTTGGCACATGTTGGAAGGATCAAGCTCCAGCACATCTGCAATCGCGAAAATCAGGTTCAACGCGACGCCGACATGGATGTCCTCCCCGACCAGTCCGCGGTCAGAGGACGTTGCGATCGTTTCCGTGGCCGTCACACACACCTCGCGGTTCGGCTCGCCCGATTGGAGCGAGGTCACGTCTCTCCCCGCACTAATCCCGAAGTTGACCGCGAATCCGCCTCCGGTCTCGACGTTAATGCCGATGCCAAGAGGCGCAAGGACCAGTTCCTGCTTGAAACCGAACCTCAACCCCACGTCCACACCTCCGCTGCCACCGATAGTCATTCTGTTGCTCAACCGAGTACAGAGAGTCGACCCCTTCTCCACAAAGGCGTAGGAGTTGGATCCCGGAGGATCGTGGATGATCAGGAGCGGAAATTCTTCCGTGGTGGCAGAGACAAATGTGGAAGACCGCTCACGGAATCCCTCGACCAGGGCCCATTCTGTCTGGGTCATCGAGGGCCTGCCCTCAACCTGTGCGACAACGGTGATCGGCTTCTGGAAGGAACGATCCACGCCTCCGATGCGCGCGCCAGAGAAAATATTCGGCGAGGTTCCGATCACCGTGTACTTGGCTTCCCCGTTTTCCAACGAGATGGTGGAGTCGGCATCCACTCGGTCCGATATCGCATCGAATATCTTAACCGTTCCGACATCGACGGGGCAAAGCGCACCCCCGCCATAGTCTTCCTGAACACTTATGGTCAGCTCCCGGAACTCGAACTCGCCCAGCGTGGCGACATTGGGGAGTGTTCGGATCAGACTGCCGTCTTCCACCTGGTTGATGCCTGAGATGGCACACATCGCGGGCGGCTCCAGGCCGGCAATAGTAAGCACCAGAGGGGCCCTAAAGACCAGGGTCTGCTCTGCGTCGCCAAGCGTAAGATCAACCTCGTGGGTTCCGAGCGCGTGGAAGAAGTCCTCCACTTGAGTCAGGGTCGCGCCGGATGCATCCTTTACGCTCACCACATCGACCAGGAATTTGAGCGGCGGAAGGTCCAGGGAGAAGTTGATGTTGAATTCCCCTGGCCCCACCGGCTGGCTATTGACCTCGATGACACGATCGAAACAACCATCCTGTGTGTAGATGCGGATCTCGGCGATGCCGATGTCCTTCTGACACATCAACGGATCTCCCCCGCTGAACGCACCTGAGAGCGTGTTGCGATAGGCATCGGTGAACAGCAGATCGAACGTGTCGCCCGTTACCTCAAGCTCCACCTGGCTGGGCACAAAACTGTGCACCGCCACGAGACTGTTTCCCTCAGCGTCGGGCTGGCTGGTGAATTTCGGTGTCAGGAACCAGGGGTCGGTGGCGTCTGCGCTGGGATCCAGGCCGATCGCGAAGCTTCCGTCCGCCCCCGTGGTTGCCTTCAGGTTGGTCTCCAGAACCACCCCGTCCTTGCTCACATGGATACCCACATCCTTGGCAGGGCAAGTGAACGCGTTCGGCCCCGTATCGGAGTACTGGGCTACGCCGGCGACCGTGTATGCGGTCGCGTCAGCAAAGAACAGCTGATTCATAACGGGATTGTCAGCCGCCAGCGTGACCTTCTGAAAGGACGGCTGGAACACCCGGGTGTCCATACTGGGCGTGACCTTGAACTCGGTCGTCTCGCCGTAACGAATCTTTGGGATGCTGTACTGCCCAGCGTCGTCGGTAACCGCGCAGACTTCGATGGGCGCACCGATGTCTGCTATGTAGGCCCCACCGAAGAAATCCATGTTGACGGCGGAATTGCTGATGTCCGGTGCTACGAGTCTGCTGCCTTGGTCCAGCGGCCAATAGGATACCAGTCCCTCTTCTTTGCCGGAGAGCACGCCCATGAGTCCGGCCTGGATCTCTTCCTTTGTTTTCGCTGACCCCCATAGTCGCACCTCGTCTATTTCACCGTTGAAATAGCCGTCCGCGCCGGTCGGATTGGAAGAGAACCCATGTCGCCCGATTGCCAGTGAATCGCCCGCCAGATCCGTATCAAGCAGTACGGCGCGGTCTAGAGAGTCTATGGCGACGCCCTGAACGTAGACCTTGGTTGTGTTCGCCTTGGAACGGGTCACGGCAATATGGTGCCATGAGTTCGGCGAAAGATTCGTGTTGGCGCTGAAGGTCAACCGTCCCGTACCCACCTCCCAGACACTGATGCGCACATCTCCGTCCAGAATGGATAGGGCAAAGGCGCTGTCTCTAACCGCAATGAACTGCTCACCCGCTCCCGTACCACGCTGGCGAACCCAGGCCTCAATGGTAAAGTTGCTCGGCATGGGGACCTGCTCTCTCGCGAGGCCTTGTAGATACCCGGCAGTCCCGTCCAGAAGGAGGGCCCGGTTCGGGCTCGGCGTGAGACACACGTTCACGTCCGGCGTAGCCCCTCCACCTTTTGGCGCGACCAATCCCGCGATAGTGCCGTTGGCCGGTCTCCAACCGATGTCGCAGGCCCTTTCGGACTCCTGAATTTCCCCGGCATCCGTCGTGAATGCTGTCACACAATAGGTGTAGGCATCTCCTGGAGCGGCCGAGAAGTCGTCGTAAAACACGATGTCAGCGGGTACGTCCGCCAGGCGCTCGAAAGTGCCGCCGTCTATGGACCGATAGACGATTTGACCGGTTTCGTTTTCGGCGTTGTCAATCCATTTTACCTGTATTCGGTCCGGTGCCGTGCCGTCCGAGGCCGCGACACCAGAGGCCGCAGTTAACACTACGTCCGGGGGGGAAGGAGTTTCTATCACCGGCTCGGTTCCGAATGGGATCGAGTAGGCTGCACCACCATCGGCCTCTCCCGGTGCACCCGCCAGGTAGAAGTTATCGCCGATGGCAACCGCCGAACCGAAGTTCGCAGATGACTGAAGGCTCCCGCCCGTCCTGGCATCGTACGTGATAGGTGCCGCAGCTCGATTCGCTTCGAGACTGACCCGACTGTAGAGGAAAAGCGCCCCTGAACCCAATATTTGGGGTGTAATGTGACTTGTGCTGGGTGCCCCAACCAGGATCACGTCGCCCCTAATCGAAATGGCCTTTCCGTAGTCAGCTATATCACGGGCTGTATCGGCGGGCTCGAGCACGATCACGGCCTGATCCCAATCGCCCAGTCCGGTGACCTCGTCTGCTACACCGGTCCGCCTCCATATCTCAAATCCGCCGGCTCCGCCGTCACCGACGACAACATTGTCAGCACTGACCGAGACGGCCTCTCCAAATCTCGTGTTGGTGTCAACCGAGAGGCCTCCCTTTACCTCGGCAACCGTGCTCCAGTCGGCTGCCATGGTGCATGGATCGGTGGGGTCTGCCCCGGGGCCGGTCAGAGCGCATTCGAAAATAAATGCCCGCGACAGGCTCGCTCCCCCTCCTGGAGCGCCGACGATCGCTATCAGGAAATCCCCCGATTCAGCAGTACCGGTGCCAGAATTGGTCCATGTTCGTGCCGCCTGAAGCTCTAGATCGACCGACGATCCGAAGGCCTCCCCGACCACAAGCGGGACCGCGCCGGCAGGAAGAGCGACAGGCAAAGTCACGCAGGTGGCCCCTTGGCATATTCGCGCAGTGCCAATGCCGCCGGATGCAAGGGGATCGCCAACCACAACCCAGTCCCCAGCATTCGCGACGGGCGGACCCGGTGTGCCGGCTGTAACCAGACTATTGGCTCCTTGATCGTAAACGAAGTACTCGAGTGTCGCGCCGATCGACTTGAAGGCTCCGTCGATGTCCACGGACCGCCCAAACAGGCGTGTGCTGCTCGTCGGAGGCGTCGTTGTGCTGACCAACGTCCAATCATTGTTGGCGTCAATGCTGTATTCACTGGCCGCTCCAGTATCCGAGCCTCCTGGCGCGCCGATTATTGCTCGGCCCGCGTCGTCTGCCCCTACACTGGCCCCAAACTGGACATTGTGTACCCCGAGGGTGTTCGTCAGCGTATCGCGACTGATCCTGAGCGGCTGGGGACCCCCTACGCCGCCACCACCGCCACCGCCACCGCCACCACCGCCTCCGGCCAGAAGCTGCCCCTGATCACAGACCTCGGTAGACCTTACTGTCCCACGCGTCGACTGTACGCAGTAGACGAACCGCTCCGCCGTGGGGGGTATGTCAACAATTTTCGTTCTGTCGGGTGCGAGGGGCGATCCTGGGACAATCACGGCCAAGGAAACGGGATCTCCAACTAGCCGTCGAGTCACCTGGTAGAACTCCTCCCGATTCGATCGGTCGACCCAGACAATGGATACCTGGTTTCCATAGGTCTCCGATGCACTGACATTTCCCGGAGCCTCAAGAAAGGTTTTGCCCACGGTTGTGACCCGGATCGACTCACCATGTGCATCAAATGCGGCGACTGCATATTCCAGGTCTAGACCCAGAAGATCGAAACCAAGGCTGTCTACGAAGGCCGGTTCGTTCTTCCCAGTCTGGAAAATTGGACTTCCCCAGACCGGACGCGGAATTGACGCCGAACTCGGCCTTTTCGGCGTCGTAAAGAGTCTCCGGTACACATTGTAGCCGTCTTCCGCGTTTGAGTTGTCGGCCCAGTCAAGAAACACCACCTCTTCGCTCACGCCATCGCTGGCCGTGAATTGTGTCGGAGGCACGAGCGTTCGGATGCCGGGCTCGGAAGCTGACTCGGAGACTCCATAGTCGTCAATCGCCTCGATGCGGTACAGGTACGGCACCCCCGGAGTCCCTGTATAATCCCCGAATGTCGTGCGGTTAGCCGAGAGGCTCTCAACTAGCGCTTCGGGTCCCACCGGAGCTCCTCCCGCATTCAACGGCGTCCGATAGATGCGATACCCCGTTTCGACCAACGAGTTATCGGTCCAGTCCAGCTGGACGTGGTTTTCGAATTCGTTTTTCGTCGCCTCCATGCCTGCTGGAGGATGAATAGATCGACTTCCCGTCGCCTTTATGGAGTCCGACTCCACCAATCCAGACGATTTACCGACAACGTCCAATCCGAGCTCCTGATAGAGAAATGTCAACGTCTGTTCAGCGGAAAGAATCGCGCCGCCCGTCTCACTGCCGACCGCATTTGAAATCTTGATGGCCTCCAACAGCTGAGCAACTTGTCCCTGCTGCCGGGCGCTAGGTTGGACTACCGTAACGCCGATGACCGCGTAGTTCAGATCAGTGTCCGACGGGATTGTAAAGTCGGTCGCCATCGTGGTATTGAAATCCAAAATTTCAATCACCTGGTTGTTACGGAGCACCTTGAACAACAATGTCGTGGTCGCAGGATTCTTCCAGGCGAGCTCGACTCGATCCTCAAATTCGGCCTGTGAGGCCGTGAATTCGGTCGGGGCAAGAATCGCCGCCCTAAGCCCCCTATTTGGTGCGCACGTCTGCGCAGACCTGACAACATTCAGAGGGTCTGCCTCGCTGAATGCCAGCACACAATAGTCGTACGCGACGTCCTGTACCGCACTCAGGTCGGCGAATCTCTCCGTGTCCGCGCCGAGCCTTGCCAGGAGGACGTTGTCACGGTACACCTCGAAGCCGTCTTCCGTGGCGGTGGTGTCGCTCCACGTCACCTCACCCCGGTCGTCAAAAACATCGTTCGTGGCTGCCACATCGGCCGGAGGTGCCAACAGGTCCATGCGCCCATAGTCACACCCTTGCGCTGACTCCACCCCGCCAGCAAACGCGGCGACGCAGTATCTCTGTTGGCCGATTGCGCCAGTATCGTCGAACAGCTGCACATTTGGCAACGTCGTCGCGAGTGCTACGCCATCACGGTATATCCGGTATCCATCCTCTGCCGACGTCTGGTCGAGCCAGGTAATCTGGACTCTGTCGCTGAATCGCCCATCTGTCGCGGCCACATTCCCGGGTGGGTTCAGCGTCGCTCGCCACCCCTGATCCACTCGGGGTTCGGATTCGTAATCGATGCCTGGGGAAAATTCGCCATCGCCGTTGACATCCTCGAACGCCTTCACGGTGTATTCGTAGATCGGCTCGTTGGAAGTGTGCACCCCGTCTCCGTTTGCGTCTCCAAAGCCGGGAAGCGCCAACCTGTCTGCAAAACTGCTAATACCGGGGCCAAGCGTGTTGCGGAATGGGAGCAGCCCAGATGCGATCTCGGAGGCGGTCGGACTCTGAAACTGGATCGCTCCTGGCGACCCTCCAATCAAATCGCGCACCACCAGGGTTGCCGCGTCATCCATCGACCAGTAGTTGACCAGACCTTGCTCTGTGCCGCTGAGCATGGTCAACGCACGGGAAGCAATCTGCTCTCCAGTCAGCGCTACGTTCCATAGCCGGACTTCGTCCACCGCGCCATCGAAGTATCCGCGAGCGGCCGTTGCCACTCGGGACCCGGTCTGATTGAAGAGCCGGCGACCGATCAGCATCGGCCCTCTGGACACGAAGTCAGCGTCCAGCGCATCCTGGGCCACCAGCAAACCGTCCCGATATATGGCCCACTTTCTCGTGTCCTGGTTGAAGGATACAGCCCAGTGGTGCCACGCGACATCGGACACGGCGGCCGGGAATTTCAACTCCTGAAAACCGTAGAGTGCCTTCAGCGCGTTGGTGTTGTCGAAGCTGAGTTCGAAGGGAGGATCACTCCTGAACGGTCCCTGAGCGGCCTCAAGCTTAATAAGCACATCGTCTGTGCTCCCCATGGCCCGGCTTGCCCAGAGCTCGATGGTGAAGCTCCCCTCCAGTTTGATTTCGTCTATCTCAACAAAACCGCCCGTACCGTCCAGTTTTAGGGCTTTGCCCCCGATTC
The DNA here is from genome assembly GCA_964466675.1 of uncultured Rhodothermales bacterium. Taxonomy (GTDB): domain Bacteria; phylum Bacteroidota; class Rhodothermia; order Rhodothermales; family UBA10348; genus CAYXSE01. The sequence continues at coordinate 10,269 of CAYXSE010000022.1, read as the reverse complement.
GATACACGTTGTAGCCGGTCTCGATGGCAGACTGGTCGGTCCACGACAAGCCTACATACTGCTCTGAAGAGCCGTCGGTGGCCTCGAAGCCTGTCGGCTCAGCGATGAATCGTGACCCGTTTGCGCATCCGATTCTGGTCTTCACCCCAGCGTCCGAGACCAAATCCACGCAGTAGTTGTAGGTAGTAGCCGGCACAGCAGTGTTGTCTTCGAAGAGTGTCTCCGTGGATGCTGCGACATGGATCAGTACACCACCTCGAGTGATTTCGAAGAGATCGGTAACGTTAACCGGCGCGACCACATGCCAGGAGACCTCAACCAGAGCTTCGAGTGGCGCCGTGTTGCCGGAGCCGGTCGCCTCCACGGAGTTGGGGGCAGATCCGCCTAGCGAGAGGGCCGTGAGTAAGGCACCAAGGGCGCCCGACGGCAGAGCGGTGGAAATCACCCCGAACAAGAGCGCCAAGACGAGAAGCAGGGTGCGGGTTCTGGGAATCGCTCGGATTGGCATCCGCTGACCTGAAGGGTGCCTTGCGTCGTGGGTATCTCGCGGTCGAGAGGGCATGGAGGACTGATGGTCTAGTTCCCCGCTGGGCCCGCGGACACAGCGGTTTGCATATTGAGAGCACTCGTTGGCGATGCTTCCCATCCGCACCGTGAGAGCCACTCAGACCCGTTTGGTCGGCGTGACGTACCAGACGCGGATTTGGCTATTTCGCACAACAATCCTCAAGTACGTACGAGTTTTTTTTCGCGATTGGTGACGGGAGGCGAAAAAGTTTTCTCTTCTGTCCGATTTGTGCTGTCGTCCGTCCGAGTTGTGATGCCGGACCCGGCGAGCGCATCGTACCGATGATGGAGGCTCCGCCGCCATCTGGCTGTCTTTAGGGAAGCCGATCAGTCTAACCCCAACGGTCGGTTAGGATGCCACGTTGGGGGCGCCTCTGGTGCACAACCGTGTACAGGACCACCGCCAGGAGGCTGATGCGCCATGGCTATGGGCCTCCTTCAAGCGCGCTCGACCACCTCAATCTCGATCAATCGAACCCGGCTTCCGCCTCCGCGATCGAGTCGTACTCAACGAAAACAGGCCCCAGGAGCCGCGTCAGTAGAAAAATATTCTTCACACGGTCCTTCATCCCGCATAGCTTCATATCGCCGCCGGCGTTGCGCATGGACGTGAGCGCGCCTATCAGGAGCCCAATGGCGGTCGAATCCATGAAGTCTGCCTTCGCCAGGTCCACGACCACACGTTTCTTGTCGGAGCCCTTAGCCTTTTCGATCTCGTCCTTGAAGGCTGGGCCGTCAATGGATCCGAGAAACTTGCCCGAGATCTTGATGATTGTTGATTGATCCGAAGCGCGGACTGAGAATGCCATATCAGGACGGTGTTACGTAAGGAGTCACACGCTACACCGCGCACCGGAAAGAAGCAAACACCTGGCGTGCTCTGTTTGCCCATGACGTTGCGCCCTCGGTCGGCGGCAGTCCGCCTATATTCGGCTCGAGAAACCGTCAAAGAACCCGTTCACCGGACCCCACGCCTAATGCTTCGCCTGATTGCCGTACTCCCAATCCTCTGTCTCTTGGTTTCCTGCACTTCGCCAGATGAACACAGTCCTCGAATCTTCTTCGAGGCGCCCGAGGACGGGGCCGAAGTAGTCAGCCCGGTAGAAATCAGGATGGGCGCGAGCGGGATTTCGATTGTCCGCGCCGGCGTGTTCGACGAAGACTCGGGACACTTTCACCTCCTGATTAACACCGAGGCCACACCGGCCGGCGAAATCGTACCGGCCGATTCAAGCCATTTGCATTTCGGGGACGGGTCTTCCACAACCTCCCTGGCTCTGCCGCCGGGAGAGCACGTGCTGATACTCCAGCTAGGCGACGGAGCGCACGCAGCCATCGAGGGAATGCAGGATGAGGTCCGGATTACGGTGCGCTAAGGCGAACCGCACGTTCCGCCCGCCAGGTCCTGTAGGCCGGGACCAAACATGGTAGAATGAATCGCTTGACCCGATCCCAGTCGAGGCACGCGCTGCCAGGTGTCACACACCGCTGCGGTCTGTATCCTGAAGATCCACGAAACTCCCCCCGTCATGCGCGTCTTCCTCCTCGCCGCCCTGTGCCTTCTCCTGACTCCGGCCTCGGGCCAGAACACGACCGCCGATGCGGTCCAAGCCCTCAAGTTTCGGGCGATTGGACCCGCACTCATGGGCGGCCGAATCGCGGACATCGCAGTGAGTCCCTCTGACGCCAGAACCTGGTACATCGGAGTCGGGTCGGGTGGGGTGTGGAAGACTACCAATGCAGGCGTAACGTTCGCCCCCATTTTCGACAGCCAGTCATCCTACAGCATCGGAGACGTGGAGCTAGATCCATCGAATCCGGAGGTGGTTTGGGTTGGGACGGGTGAAAACGTGAGCGGCCGCCATGTGGCTTGGGGAGACGGGATTTACCGGAGCCGGGACGGCGGCCAAACGTGGAAAAACATGGGACTCCCCCACTCGGAGCACATCGGCAAAATCCTCGTGGACCCGCGTGACGGCGATGTGGTCTTCGTGGCCGCCGAGGGCCCGCTCTGGTCCTCGGGAGGCGATCGCGGGCTCTACAAGACGACGGACCAGGGAGCCACCTGGTGGCCGGTACTCCAGGTCGACGAAAACACAGGCGTCACAGACGTGGAGTTTCACCCCACCAATCCAGACATTATGTACGCGGCCACCTATCAACGCCGACGCCACGTATGGTCGCTCCTCGCCGGCGGCCCCGAGTCTGGCATTTACAAATCTACCGATGCCGGAAACACCTGGCGACGTGTCTCGAAGGGTCTCCCCAAGGGCGACGTTGGAAAAATCGGACTGGCTGTCACGGCTGCAGACCCCGACCGCGTCTTCGCCACCATGGAAGCCAAGCCAGCCGAACGGGGGTTCTACCGCTCCGAGAACCAGGGAGAGAGCTGGTCTCGCCATAGCAGCTATATCTCAGGCGGCACGGGTCCCCACTACTACCAGGAAATCGAGGCCTCCCAGACCGATCCGAACCTGGTCTATCAGATGGATGTCTGGCTGCATGTGACCCGCAACGGCGGGGATGATTTCACCGAATTGGAGACCGGTTTCAGCAAGCATGCCGACAACCACGCCATGTGGATCGATCCGAACGACGGCGAACACATCCTGGTGGGCTCCGACGCCGGCCTGTATGAGTCGTTCGACGAGGGACTTACGTTCCGGCACTTCCCCAACCTCCCGGTGTCGCAGTTCTACAAGGTGGCCATGAACAACGCAGAGCCATTCTACGATGTGGTGGCGGGGGCCCAGGATCTGGGGACACTCATGGGCCCGTCGCGAACGATGAACGGCGAGGGTGTGAGGAACCGAGACTGGTACGTACCCCTCGGCTCTGATGGACAGGGTGTGGCTTTTGACCCGAATGACGACGACACCGGCTACATGGCCACGCAGGGTGGCAACTGGTACCGGCATAATCGGGTTAGCGAGGAGACCGTCGATATTACGCCGCAGCCGGCGCCGGGCGACCAGCCGGAGCGGTGGAACTGGGATGCGCCAATTCACATCAATGCCAATCGTGTGTATGTGGCCTCTCAGAGGCTTTGGATGAGCGAAGACCAGGGGGATTCCTGGACCGCTCTGAGCGGCGATCTGACGCGGAATGTGAACCGGTACGAGCTGGAATTGATGGGTCGAGTGTGGAGCGTGGACGCGCTCTATCATAACGGTGCGATGTCCAAGTATTCGACGATCACGGGCATCTCCGAATCGACTGTGAGCGAGGGCACGATCTACGTGGGCTCGGACGACGGGGTGATTCACGCAACCGACGATGGGGGCGGCGAATGGAGACGCGCGGCTGCGCTTCCCGGCGTTCCCGAACTGGCCTTCATCAACGATGTGGAGGCTTCGCAACATGAAGCGGGGTCCGTCTTTGCCGTGGCGGACGCCCACAAGACCGGCGACTACAGCCCGTACGTGTTCGAGAGTCGGGACGGTGGGCGGAGCTGGACCTCCATCAGAGGCGACCTGCCTGATGGGACTATTGTCTGGATGATCCAGCAGGATCACGTGGATCCGGATCTTCTCTTCCTCGCGACCGAGTTCGGGATCTATGCGTCGCTCAACCATGGGGCGAACTGGAACCGCGTGGGCGGCACACCAACCATCTCCTTCCGTGACATCCAGATCCATCGGCGGGACGAAGACCTTGTGGCCGCTTCCTTTGGACGCGGAATTTATGTACTCGACGACTACACGCCGCTCCGATTGCTGGACGATGTCGTTCACGGCGCTACCGCCGGGCTGCTCCCGATCCGAGATGCGTGGTGGTATGTCCCCAACAATCCGATGCAGGCGCCCGGGAAGCCCACACTCGGTAGCGACGATTTTACCGCGGACAACCCTCCTTTCGGAGCGGTGATGACCTATTTCCTTGCGGAGGCGCCATCTACCCTGGCCGAAGAGCGTGGCCGTACCGAGAAGGGACTGCGGGAAGACGGCGCGGACATCCCCTTCCCCGGATGGGACAGGCTGCGCGCGGAGTCCGTGGAGGGATCACCGCAAGTTTTGATTGCGATCAGCGACGACGCGGGACAGCCGGTCAGTTGGGTGGAAGGTCCCAAGACGACGGGACTTCATCGAGTCGCCTGGGACCTGCGATTGCCTGCTCCCGATCCGGTCGACCTGACCGTACCGGGCTTCGTCTCTCCGTGGTCGGGCTCCCCCTTGGGCGCCCTTGCTGGCCCGGGCGCCTACACGGCCCAGATGTATCTGGTCTCCGCGGCGGGGGTAGCGCCGGTAGGTGAGCCTATGGAGTTCAGCGTCATACCCGTCCCCACGACTCCTCAGGATACAGACTTCGATGCGGTGGCGGCCTTTCAGCAGGAAGCCTCTGAACTCATGCGGCGGGTGCAAGGTGCCAGCCAGGAGCTTGGTCGAATGCGGGACCAGCTGCGACACATGCGCGCGGCACTGCTACGGACGCCGGGAGCCGATCCGGAACTCTTCGGGCGATTGGATCTGGCTGGAGCCGATCTTCAGGCTTTGAGCACCGCACTGAGTGGCGACAGGGTCCGCGGCCGGCTGAACGAAACTGCCTTGCCCGCCATATCGAACCGGGTCAGAAGAGTGGCCCGGAACGTTTTCAACACCCGGGAACCGGCTACCGCCACCCAGCGGGCGAGCCTTGGCGTTGCCGCGTCTCAATTCGAGTCATTCTTGAGCGATTATGGGGCAGTACTGACCACTGTCTCGGCACTGGAGCACGAAATGGAGGCGGCCGGGGCGCCGTGGACTCCGGGGCGCCCAGTCAGAGACTAACTGTTTCCGCAGGTTGATTGACTATCGGAGAGCCGTCGCCGAGAGGCGGTTCACCCCGATCGAACCAGTTCCCGAAGCAAACAGGCCCGTCCAGCCTTCCTCAGGCGCGTCCCCATGTCCGTGGGTGACCATCTCACCGTCGACATACCCTCGGAAATGCGTACCGTCACCCACCACCGTGAACACCGCATTTCCCGTAAAGGGGGTGTCACCAAACTCGGACCTCGTGCCATTGCGTATTCGTCCGAGGGTCAGCGTTCCGTCAGCGAGTTCGAGGAAGTCGTAAGACTCGGCGGATATGCCATGATGGATCAGCCGGACTACTCCGACAAAATCGGACAGGTCCAGATCGGCATCGACAGAAACATCTCCCATCTCCCCGGCAACGTAGAACAGAATCGGGGCGTCGGGCCGCAGAAGAACGCTCCCGCCCTCCTCGATGGACAAAACATATTCGGCTTCCGATGGGAGTTTTTCGAAGCGTTCTTCAAGCACTTTGTCGGCTCCAATGGTGGGCATCCACGACCAGGAGCCGTTTTCTGCAACGGAAAACTGCTCCTCGGCCGAGCGGTCTTCCAGGGCGCGAAGTCGTCCGAGCGCGGAATCCAGCTCTGCCCGAGTTTCGGACATGGGGCCGACACCGATTCCGTGCTCGAAGACCAGTCTCGCCCCCCGATCGCCGGTCTGAAACAACAGGAACATCCCCATCGCCCCGACAATCGTGAAGGTTAGCCTGGCCGCGGTGTGAGAAGGCCAGCCCGCGCCGCGCACATGCTCCGCCAGGTGCGCGGCCATCCGGACTACGCCGTAAATAACGAAGAACCACATCGTGTAGAACGCCCAGTCCGCGTGATCCGTCACGTAGGGAGTGAGGAGTGGCGCGATGGACTGGCCGTCGGCCGAGTCCTGTCCAGTAAGAAAGGCAACCAGCGCTGCAGCTCCCCCGGCAAAGAACATGGCCGTGGCAACCGTTCTGATCGCGTCACGAGATCGAAAAACAAGGGAAGCCAAGTCCACGGCCACGGCTGAGACCAGCAGGGCAATCGGGAAGTGAATGACTAGCGGGTGAAGTCCAGGCGCCCAATCGGGAATCGGAAACATTTTTTGAGATTCTGGAAGTGAGATATATTCCGGCCTAGCTCCAGCCTATGCGAAGAGCGGTCTCAACGTACTCAGCGAGACCTGAAAGTAATCTTAACGCCACTTGGTTGCTCGTCAGGGATGGACGACCGTCCCTCCTTCCCGGTCGGGATCTTCGATTGTCGAAGGCAGTTAGGAGCGCGAAATGGAAATGTTCGTGTTAAATAGCTGCGTCACGCCGCCCCCGGACGTCCGACTCCTATAGTGATCCGAATCCGCCAATTGATTCCTTATGTCGCCATCATGCTGACGAGCGTTGTGCTTGTGCAGTCGGTGGACCTCATTTGGTGCGCGGATGAAGTCCTGGATGGTGGCGTTGTCGAATCCAGTATGGCGGCGAGCTCGATGCCGACCGCCAGTCATCCGACCAGTGAGATCGCGGATTGCTTGTGCCACGTGATTTTCACTCCGACAACACATCTCCCCACGATCGCGCCGCCAGTGGTCCGCGCCTTCCTGTATCTATCGATTGACGTGTCCGTTGCAGGGCGTCACCTGACTCCCCAAGGACCCGTACCTCTGACCTGAGGCCAATTGGCGCCATCCGGCGTCATCTAACTGCGCACAGTCGTCCGCAGTTCTAGCTGCCTGACACCTGGACCGGCCCATGCGCCGAGTCGCTTGCGTGTCGTTAATCTCAGGTTTGAAGGTTTATCGTGAAATGTTTTTCCTTGGCCCCTTGGGGCCTGGCCCTATTCGTAGGGTTGTCGGGTTGCGCTACGTCCTATGATGCGGCGTGGGCCCCGGCCAGACCACTCGGTTCAGCCGTCCCGGCCTATCAACCTCCCGCGATCCAGTCTCCGGATTCAGTCGCGGACCCCGTTTCGGCTACCGATTCCCTCAGGCTCCGAGAGGCCTTGGGACTGGCGCTAATGCACAATCCCGAGTTGCAGGTTTTCGGATGGGAGGTGCGGGCTCGAGAGGCTCACCTGCTGCAGGCCGGGCTCCTGCCCAATCCCCAACTTGGGACCGATCTGGAAAACTTCGGAGGTGACGGACCTCTGAGCGATTTCGATGGATCCGAGGTTACTGTTGGGCTCAGTCAACTGGTTGAATTTGGAGGCGATCGTCGCAGACGCCGGGATGTGGCCAAAATCGAGCGTGACTTGGCCGGGTGGGACTACGAGACGGTCCGCCTGGACGTGTTCACAGAAACGGCCCAGGCCTTCGCGACCGTGCTCGCCGCTCAGGAACGTGGCCGATTGGCCTTCAACCTGCTCAATAGAGCACGTCGTTTCTATGAAGCCGTAGAAGCGCGGGTTGAGGCTGGCAAGGAATCTGCGTTGGCCGAAAGGCGGGCCATGGTGGTTCTCTCCAACGCAACGATTCAATTGCGTATCGCTGAACGAGGTCTGACGGCTGTGCGATCCCGACTCTCGGCAACCTGGGGCACCACGGTTCCGGTGTTCGACCACGTCGTCGGTAACCTGAAACAGGTGGAACCCGTCCCGGTTTTTGGGCAGGTCTCGGAGTTTCTCGAAATGAACCCCGATGTAGCTCGATGGCAAGCCGAAATTTCTCTGCGGCAGGCTGGGATTGCCCTCGAACGTGCGAGACGAACTCCAAACGCAGTATTCAGCGTCGGGACTCGTCGCCTTCGTGATATCGATCAGAGCGCATTCACTGCCGGCGTTGCGATTACGCTGCCCCTGTTTGACCGAAACCAGGGAGCCATACAAGAAGCGAAGTACCGAGCGAAACAGGCTGAGGCCGCTCGAACAGCAGCGGCAGTACGCGCGGGTCGAATGCTCGTAGAGGCATACGAAGTGCTCTCCGTCGCTTCGACCTCCGCCGAGATGCTGAGCAGGGACGTCATTCCTGCCGCGGAGGAGAACCTGTCGGCGACAGAGCAGGCATACCGCGAGGGCAAATTTGACCTCCTTAAGGTTCTAGACGCCCAGCGAACACTCTTCGAGGCAACCAACCAGTACGTCGACGTCCTGGAAGCCTACCACATCTCGCGGGCCGAAGTCGAAAGGCTGATCGGCACGCCGCTCACAGCAATATCAAACAAGTAGATCACTCTATCATGAAAGCAAGAACCAGGACATGGATTGGGGCGCCCCTCTTCGCGATAGGGCTCCTTTTTTCCGGATTCGGACTAACGGGCTGTGGCTCGGACGAGCACGCTGCGAGCGAAGACTCTGAGGACCATGCAGAGGAAGAGGTCGACCACATGGACGAACCCGTCCACATGACGGCCGAAGAGATAACTGAGTTCGACATCGAAGTCAGGACTGCGGGCCCGGGCGCACTGACAGTCACTCGGAGTTTCCCAGGTGAGGTGAGGGCAAACCAGGATAGGTACGCCCACGTCGTTCCGCGGGTCTCGGGCGTCGTCAAGTCCGTCCGCAAGTCCGTGGGGGATGACGTCCGAGCGGGAGAAGTGATGGCCATCCTCGAGAGCCGTGAATTGGCGGACGTAAAGGCCAGCTACCTGGCCAACTCAGAGAGGCTGGAATTGGCCCAAGCCAGCTTCGACCGGGAGCAGAGGCTTTTTGATCAGAAGATTTCGGCCGAGCAAGAATTCCTGGAAGCCAGACAGGCCCTGGCAGAGGCCAGGATCGTTCTTCGATCCGACAAGCAAAAGCTACGGGCTCTTGGGTTTTCCGATGAAACCATCGAAGCGCTGCCTGGGCTTGAAGATGCCTCGCTGATCGATTACCCCCTTCTCGCACCTTTCGATGGAACTGTGCTGGAGAGGCATGTTGTGCAGGGTGAGGCGCTGCGCTCGGACGCATCCGCATTCGACGTGGCCAATCTTAGCCAAGTATGGGTCGACCTGAGCATCTATCAGAGTGACCTGGCTCTTATTCGAGAGGGGCAGGCGGTCGTGATATCGGCAGGCCATGGTCTTCCCGACGCCGTGGGCTCGATTTCCTACGTCCGCCCGATTGTCGGGGAAGAAACACGAACGGCGCTTGCCCGAATCGTATTGCCCAATCCCGATGGACTCTGGCGCCCTGGCATGTTCGTCAGCGGAGCGGTGAGCACGAGTAGCGTTGAGGTGGCTGTCAGTGTCCCAACTACCGCTCTTCACCTCCTAGAAGGCCAGTTGGGCGTTTTTGTGAGAACAGTAGACGGCTTCCAGTTCAGCGCGGTGAGCACGGGCCGAGAGAACGGGACTCAGGTGGAGATAACGTCCGGCCTGGAAGCTGGCGAGGAATACGCGGCCCGAGGGGGGTTCGTACTAAAGTCGCAGATGGGGAAGGCTGAACTGTCCGACGGCCACAACCACTAAAACCACATCGGTAACCCCATGAACAGCCTTATTCAGTTTTCTCTGCGGAGCAGACTACTCATCTTGGTGATGGCCGCCTTGGTCATGGTGGCTGGATACTACAGCTACCTCAAGCTTCCGGTTGACGCCTTCCCGGACGTGTCCCCTTCCCTGGTTCAGATCTTCACCGAGACCGAGGGTCTCGCTCCTGAAGAGGTCGAAAAGTATGTGACGTATCCGGTCGAGGTCTCGATGAACGGCCTGCCACGACTCGAGCAGGTGCGCTCCATTTCCAACTTTGGCCTCTCCGTGGTGAACGTCTACTTCGAGGAAGGCACGGACATCTATTTCGCTCGCCAACTCGTGAACGAAAGGCTTCAGGAAGCCCGCGAGCAGATACCCGAGGGATTTGGTGAGCCGGCCATGGGCCCCATCTCCACGGGAATGGGCCTCGTTCTCTTCTACTACCTGGATGACGAAACCGGGGAGTACTCTCTGGAAGAACTTCGCACGATGCAGGACTGGATTGTCAAATTCAACCTGCAAACCGTGCAAGGCGTGACCGAAGTGCTGGGC
>CAYXSE010000021.1:0-23162 GCA_964466675.1 uncultured Rhodothermales bacterium | reverse complement strand
GCGCAATTTCGATGTCTTCTTCGCCCCGGAAAGGCCAGGCAAGAGCGTGTATCTGGTTGAAGGTGCCGCCATTCACCAGGGAGACTTGATAACTCAATTCAGGATCAGCGAGTCCCTTACGCTGCCAGTCCTGGAGCCTGAAGCCTCGGAAGGAATGCTGCTCATTTTCTCGCCATCAGGGACAAGCAATGCTCTCGGGCGGGTGACCCTCCGGCTGGGAGACTAGTCCAAGCCTGTTTCTACATACTCGTCCGGAATATTGAAGTCTTCCGGCGATATGCCACTGCTCGAAAAGCCGGACAGTTTAACCGATATACGCACCAGGGTATTTTGCCCAGAGTCGTTCGATTCTACCAAACCATCCCTGACGGCGCTACGAGCTGCGCTGAACAGGCCTCTCAGTCTGGACTTCGTTGGAGCGTCCTCCTGGAGGACCAGATTCCGATCAAAAGTTTGATCTTCACGCACCAGGACGAGGTAGGTGTCCATGACAATGGGAATGCCTTCGATTTTTTGGCTTTCCTCCTTGACAGATTCCATCATTGCGTCGATTCTCGGGTCGTTCAACGTGAGAGATTGGAGGTTTTCCAGTCCTCCCTTCCCGAAAAGAGCGACTCCCATCATCTCACTCGCTTTGATCTGGAACGATTCCAATACCGAATAGCCTTCAACCTCTTTGGCGATCCACATATCGTTCAGTACCACGAACGTACCGTTTAATTCGCTGGAGTCACCTTCCGTTCGGTTTGATGAGGCCTGCAGGGTGAAGTAAGCTTGTTCTGCACCGTGGCGGCCGATGCGTTTTTTTTGCCCGGACCACTCCGTATTGAAGTCGAAAACAACATTTCGATCCACACCACCCTGGGAAGGGTCCGAACTCTCCGGACTATCCTGAGTGCTTTCAATTCCTACTTCCGCCACTTCTTCCGCGGCGAAGGCGGCCAGATCAAGTTGACCTTTCGCAGCATCAAGTCGGGAGAGGAGTTCGTCAAACGTTTCAGTTCGAAACGTCTTTTCTTCGTGGTCAAGATGGGTAACAGTCTGCCACTCCAGATCTGTGATCGTCGAGGTACCGCCATTGTCGACGCGCATCCTGTCAGCCAGAACAGACACGGTTTCTTCCAAGGCATTCAATCCGGTAAGCGAGGCGGCAGCATTGAGCAGCCCTCCCAGATTCCCGGGTAGTTCAATGGTGGTCGTTGTGGTGTACTTGAACCCCTGACATTTGCCTGATTGTGAGGCACCACCCAACAACAACACGCCGATCAGTGTCACTGCATATCGGACCATGGCGTCTTTCATCTTATTGGCTTCCTTACTTGCACGCCTGGTAGCTGCAGCGTGTGGGACTGTTCATGCAGGTCTGATATTCTTCCCAATCCTTCAAGTACTGATCTTTGACTGCATTCCAGGCATCCAGGTCGGCTTGACGTGTGACGTTTTCCAGATTGACGTTGTTTTTACAGTTGATCCAGGCCAATAGCACCGCCTGATAGGCCTGATGCGCTTCGACTCGCCTCGAGTTGGCTTCACTCAATGCCGCCGATATGGCGCCTTTCGAGTTCAGATTGTCCAAGCCCAGTTGATCGAGCATTTCATCCATCATCGTATCCAAGACTCCACTGGCAGCCATATCCAACAGCATATTGATCCCACGCGAAAGAACTGTTCCAGCTCCCGGGAGAAGGAGGCCAGCCGCGCTAACCATGTCCTTAAGCATGCCTCCAACACTTCGCCAGTAGTCAAAGAAGTTGTATGTGTTGAGCAAATCCGTAAGCACCTGTGTCAAGGCAGCCGCCTTGGCCCACTCGTCGTACAACGAATCAAGGTTGTCTGGTTTGGGGCAATCTGGCAGCAATCCAGCAGGCATCATCGGCGGAGGTGAGGGTTCGCTACAGGCCCTACAAACCCAGCACATGTCGATTTTGGGATTGGGCTGACCCGGTCTCGAGAGACCTGAACCGTAAGTCAGGTTTCCGTGATACAAAAGGGTTGAAGCAATGAGTTCTTCCATCGCTTCCAATTGCTGCGTTGAAAAAGAACTGTGCCGACCTACATGAGCGATCTGGGCATCTCGACTCAACAGATTCTCAATGTTTTCAGGCCCTCCCTTCACTTCATAAATCTTGTTGCCTGTCAAGCGGTCTGTACCGAGTTCGGTAATTGTCGCTCCAGGAAGTTTAGCTTGGAGATTGGCCTTGCTGATATTCCCGATGACGGTTGATCGATCCGGATTCGGCGTTCTTGATTGGCCGAGAGCACTGGACCATGTTCCAGCGAACATCAGGGCAAAACAAACAAGAGAAGTTAGGAGCCAGACATGGCTTCGAGACGGGGCTTTCATGTGGGTAGACCTTTCTGGAGAAATGAAAATGAACTACTTCTGAAGTGTTTTCAGGAAATTGCAGAGCGCTGTTCCGTCCTTGTCGAGCGGGCCGCGAGAAATGGTCCGGATATTGTCAAAAGCTGTGGTGAAATCAATGACGTGTGTTCTGGAGTTTATCGTGACTCCATGTTCCGCTTCGAATGCGTCCAGCAATGCGATCAATGTGTCAACTTGCTCATCTGTGAAGTCCACGCGCATCAGATCCATGACAAATGCGGCGTCCCCATCCGAGCTGGGGCAGCCAATCATGAATCCCGTTGTGACAAAGTCTTCAACGGTGGTTTCAATTCGGACCATTTGACCAGAAGCGGATGAAGGAAGCGATACACAAAGCCCGAGGAGCAAAGCACAGCAGAACCCGGTGAGAGTCCTCTTCTCAGAAATGGAGTTGGTCATGGGCTCGGTCCGTATTTTCGTTTGAAGTAACAGGAGATGGCTCCTATCAGGAAGTGTGCATTTGTCGATCGATTCGGCTCACCTGGGCGGAAATAGTTTCGGTTGTTCACATTTCGGAAGATCGCAGACCGGTGCCAGGGCAGGGAATTGGTTGGCCAGAGGTGGGCCCTTCCTTCATCCGGTCCGACAGCGGCCCTGAATTCATCGCCAGAGCAGTCCGAGACGATTTTGGTGCGCTGTAACCTAGTGCCGCTCAGTGCGAGTCGGCGCATTCGGATAAACAAAAAAAGCGTCCAGTTCGCAATGAAAAGGACGCTTTCGATGGTGATCCCGCCTGGGCTCGAACCAGGGACCCTCTGATTAAAAGTCAGATGCTCTGCCAGCTGAGCTACGGGATCTTGGCTGTTCTTGTGCAGTGCCCCAGCACTCGCCACAAAAGGAAGAATACGAAACACGGGCGCATCCGGATTCCCGGCGACTGCGAGAATTGGGTCAAGGTTTTTCCTTCTGGCTCGGCGGCGTCGAGGAGGAAAGCTTGGGTGGACTCTCGAAAACCGTGTCGGGAAACGGTCTCGGGTCCCAGCATTCTCAAATACGACGCATATAGAACGACCCAGGCTCACGATCTCGGGTCAGGTGCGGGCAAACTGCCTTCAGACGATCATAGTGATCGTTTTTCAGCATGTTCACACCGGCGAGGACCTCGTAGGCGCCATTGAAGGCAAGGAAAGCCTCCAACAGATACTGCTCATTCCAAAATTGAACATCTTGGCTGAGCCATTCCTGCAGGTAGTTCCGGGGGCTAAAAATGTCGTGAACGTGCACAATCACGCCTGAGTTGAGTCGGGGGAGCAGTTCGAGGTACTCGAACAGAACGTCACCCTCAGGTCGGATGACATGACTGGAGTCAATGAACAGCACGTCGCCGCCCTTGAGGTCATCGAAGAACTCGAATCCCAGATCTTCCACCTTTGATCGGACAACCTTCACTCCGACTTGCTCCAGCCATGGCATTTCGAACGGCTCGACGCAAATGTGCTCACACGAATAGTCCGGCCGCTCCTTCTCGTTTTCCGAGATGGCGAGTCTAGCCACGAGCGTGGAGTTTCCGCTCCCGATTTCGATTATTCGCGATGGCTTTTGGGCCCGCACCATTTGGTACCAAAATTCCGCATCTCCACTCGCGAAAGTGTTGTTCTCAAGGCAATAGACTGTAGGATCGTCGCTTCTCGCGGGCAGGCTTTGGAGTTCGCCGGCATAAACGAAGTCCTTCAGCAGCTCGAGTTGCCCCTCGATGTTCCAATCAATTCCGCCGATGGGCCGTGGTTCGGAAGCGAGGCGACTGAGAGCCGACGCCCTGTAAAACGGTTCGTAGTAATGATCCCGGACCGGAATCACTCCGACCTTGAGCAACAGTCCGCGATTGCGCGGAAGGTTTCGAAATCCGATTCGTCGGACCAGCTTAAGCAGAACCCCCGACGCCAACGTGGCTGGGAGCAGGAGCACATCCAGAATAGCTGCGACAAATCGCTTCATTTGAATGTCCGCCTCATGCGAATGCAGTCGCGTGGAAGCCCCTCGACTGAAGCCGAGGGTAGGAAACGCGGTCTTATCGTGAAGTGAAGGTCATCTCGAACAACGTCGTCCGGCCTTATTATAGTCCAACTCTCCCTGCCCACCACCCGAAACAAGGATAACCAATGTTCAAGAGCAGCCTCTCCCTCCTCCTCGTCGCCGTCTTTACACTCGCGCTGGTTTCTGATTCCACTGCACAGGAGGCGAGACGATACATCGAGGCGAACACAGCCGCCGACTCTACGGCACTCCCGTTCAGTGGTGGTGTGATGGTGGGCAACACGCTCTACCTCTCAGGGACGATCGGTCTCGTCGGCAACCGGCAGGTGCCTGAAACCGCGGAAGAGGAGGCCCGTGTGGTGCTGGACAACGTCAAGGCCACCCTTGAGGCGGCGGGAATGACCATGGATGATCTGGTCTCGGTCCAGGTGTTTTGCTCAGACGTCTCTCACTACGCGGCGTTCAACAGCGTCTACAAGACCTACTTCACCGCCGAGTATCCTGCCCGCGCCTTCATCGGATCCGGCCCCCTGCTGTTCGATGCTCGCTTCGAGGTACAGGCCATTGCCGCGAAACGCTAGACGAGACTACAGCCCCTCCACCACCTCGCGAAGCCGGTTCTGTACATCCATCGCCACTTCGCCCAGCGAGTCGTTCTCAACGGCCTGCATGGAGGCGACAGGATCCACCGCGGCTACCTCGATACCGCCGTCGGCCTCCTGCAGAATCACGTTACAGGGAAGCATCAGCCCGATATGCGGTTCTGACTGGAGCGCCTTATACGCCAGGGGCGGATTGCAGGCGCCGAGAATCCGGTAGGGCCGAAACTCCACATCCAGCTTCTCCTTGAGGGTGGCCTTGATGTCGATCTCGGTCAGGACACCGAACCCCTTCTCTTTAAGCGCTGCACGCACCAGGGCGTCTGCTTCGTCCATGGAAAGATTCAGGGTCTTCGAAAAGAAGTAGGCCATCGGAATTACGACTCAGGTGAGGTCTTTCAAACTTGAAAAAGTTCAACTGAACAAGCAGCGCCGAAGTTGCGCCGATCGCTATTCTCCCGCATGAACGCTCCCAACGCAGAACCGACACTCAGAAAATCCCTAAAGACCTGGGACGGTGTCGCGCTGCTCATCGGCATCATCATAGGCACGGGCATCTATTCCACGCCCTATCTGATTGCCGGGCACCTCTCCACGTTCTCCGCAGCGGCCTTCGCCTGGATAGGCATCGGTGTGTTCGCGATGGTCTCGGGCCTGGTGTATGCCGAGTTGGGAACCAGACTCCCGGCTACCGGGGGCGAGTACGTCTATATCGAACGGGCCTTCGGACCATGGGCGGGCTTTATGTTCGGATGGGCGCAGCTTTTCGTCATCCGTACGAGTTCGAGCGCGGGGTTGGCCATTATCGCGGCCGACTACATCGGGTTCTTCATCCCGGTCCCCTGGATACCCCGCTCTGCGATCGCCGTGGGACTCCTGATAATACTGGGCGTCGTGAACCTCCTCGGGGTCCATTGGGCCAGTTTGATCAACAAGTTCTCTACCGCCGTCAAGGTGACGGCACTCCTGATCTTTGCGGCGGCGGGGCTTCTCCTCCTGCAGTCGGTCGACGTTCAGTTTCAGCAGATGGCCCCCACGACCACCGGTCTGAGCCATGCGGGCAATCTGATCGCGGCGCTATTCCTGATCATCTTCAGTTACACCGGCTGGGATCGGGTGGGCTACGTGGCCGGAGAGATGAAAAACCCGAGGAAGAGCATGCCTCGGACGATGATTATTGGCCTGACCATCGTCCTCGTTATCTACTGGTCCGTGAACACCGTGTACTACGGGGTCTTGGGCGTCGAAGGGCTCCGCGCGACATCGACCCCCGCGGCGGCCGTGGCCGGACAACTGGTAGGCCCTGCGGGAGCCGGGATCGTGGCCATCCTCGTGATCATATCCGCCCTGGGTAGCATGAACGGCACCCTGATGGCATCCAGCCGAGTCTACTACGCCATGGCCCGGGATGGACTCTTCTTCCGGTGGCTTGATCGGGTGCATCCGCGGTTCAGGACACCGTCACGAGCCATTCTGGTCCATGTCATCTGGGCCAGTGTCATCCTCATCGCACGCGGCAATTTTGCGGCCATCGTCGCCAGCATGGTCTTCGGCGTCCTGGTCTTTTACGGGCTCACCGCGATAGCGCTGTTCAAATTCAGGAGAGAGGGCCTGGGGGACGATATCGCCTACAAGATTCCGGGGTACCCCTGGGTCTTGGGCATCTATTTGCTGTCGATTGTCGCGATGCTGGTCGCTCGCGGGATTTTTGCCTGGGAGGCTACGCTGTTGGACGTGGCGTTTCTGCTGACCGGTGTGCCGGTGTCCTGGTTCTGGCTCCGTTCGCGAAAGTCAGAGTCAGCGTGAGTCCCACATCGCTTTCATGGGTCGCCGCATGACCAGGATTCCTTCCATCAACGACCGGTCGAAGTTCAGGAAGCCGTTCACGAGATAGATCTCTTCGGGCGTGCAGTCCAAGAGAAACTTGCATTCTTGGTCGCCCTTTCTGTAGTCGACGGTCCAGACCGCTCCCACCAGGCCTCTATCCGAGGTGCCGAGAAAGATGTCGATCTCCTCACCATCGGACGACACAGTCCCATTGATGAAGCCATAGTCGATGGGGTAGACAATCTCGCCATGCACCGGGTGCACAGACCCGCGCGGACGGTCAACTGTCACTCCGTTCTCACGTACGAGCTTCTCCCACACGCCCCAATCGAAGGACGCGCCCCAGGCAACTACAGCTGAAGGCTCTTGCGGCAAACGCCGCGGGGACGGATACTCTTTCACAACCACGGACAAGAAAATGCGGCGGAAGGTCCATCCTATAATAGCCCTGACCAACATCTTAAGCAGTGCACGGATCACAGCATGGGCGGCGCTCGCGTTCCTGGTGTTGACACCGACGCTGGCTGTGCCGCAGGCGTCGGCTCAATTCTCATCGTACAAGACGTTCCGAGACTCCCTGACCACGCTGACAAGCATCGCGGACGCCACCGATCGCAACACAAGGCTAACCACATTCTGGGACGGCCTGAAAGCGAACGGCCGAATTCCGTTCGCGGTTGGAGATTCGATGGCCTTCCTGTACCGCGGAAGCGCCTCCGGCATCCAGTTTGCCGGGGACTTCAACCGCTGGAATCCGTCGGGTGGTATAGCGACGCAGCTGGCGCCATCCAACGTCTGGATCCGCGAGCATCGCTTTCCGGATGATGCCCGGCTGGACTATAAAATCGTCAGGAACGGAAGCGACTGGATTCTCGATCCAGAAAACCCGCTGACGCAGCGCGGTGGTTTTGGCGATAATTCTGAGCTTCGCATGCCGGCTTACGTGCCCTCACCCTGGGTGGATCGTCGACCGGGCTGGCCGTCGGGTAACTCTTCGTCCAATCGAACCCTGGTCAGTACCAAGCTCGGATATACCGTGATTTATCGGGTGTACACGCCGCCCGGGTACGACTCGGAGCAGTTGGCCGACCTGCCTGTCATCTACGTGACGGATGGGCACGAGTATGCCAACGATTTCCTGGGGAGCATGCGCATCGTGCTGGATAATCTGATTGGGGAGCAGCGGATTGTGCCTGTCATGGCGGTCTTCATCGATCCCCGAGTCAACGGAACCAACCTTCGTGGCAGCCAATACGTGGAGAATCCGGCCTTCGCGGATTTTGTGGCCGATGAGCTGATCCCCGTGATCGACGGAGCCTACAGGACCCACGCCACGCGGTGGGCGCGGGCCATCATGGGTACTTCCCTTGGGGGCCTGAATGCGGCCTATTTCGGGGCTCGGAGGACGGATGCGTTCTACCTGTTGGGCATTCAGTCGCCGGCGTTCCAGGTGGCCAGCCGCATATTCGACGACTACGAGAATGAGTCGCGACGCGATCTTCGTATCCACATGTCCTGGGGGACCATCAACGACGTCGCCCCGGTCGCCGAGCGAATGAACGGCATTCTCCGCGCCAAAAACTACCAACTCGAGACGCTGATTCTGAACGAAAGTCATTCCTGGGGATCCTGGCGGGCCACTCTGGATGACATGTTGGAGTACTTCTGGGGGGCGGGGTCGGATGTGGGCGTGGCCGATCCCGCATTGCCCTCCGACACCGGTTTTGACCAGAATTATCCCAACCCGTTTGACGGCAACACCACTATTCCCTACGTCGTGGCCGCGGCTGGCCGGGTGACTCTAACCGTTCACGACATACTCGGAAGGCGAGTCGCCACGCTTGTGGACGCGGTGCGAGCGCCGGGCGAGTACGAAGTGTCTTGGGATGCCGGGGACCTGGCTATTGGGGCCTACATGTACCGGCTTGAGTCCGCGGGGCAGCCGGCCGGCGGCAAGACGCTGGTGGTAACGCGCTAGCTGGCGCCCTCCTCCTCACCTACCACGGCGATGTGCAGGTCCGTCAACTGGTGCGCGTCCACCAGATCCGGCGACTGCACCATAGGCTCTTGCGCACTCTGAGTCTTGGGGAAGGCAATCACGTCGCGAAGGGAGGTCGCGCCGGTGAGGAGCATCGCGATCCGGTCCAGGCCATACGCGATTCCGCCATGGGGCGGTGCGCCGAAGCGGAAGGCATCCAACAGGAATCCGAAGCGCTGTTGCGCCTCTTCCTCCTCGATCCCGAGTGCGGCGAACATCTGCTTCTGGACGTCTGCGCTGTGGATCCTGATCGACCCCCCCCCGATCTCGTTGCCGTTCAGGGTGATGTCGTAGGCGCGCGCTCGGACGGAGCCGGGATCGGACTGCAATTTGTCCATGTCCTCATCCAGCGGCGAGGTAAATGGATGATGCATGGCGTGGAATCGTCCGCCGTCCTCGTCCCATTCCAGGAGCGGAAATTCGGTGATCCAGAGGAAATTCCACGGACCGTCTGGGCCGTCCGAGATCAGTTTCATGTCCCGCGCCATGTGCAGGCGTAGGTCGCCCAGCTGGAGGTGCACTTTGGGGGCCGCACCGGCCAGCACCAATACCAGGTCCCCGGCCTCCGCGCCGACCGCGGCAACGGCTTTCGCCACCGACGCCGCCGGGAGAACTTCGGCCTTGACGCTCGAATAGGTCTCCGAGCCGTCGGCAGGCAATTTGAAATAGACCAGTCCACCGGCCCCGATTTTCTTCCGAACGATGTCCTTGTCCAGCCGGTCCATGGCGCCCCGGCCGCGGCCGCCCTCACCGGGAACAACAATCGCCACGATGCGGCCGTCGCTCTCCAAGACATTGTCGAACACCCGGAAACCGCTTCCGGCCATGGCCTGGCTGATGTCGGTGATTTCCAGCCCAAAACGGAGATCAGGCTTGTCGGAGCCGAATCGCGTCACGGCGTCGGCGTAGGTCAGCCGAGGGATGGGGAGAGCAATCTCGGCGCCCTTCAGGTCCTTCCAGATGCTGGCGATCATGCGGTCGAAGGTCTCGTAGATGAGCTCCTCCGTCGCAAAAGTCATCTCTACGTCGATCTGCGTGAACTCGGGTTGCCGATCGGCACGAAGATCCTCGTCACGAAAGCACTTCGTGATCTGGAAGTACCGGTCCATACCCGCCACCATGAGGATCTGCTTGTAAGTCTGCGGACTCTGGGGAAGCGCAAAGAACTTGCCAGGGTGCACGCGGCTAGGCACGAGGAAGTCTCGGGCGCCCTCGGGCGTAGACTTCATCAAAACAGGCGTCTCAATCTCCAGGAAGTCGTTGGAGTGGAAGAACCTGCGTACGGACTGGTACAGTTCGCTTCTGAGGACGATGTTGTCGCGCAGTTGGGGCCGCCTGAGATCCAGATACCGGTACTTGAGTCTCAGGTCTTCGCTCGTGTTCTGTGCCTTCTCCTCGTGCGATGACACCGGGAAGGGGGGCGTCTCCGAGCGGTTGAGAATGATCAACTCGTCCACCCGAACCTCGATGCCACCAGTCGGAAGCTTCGGATTGACGGTCTCCTCCGACCGGCTCGTGACCCTGCCCTTGACGGAGATCACCCATTCGCCGCGAAGCGCCTCCGCGGCATTGAGCGCCGCCTGATCGTCCTGCGGAGAGAACACGATCTGGGTGAGGCCGTGGCGGTCGCGGAGATCAATAAAAACCACGCCGCCGAGGTCGCGCCGGGTGTCGACCCAGCCTTTGAGGACCACTTCCCTGCCGATCTCAGCGGTCCGCAATTCGCCGCAGGTGTGGGAACGGTAACCGTGCGTGTCGGCGCGGTTCTGTATTGAATCTGAAGTCGTCATAACAAGGCAAAAGGTGCTCTCAGGGCCAGAAAAGATACGTCGACGGGGCTCGGGGCATGCTGAATTATTGGCTGAGACATGCCTGGAGACGTTTTTCTATCTTTGCGAAGTCTTGAGCGCTTGCCCACAGCGATTCGCTGGGAGCGCACGTTCCAATAACTCACCCCTCAGTTAGATGGCCGACACGAGTATTCCAGGAAGCGACCAGGCCGCTGGCGGCAGTTTTTTCGGCCACCCCCGCGGCCTGGCCACCCTCTTCTTCACGGAGATGTGGGAGCGGTTCAGTTACTACGGAATGCGCGCCTTGCTCATTCTGTTCATGACCGCCACCACCCTCGGAGACAACCCCGGCCTGGGATTCGACATAGTGACGGCCGCGGCCGTTTATGGTCTATATACCGCACTGGTTTACCTGCTTGCGCTGCCTGGAGGATGGGTCGCGGATAATATCTGGGGGCAGCGAAAAGCAATCTTTGTGGGAGGCTGCATCATCGCGGCTGGGCATTTCGCGATGGCGGTTCCATCAACATCGTTCTTCTTCGGGGGTCTCATACTGATCGTGATCGGGACCGGGCTTCTCAAGCCGAATGTTTCCACGATTGTCGGTGATCTGTATCCAGAGGGTGGCGCGCGGCGCGATGCCGGGTTCTCCGTGTTCTACATGGGCATCAACCTGGGAGCGTTTCTGGGGCCACTGATTACGGGCTATTTCGGCGAAGGGATCAATTGGCACTATGGGTTCTCCATTGCCGGCGTCGGTATGGTTCTGGGCTTGATTCAGTACCGGTTGGGATACAAGCACCTGGGTGGTCTGGGCGAACTCAACACGGATCTCGATCAGGAAGGCCTGGCCGCACTATCCCGGAAATTCTACATCACGGTGGCCTCGGCCGCCGGGGCGCTGGCGTTGTTTGCCTGGCTGGTTTCGTCTGGCAGGCTGCCCCTCACGCTACCGCAGATTGCGACGGGCCTCGGTTCATCGATTCTGCTGCTCGTCGGTGCGTACTTCGTCTACCTGTTGGTGGCCGGAGGCCATACCGCGCAGGAAAAGAAGCGGCTGGGGATCATCTTCTGGCTCTTCATCCTAAGTGCCATTTTCTGGTCTGGATTCGAGCAGGCTGGTTCTTCCCTGAACCTATTCGCCGATCGGCTCACGGACCGAATGATCGGTGGTTTCGAGATACCGGCTGGTTGGCTTCAGTCGGTCAACTCGACGTTCCTCATCATTTTCGCTCCGATTTTCGGCTCCCTCTGGCTGTTCCTGGCCAAGATCAACAAGCACCCGTCGTTCCTCTATAAGTTTGCGCTCGGCCTATTGGGTCTCTCGGCCGGGTTCTTCGTTGTGGCTTGGGGCGCGTCGAACGCCACCGATGCGGCCGGCGCTTCGATGGCCTGGTTGGTTGTGATGTACTTCCTCCACACGGTCGCGGAGCTATGCCTGTCTCCGGTCGGCCTGAGTTCGATCACGAAGCTCGCGCCGCGGAACCGTTTGGGTCAGATGATGGGCATCTGGTTCGTGGGATCGGCGCTGGGGAACCTGATAGCGGGTCAGGTGGCCGGAAGCCTGGGGACCATGCCGTACGGACAGCTGTTCTCGACTGTCGCGCTGATTGTCGGCGCCGCCGGCATCGTAGCCATGGCCGCTGCGCCCTTCCTGAAGCGATTCACCGAAGGAGTCGACTGAGTCTCGGCGACGTCGGTTTCGGTTTCGTAACCTTGCAATATCAGGATGTGATCCTGATATTGCAAGGATAGATCCGATTCGCGACCGATGATACCCCGAAGACTCAGAGCGACTCTCAACACGTTACTAGAGGAGTTTCCTGCGGTCGCGCTACTCGGTCCGCGCCAAGTCGGCAAGACCACCCTCGCCACGGAGATAGCGGCGAAGCGCCCATCGGTTTATATCGACTTGGAGCTTGCGTCGGATTTGGCCAAGCTTTCTGACCCGGAACTGTATCTATCTGGGGTCGAAGATCGGCTCGTGATCATCGATGAGGTGCATCGCATGCCCGGCCTCTTCCAGACGCTACGGGGTCTCATCGACGCTGGAAGGAGGCGGGGACGACGATCCGGTCGGTTTTTGCTGCTCGGATCTGCATCGATCGATCTCTTGAAGCAGTCGGCGGAATCGCTCGCGGGCCGGATCGCCTACGCTGAACTTAATCCATTCAACGTGCTCGAAACGCTGAGTGGAGAGCAGGACCAGCTTTGGGTGCGCGGCGGATTTCCTGACAGCTACCTGTCCAGAGGGCAACAGTCCAGCGTGAGATGGCGCAGGAATTTCATCCGTACGTATCTCGAGAGGGACATTCCTCAACTTGGTCCGCGGGTTCCCGCCGAGACGCTCCGCCGATTCTGGACCATGCTGGCACATCTTCAGGGAAGCCCGCTGAACGCTGCTCAATTGGCACGAAGCCTTGGTGCCGACTGGACGACAGTCGCCCGATATCTGGACCTTATGGTCGACCTGCTGCTTGTTCGCCGTCTCAGTCCGTGGCATGGCAACTCGGGCAAGCGCCTGGTGAAAGCCCCGAAGATCTACCTGAGGGACAGCGGAATCCTCCATGCTTTGCTCGATCTCGAAAACAAGGAGCAGATCGTTGGACATCCGGCAGTAGGCGCGAGCTGGGAGGGCTTCGTGATCGAAAACTTACTGTCTCTGGCTCCCGACGGAACCGAGAGTTTTTTTTACCGATCGTCCGGCGGTGCCGAGATCGATCTGATCCTTCGTTTACCGGGCCGGCGACCCTGGGCGATTGAAGTGAAGCGCAGTCTGGACCCTCGGCCAAGGCGGGGGTTCCACAGCGCGTGCCGCGATATCAAGCCAGAGCGCGCGTTCGTTGTGTATCCGGGCGCGGATGTTTTCCCGATCTCAGAATCCGTCGAGGCCATCCCGCTGGCGGATTTGGCGAGGCTTGTTTCCTGAAGCCGCTAAAACGTCGGATTAATCCGAAGCCAAAGCGTCGGCTCGAGTCCGGTGCCTACATCCCGGAGTGGCCACGCCAGCTCGAACCGGATCTGACGGTCGTTCAGCCCGACTCCAAAACCGGCGGCCGGTAGCACGTCGTCGATGTCGAAGCCCAGATTACCCGGGCCGTTGACCCAGCCCGCGTCGGCCAGTCCGAATACGGTGATGTCACGGAGGATGTCGTCAAGCAACGAGATATCGTATAGAGACAACTCTGCATTGGCCAACAGCATACTGGTGCCACGGAATGCATTCTGCGGGTAGGCTCGGACGGATCCGGCGCCACCGATCGTGAACGTCTTCTGGAGCGGGACATTTCCGTCTGCGTACCCACCCCGTATCCGGAGTGCGAGGCCGGTGTCCCGACCAGAACGGATGTAGGCGCGAATGTCGGCCTCGTAGCGGTTGAAAGAAAAATCGCCAGCGAACGACTCTCCGAATTCGGCTTCGGCCCGGAAAGCGACCCCCGAAGGCACAAACCGAAGCCCGCGAATGCTACCACCGTCAACGGATACCACCACGGACTGCATACGCCCTTCGTCTACCGCCGGATTGAAACGGAATCCGTCGCCACCAAATAGTGCCCAAGAGGCGTTCTTGCTCAGGCTTGAATAGTCGTCGCTTCGATAAGCCACAGCGGCCTGAAGGAGTGGCGTCAGTCGGGCGACCGAGTACAGCGTGTATCCCTCGGTCTGGAAATAGTCGAAGAAGTCCGTCCTGAAGAGCAGGGCAGCCGTCGTGTTCTCGGCCCAACCAGCCTTCCAGAGGTCGTTCGTCGTGGTCTGCCGGCGGAAGGACCCGCCAAATTTGATGTCGAAGTCTTCGGACCGGTAGGAATCGCCAAGCCGGATCTCTCCGCCGATCTCATATCGCCACTTCTCCAACGCAAGTGCATAGGACGCCTGGCCGAAGATTCCGGCCCGGTCGTAGGAGTCCCACTCCAGCGGCCGCCGGCGGACGCCAAGCGTAAGGCCGTCGACGCGGTTGTAACGAAGCGAGGAAATCGATCGGTATACCGAGGTCTCAGGGTACGGCCAGCGGCCGCCGAAATCGCCAACAAAGGCGGGAGCATAGCTCCTGAATCTATTCCTGCGCCGGCGCCAGTCGTCGCGATCGTTACGCCGGCTCCAATCTCCGTTCCAGCGGTCTTCCCAACGATCGGCCCATCTTTCAGCGCGTTCTTCGATGCGGTCGCCCCATGCCTCACCTTCGTCCTCGAAACGGTCCGCCCAGTCTTCCGCGCGTTCCTCCCAATCTCTTCCGCGGCGAGTCCGCCTGGGTCCATCCACGCGCTCTCCGTCCACGTAACGCCCCTCTCTCATGGAGCCCGACCCGTCAAAATCGGCGATGTCATCCAGCAGGTTTTCCTGGGCGTCGATGGAACTGCGAAGGTCGTCGGCCCGGTCAGCGCGGCCGTCATAGCCGTCGTCGCGAAGGTCATCCGCAATGTCATCCAACAGTGACGAGGCGTCATCCAAATAGTCGGCGGCGTCATCCACGTCGCCGTCTTCGAGTTGACCCACGGCGCGGTCCAGGAGCACGGCCACCCTGCGGGCGCGGCGGGCGCGGCTACTGGGGCGTAGGTCGGAGGCCAATTCTTGAGCGTCCACGCTCAATTCGGCGATGCGATCGACGGCGTTCGATACGCGGGGCGGCCGGTTCTGTGCGGTAGCGGCGGTAGCCAGAAGGGCAAAACAGAGGAGTAGCAGTCGTGATTTCATCGCGGCTGATCGTTGGGTGAAGCTTGCGGCACGGCGGCGGAATGGGCATCCGGAATCCCCGGAGCAATACCAATACGCGCGAGGGTGGCTTGGTGTTACAAGCCAACATTTCCGGGCTCAACCCGGACGAAAAGCGCATCCATCTGGACAATAGACCCGTTGGGATCTTCCAGGACGTCCAGCGGCCGGGAGAAGCGGAATCCTGCCGCCTCCAGGAACGCGTTTAGCTCGGGAAATAGGGCCTCACCCTGGTAGAGCGGCTTGAACGCCGTTTCAACGAGGATACAGTCGATTTCCGTCAGGATCTTCGTCGCGCCTCGGAGGGCCGGGATCTCGAATCCCTGGAGGTCCAGTTTGAGGAGCGCCGGTCTGGGCAATTCGAAATCGTCCAACAAGTCATCGAGTCTCCCGACGGGCACCTCCACCGTGCCCTCTTCGACTGCGTCCGGGAAGGCATCCTGATGATTCTGGTGCAGCGGAAGGGCCGAGGACGACAGCGAATAGGAGTTACGATGGAACTGCAGATGGCCATTTTCGGGCCCCAGAGCGGACTGAAGAACCGTCGCTCGCGGCGTGTCCGCCAGGTTTTTCCGTAAGGTCTGGGCCTCTTCGAGCAGGGGTTCGAACGCGATCAGGTTGGCCGATGGGTAAGTCATCAGGGCCGCGCGCGCGAACTGCCCGATGTTGGCGCCTCCATCGATGATGGTCATAAATTCTGGCGATTCCACGCGCAGCCGGCGGAGGAGGTGGAATGCGGTCAAGCTGAATGGTTTCCACGAGCGCATGGCACGCAGACCGCCCGGGGACATGGCTGTGGAGGCGGCAGAGGCCAGCTGCTTCAACCGGGATCGAAGGAAAGCCAATTCAGGACTCGATGGCGTGGAAAGACGTCGTCGAACGGCCGCGCAATCGCATGGTTGCCAGGACCGTTCTAAGGATGGGGTCGAAAGGGCGGTCCCCTCGCTGGGCCGCGGCCTCGGCCGCAGAAGCCATGGACTCCGCGAACCGGTCTGGGGACCAGTCTGCGATGATCTGCCGGGAGCGTTCTCCCATCTGGTCCAGATCCGAGGCGGAGGCCATGGAATCGAGATGCCCCGCCAGTTCCTCGGCATCCTCAGGGTCGAAGACGAATCCGTTTTTCCCGGGCAGGACCAGGTCACGATGGCATCCGGCACCGGTGGATACGATGACGGGCAGGCCGCAGGCCATGGCTTCGTTGATCACGAGCGCCCACTGGTCGACCAACGCCGTGTGTACAAAAGCCTTGGCCCTCGCATAGTAGGCGGGTAACTCATCGATCTGGCGGAAGCCGGGGAAAACGACGCCATCCGGCGCCCGGGCCTCCAATTCGGAACGGAGCGGTCCGTCACCGAGGAGGATGAGTCTCCAGGGCTGTGTCGAAGTGCCCCGATACACACCGTAGGCGTCCAGCAGGCGCGCCAGGTTTTTGCGTTGGATGAACCGGTTGGACGCCAGGAAGAAGGGTTCGTCCGAATCCAGTCCCGGCAGGTCACGCCGGTCGGCGGAAGCGGCCGCCTGCGACGCGAAGTAGTCGTTGTCCACCACATCGTAGCCGAGCCAGATCAGGTCCTCGGCGATCCCCAGGGATGTGAGGTATTCGCGAGAGGCACTCCCGGCGGTCACGGCCGCGTCGTATCCGCCGAGAATCCGCGCCTTGATGCGCTCCCGGATCGGCGAGCGCGGAGCGTCGTCCGCCTTGCTATCCGTCATCACGATAGCGCCCTTGCGATTCGTCCGGCACCAGTGCACGCAGGCGCGGGAATCGGGGAGCGAGTACGTATGGATGGCCACCGCATCGGGCTGGATCTGGTCCAGCTTTCGCACGACTCCAGCGTGCATCTCGGCCGGAGAGACGGATTCGTAGGTCCGACCCGGGAAGACCTGCACCCGCTCGAAAGGCTCATCGGCGCGCTCGACGCGCCATTCGTAAATCGCGTCGTCCGATGCGGTCTCCACGGCGATCAGTTCGATTCCGCGCTCACTCAGCAGGCGGTGTGTCGCCCGGAGGCGGGCCAAATGGTACGGGCCGAGCCGGGGCCATTGAATGACGAGGCGTTTCATGCGTCGGTCTCCTCGGAGAGCAATTGGCGAAAGACCGTTTCCGTGAAGCGCCGGGCGGTATTGCGGGCGGCGAACGCGCCACTGGCATCGGCGTCGAAGTTCAGGAGTCCTCGCGCGCCGTCGGACAGAGCCTGGGCGAGGGCGACGGAATCTGTGGTATCCACGGCGAGTCCCAAGCGATGCTCCTCTATCAGGCGGCCCATGAGGCCATAGTCCTGGCCGATCACCGGTGTGGCCTCGGCCGCGGCGCGGATGAGCACGCTGCTGGACCCGGTATGTCTCTGGTAGGCGACAACCGCGGCATCCGCAGCCCTGAACATGTCCTGGATTTCTTCTTCCGGGACGTACCGGTCGTCGTGAAGGATCTGAACATCGGATCGGGCCCGCGCTTCCTCGATCGCCGTCTTGACGGCGGGGAGTTCTGACAGCGGGATGCGGCCGGCCAGAATGAGTGCGGTCTTGGGCCCCTGAATCTTCGGGAGCGCCCGCAAGACCTGCATGATTCCCTTCCGTTCACTTACGACGCCGAAGAAAAGCAGGACCCGTCTAGAGGGCTCCACCTGCCACCGCGACCTCACGGCGTCGGGCGCAACGCTCGGCGGCGTCGGGTCGAAACCGTCGGGCAGCCAAACAACACGCGGATCATCGAGAAATTCCACTACAAATGGATCCAGCGTAAGCAACCGGTGGATGCTCGGGTGACTGAGCGCCGCCTGGAGGAGTCGTCGCTTGCGGAATCGCGTCACGGGGGATTCTTCCTTGAAATGGAAGGATGGGCGAAAATAGATGCCGGAGATCTTGCTCCTCTGTCTGGCCGGAATCCTCCGCAACGTCAAAGACGCTTGAACATGGTCGAAGTACATCGCCAGCACGTGATCGGGCCGCCGGTCTCGAAGCAATTGAGACAGTACGCGGCCATGAACCATGTCATTCGACAGAACCGAAAAAAGCCCCGACGATCCTTCTCCAAGCGCGTTTGGCAATACAATCGGAATCACACCTACGCGCTCCGGATCCTGTGCGGCCAGCCAAGTCCGGAAATCAGAATGGTCCTCGAAGAGCCGCTCCGGCGCCGCGATCTCCAGGAGTCCCGGTCGATCGCCTGCAACCCAGGCGCGCGCGAGCATCTCCAGGTAATGCCGATGGTGGCCGCCCGTGTACAGGTCGAAAAGTAGGATGCGAGCGCTCATGCCACCACCGGGGGTGCTGTCAGAAGGGTGAACCTAACGTAGAGCGCGCCGAGGACGGCGAAGGAGGTCCCAATGAACACCGCCAGAAGCCCGGCGGTGCCATACTGGCTGATGGCGATCGCGTACAAAAGTACGCTGGCGAGTGTGACCGAGGCCAGGAATCGGCCCAGAAAGCGCTGCCCATCCGCCGCAATCAGCACCACCGACAACACGGAATTCAAGCACATTGCCGGATAAGCCAGCCCGAGCAACCTGAGCCAGAGGCCGGCACCAGCATACGCCGCGGGGTCCGAAACCAGCTTGTTCATCAGCGCGCCGCCGCCGATAGCCAGGCACAGTCCCAGAAAGATGGAGACGAGGGCGATGATTTTGAGCGAGCGGCGAACCAGCCCTCCGAAGAGCACCTCATTGCCCGTTCCCCAAAGGGACGAGAGGCGGGGCAGAAGCGCTGCCGTCGCGAGCGCGGGGAGAAGGAGCATGGCCTCGACAATGCGGAAAGCGGCCCCGAATCGGCCCACTTCGGCCGCGCCCTCGAAGTATTCCAGAATCACGGGTCCGACGCGGAGCGATGCCACCACGGCGATGGCGAAGAGGCTCAGTGGAGCGGCCTTTTTCAGATTATCCCAAAGGAACGAGAGCTTGATTACCCCCAGTTCGAAGGGAGCAATCCGGTAGACGACCCACCACAATGTGGCAACGACCGCGACGACCATCCCGGCCGTCATGCCGCCTAGGGTCCCGACCGCGGTGCCCGTCGCAAACAGCATAATCGTGCCCCCGGAGAGCACGAGCAGCTTCTCCGAGATCAACGACATCGACTCGTACCTCAGTACCTCAAACGCCCGGAAGAAAACCCGGCAGAACGCGATGAGGAAAATGCACACCGAGTAGACACCGGCCAGGGCGAGCGCGGTGAGGCGATCTGGATCCACACCCGCCAGCGATGCGATGCCCAACACAGATCCCAGGACCAGAACCCCGAGGCCGCCTCGCAAGACGATGAAGTTGGAGAAGTACCGCCAAGCCTGGTCCCGCTGCCTCGCCACCTCCCGCGTCACGAAGTCGGAGAGCCCCAGGTCTGTTGTCGCCGCCACGATGGTCATCAGCCAGAGCGCCCAGTTCATGGTGCCGTAGGCTTCCGGCGAGAGCTGACTCAGGCAGAGGTAGGTGATGAAGCCGAACCAGAGCGGGGCAACCGCTGCGGAGCCGATTCCCAGCCAGGTGACATTTTTCAGGAGGCCGTCCGGGCGAGGCGCGGCCACGGCTCAGCCCCCGGCGGCGGTCTCTGACGCCTCCCGCAGCTGCCGAGCGAAATAGGTGCTGTTGCGTTGCCACCAGGCCATGACCAGGACGTACAGAACCACAAGAATAAAGGCAGAGAGGGTGGCTGAGACCACGATGATCGACCGCTTTGGGCTGTCCTTTTTCACCGGCGCGATGGCCGGGTCCACAATCTGCACCGATTCCTTGGTCCGCTGTTCTTCGAAGCGAGCCTGCTCCAGCATCGGCGCTACGAACTCGAGGATTTTCTCCTGGATGGCCCGTTCCATCTCGAAATCCAGGTAGGCTCTCACGACATCCGGCACATCCCGTGTCGCGACGGGGAGGACCTGCTCGCGTCCGTCCAGGGCAGCCAGGTACTTCCGATTGCCCGCCTCAACCACGGCCGCCAGCGCCACGACATTCGTGTTGGTGTCGCCCAACTGGCTGCGCATCGCCTCATACTGGATTTCCGCCTCCAGCACCGTCACGCGGAGATTGGCAATCTGATCGAAGAAGGCCTCGGTCTGCGCCTTCATGTCGAAGACCCCGTATCGCTGCTGGAACGCCCGCAGGGAATCCAGGAGTACGCCGCGCTCCCGCCGAGATTCATCGTACCGGGTCTGAACATATTGGCGAAAGGTGCCCGCCGTCTGCGTCGCGAGGATATTGTTGACCCTGTCGAGCTCGCCCACCATAAAGTTTGCGATGTCCGCCGCGCGCTGGGGGTCTTTGTCCACGACCTCAATGGACAGGAAATCATACTCGTTGTCGACGTACAACTCCACCAGATCGCCGAGGTCCTTGATGGCGTCATCCATCGGAGTATCGCTGTCCTGATACTCATAGACCGCGATGAGATCGAACTCGTTGACCACGGATTCGAGCACATTACGACTCTGAAGAATAGCCAGGTACCGCACATAGTCCCCGCCGGAACTGCCCAAAAGCGACTGGGCGGCCGAGCCCAGGTTACCCAGGATGGCACTGGCCAAGCCCCCGCCCCCAGATTCGGGGAGGAGTAGCCTCGATCCGGCTCGGTAATAATTGGGGAGCGTCAGCGAGATCACCACCGACAGCACGGCCATGCCCCCGGTCACAAGCGTGATCAGCCAGCGACGATGCCACATCGTTCCGAGGATCTGCCAGATCTGAGTCTCGGCCTCGCTACGGCGCTCCTCGTCTGTCTTCAGGGGTTCCATGGGCGGCTAGCGGCTAAGGCTGACAACGAGGGCGACGAGTGTCGCCAGCGTGCCAATGGATTGCACAATCGTTTGGGCGACCCGAATTCTGGCATCCGCACGTACACTCTGCTCGGCGATGACCAGTCGTTGCATCTCCGCGTTCTCGGCCAGATCAGTCTTGCGGTCCACAAAAATAACGTCCCCTGTTTTGACCACTGTGTTCTCGGCCAGAATGAACTCGCCGGTCCCGCTCCGGAGGAGGTATACCGTCGAAGCAAACATGCTGCGCCCGCCGGCTGCGGCTATGTAGTGTGATTGTGTCTGCCCCGCGACGTGGAGTACGAAGCCCGGTCTGATGACCTGCCCCGCCACGAAGACGGTCTGTTCGTCTCGAGGCACCACCAGGCGGTCCCCATCCCGGAGAATCACCGGTTCCGCGCTGCCAGCCAGGACGGCTTCCAGATTCACCGAGACTCGGTTCTGGGTTCTCAGTTCTTGGGCGAAATAGGACCGGCTGAGGAAGTCAAGATCCGTCAGTCGGAGCCGTTGCAAAATGGCCAGCGTATCTGCGCGGATGAGCGAGCTGAAATCGGGTTCGTTCGCGAGTCGACTCTCTCCCTTGAGCCCGAGGGATGGATCTGGAAGGACCCGCCTTTCGAGGTAGGCGGAGGACGCGATAGCACCGTCTCTTAGGCCGCCCGCGCGATCGATGAGGTCTCTGATGGTGAGCCGGCCCTGTTGTATTTCGTAGGTCCCCGGATAGTTGACCCATCCCTCGACCGATGCCGTGCCGCCGGCGGGCGTCTCGGGCGTGACCGAGATGTGATCGCGGGCCTGGATGCCAAACTGGGCGCCTTCGGGGCCGAGGGCGTCGGCAACGATGCAGGCAACGAGCGCTGAGTCGAGACCATGGGGATGTAAAGCGTGGTTGCCGCTCCCGATTCGTCCGTCCGCACGACGCGCACCGTCTCCACATGGGCGACGGGCTGGGTCAGTCCGGCTGCGCGAAGCACCGCCTGAATATTGTCGCCCGGCCGCACGTCATATCCGCCTGGGAACGGTACCGAGCCGTCCACCTGGACCGACTGGTAGGCTGGACTGTATCCTGGAACGAATACGACGTCTCCATCCTGCAAGTAGGGGTTTTGGGAGATCTGTCCGGCCGAGAAGTACTGGAACAGGTCCAGATGGTCTTCGGTGCCATCGCGATGGACTACGGAGACATTCCGCATCGAGGGGCGCATGTCCGGGTTCGTGACCGGGGCTCGGGAGGTGTCTGCAAAAGCCAGCGCGAGCGCCGAGGACACGCGTCCGAGAGGGAGGGAGAGGTAGCGTCCCGGCGTCGGGACGGCTCCGGAAACGTGGACGTAGAACTGGCGTGGCTGAGAAAGGGAGATGTCGACGGGAATATTGCCGAAGGACGTGCGGAGTGCGTCCAGAGCCACGGAGCGAGCGTCGGCCAGCGTCAGACCGCCCACCATGACACCGCCCGCCTCTGGGAGCGGAAGCCTGCCGTCGGCTGAAACCGGAATTGCGGCCGATGAACCCTCGACGGATCCGATGACGATGGTGAAAAAGTCGCCCGGCCCGACCCGGTATTCGTTTTCGTCCACCACGCCTTCCATGGGCAGAAGACTCGCGCCCATCGTGGTTTCGGCGAGCCGGCGCCGAATAAGGTCAAGCGGATTGCTGGTGGTCGAGGACCCCGACCCCGCGGACAGCGTCTGCGCGAGGGCCTGCCGAGGGGCGACTGGGCCCGATAGTAGGAGGGCGGCCGTAAGAACGAGCGCGAACCCAAAAGTATCGCGGCGCGTGATTCGAGGAGTTGCCAACTTGAGCGCGGCTAAGCGGAGAGAGTGTTAGGAGCCGTACCGGGTGGGCAATAGGCCGCGGAGGATTGGTTAGGGCGCCAAAATAGGGTCGTACCGAGGTGGGTGCAATTCCACGGCCGGAGTGCTCCCGACTTCATAAGAGGTGTAAGGTAGTTAGCTTGTCGCAATGTCTTTAGTTGAATCGGCGCCTTGTAAGATTAATCTGGGTCTGCACGTACTTCGGGTGCGGGAGGACGGGTATCGGGATATCGAAACGGTGTTCCTGCGGATTCCTTGGTGCGATACGGTTTCCTGTGAGGACGCGGAGGAGC
>CAYXSE010000020.1:0-24472 GCA_964466675.1 uncultured Rhodothermales bacterium | reverse complement strand
TTGGCCGTTGACGAAACATCCGATACGGTGACCCCAGCGATAATCTCCATCCCGTCGACCAGATTGCGACCGTTGATCTCTGTCATGGTGCCGTCAGAGAGGCCCGTCCGCACGCGAGACACGCTCAGGTCTCCACCCTCGTCCAGATACCACAACATGGCAGAGTCGCCGCCGCCAAATCCACCCTGACCACCGCCGAATCCACCCTGGCCGCCGCTGAAGCCGCCCCGATCGGCTGTGCTGCGTGAGCCCTCACCCTGCTGGCCCCGTCCGCTGCGCCCGGTCGCCCGCGTACTGTCCCCTCCGCCTTCACCCTGCCGGACCTCTCGCATGGCGATCATCCGCTCCCTGAACTCGCCCATCATCGCTTCCGTGGGACGGAACCGAAGGGCGGCGTTGGGCACTTTGAACACGTCCGTCACTTTTTCGACCAGAAATTCCACCGTCGCGGTCATTCCCGGCAGGAGTTTACCGTCTTCATTATCCACGGTCACGACGGCCGTGTAGGTGACCACGTTGTCTTGCATGGATGACATCAGTCGAACCTGGCGGACCAAGCCGTAGAAAGTCTCCTCGTCGTAGGCTTGCACAGTGAATCTGATTTCCTGCCCTGTCTTTATCTGCCCAATGTCCGACTCATCTACAGAGGCCATTATTTCCAGTTTGGAAAGATCATTTGCCAAGAGAAAAAGCTGGGGCGTGGACATGCTCGCCGCCACCGTCTGGCCTTCTTCCACGCTTCGTTCAATCACGACCCCGTTCATGGGCGCGTAAATCTTGGCATACCCCAAGTTCCTCTGAGCTCGGTCGAGAGATATCTGGGCAGAAACCAGGTTTGCGTCGGCCAATTGGAGGTTGTACACGGCCTGGTTGTATTCGACCTCGGTGGCAAAGTCCATTTCGTAGAGGCCCGCGAGTCGATCCAGTTCGACCTTTGAGAAGTCCCGCTGTGCCTGATTCCGATTTAGGGCAGATTGGGCGTCCTGTACGGAACTCACCAACAAGGTGGTATCGATCTCCGCGAGAAGCTGGCCGGCTCTTACCCGGTCATTGAAGTCCACGTAGATCCGGTTGATGATCCCGGAAACTTGAGTTCCCACCTGGACCGTCGTAACGGCCCCGAGATTTCCGGTAGAAGAGACTACCGCCTCCAGGTCACCGTATTGCACGGTAACATATCGGTAGCTGGTGGTCGCTTCTCCTTGACCTTGTGTAAACCTCCAAACGGCGGCTCCAGTGATGATTATGACGAAAAATACGGCGACGAATCGTTTCATTGTCCAGGCCAGAAGTGGCTCACGCGCAGGTTGCTCAAAAATTCAGGTCCGGGGCCTCAGCCCCCAACTTATCCGCCGTTACGCGAGTGCTGGATTCGCGTTTCGCGCACCACCCAAAAGGCGTCCTTTCGTGACAATTCCGTGACAGGACCCATTCCAAATCCGAACCGTGCAAGGCCCGAAGCGTTGCTCGATGCTGCCAACCGTGCCCCGTCTATGGATTCTGTCCCGAAGATTCGACTCTACAACACGCTCACGAATCAGCTTGAAGAGTTGCAACTCCTCGAGGAAGGCAAGCTTCGATTCTATTCGTGCGGGCCCACGGTGTACTCCTATGCACACATCGGGAATTTCAGGTCTTTTCTGACGGCTGACCTGCTTGTCAGGACCGCCTCAGCCGTCGGCCTCGCGGTGACCTACGTGACCAACGTCACCGATGTCGGCCACCTGACCGAAGATGACGCGGCCGATGCGGATGGGGAGGACCGAATGGCGAAGGCGCTTCGGTCACGAGAAGGGGCCCGATTCTCGAACGTCTGGGATCTGGCTCGCTACTACACGGAAGCCCTCCTGAGCGACTGGGCAGAGCTGAATCTCAGAGAGCCTACCATTCGACCCCGGGCGACGGAGCACATGCGCGAGCAGATCCAGGCCGTGGAGTCGCTGCTGGCTAGCGGGCATGCCTATGAAACTCCGGACGGGGTGTACTTTTCGGTCCCTTCCTTCCCGGACTATGGCAAACTTTCGGGAAACGTCGTCGCCGAAAATCTCGCGCAAGAAGTTCGCGATGTGGTGTCCGACCCGAACAAGAGAGATCCGAGGGATTTCGCGCTCTGGAAGAAGGACGAGAAGCACCTCATGCAATGGCATAGCCCCTGGGGATGGGGCTTCCCGGGCTGGCATATCGAGTGCTCCGTAATGGCCTCGGCCTACCTGGGTGAATCGATTGACCTTCACGCGGGAGGCGAAGACCTGATCTTCCCTCATCACGAGTGTGAAATCGCCCAGGCAGAATCCTTGACTGGCCAACGTTTCGCCAGTCATTGGATACACACCCGCTTCCTGAAGGTCGAAGGCGAGAAAATGTCTAAACGACTGGGCAACTTCTTGACCGTGCGGGAACTCACTTCGGTCGAAGGCGACGGGTGGGGTGTGGATCCGCTCGCATTGCGCATGACCCTCCTCAGTGGCCATTACCGGAAGCCGTTCAACTTTACCAAGGCCACGCTCCGGGCATCGGTCAAGCACCGCGAACGCATGGTCGCGGCGCGGAATCTGGCCGCGGAAGCCGTCCGCACCGGGGAGAGCGGAGACGATCGCGTCGGCGCCCGGTTGGACGCTATCCACGACCGGATACTCGCCGCCCTTTGCGATGACCTCAACACACCAGAGGCGTTCGCCGCCTTCCTGGAAGGCGTAAAACTCGTTAATGGGATGGCTTCCCATCTTAACCAAGCGTCTGGGGAAGCCGTAGAATCCTGGTTCGTTCGGGTCAATGATCTCCTCGGGATCGTCGAGCATGATCTCGGCGAAGAGGCTCAGCCTGCCGATCAGATCGATCCTGAGGGCGAGAGAATTCAGGCGCTTCTGGATGAACGACAGGCCGCCCGGCAGGGTCGCCAGTTCGAGCGCGCCGACGCCATTCGGGACGAGCTTTCGGCCGAAGGGATCGAGATCATGGACACGGCAGAAGGTCCTACCTGGAAACGAAAAACCACCCTCTGACAATGAGCAACCTCAAGCCCAACTCGCCGCCTCTGACCCCTCTGGACTACGGATCCATGGAGGGGGGGCTGGTTCGCATGATGAACAGGTTTTGGGCCGAAGGCACCCTCACCGGTGATCTCGCCGTAGACACATACGTCCGGACTTACCCCAATGCTGCGCTGCTGGGACTCCTTTATGACCAGCGCATGTTGGCGGAGCAGGCGTTCATGGGGCCTGGGCGATTGATGAAGCGACTCGGTCACTTGAACATGAAACGCATCGCGGACCACGACCCCGACGAGTTTCGGACACTCTTTGCTGAGAAGCCGGCTGTTCATCGGTTTACAAACAAGATGGCGGAATACACGCAGTCGGTCGCAAGGGTGATCGTTGACGAATACGGCGGAAACGCAGAAAATATCTGGAATGACGACGCATCCGCCCAGGAAATCGCCAAGAGACTCGTCAAGCTCCCCGGATTCGGAAAGATGAAGGCTTACAAGATGCGATTCGTCCTACACTACTTCGGCTGGCGGGACTTTACCGGCCTGAAGGCTTAGCGGCCAGCCGACCTACTGCTTAGGCGGCCAACGGCAACTCAGGCTCTCGCGGCGCGGATGTTGGAAGGAATACCAAGAGCCTGCCCTCGGTGCCGATGGACAGCTCAGCCCGGTGTGCGTTCGTAGGATCCAATAGTCTCTCCCAAGCGATGTCGACAGCAGCGTCCACGAGACGACTCGCCTCGTTCGATTCTGAGTTCCGGAACACGCTGTTCTCCCAGGCTATTCCTCCGCCGGGATAGCGTCGGGCAAACCGTTCCATGTGCTCTTTTGGTGACATTGACGGGCAGGCGTAGGTGGTGACACGGCCCGACCGTTCAATTCTTGTGCCCGATGCCAAACCACTCTCATTGGCCCATTTTCCACTCCAACCCCCAGTTCTTTGCTCTCGAAGAGGCAGATGTTGCCTGGGCTATCTCCGCCAGAAAGCTGGGGCGAACACAATCAGCATCGTAAATATTTCCAATCGCCCAGCGATCATGAGGAATGACAAGACCCACTTGCCCGCCGTCGGCACATGGGCATAATTCTCCACTGGTCCGAGTGAGCCGAACGCCGGCCCAATGTTGCCGATACAAGAAACAGCCGCTCCGTAGGCCGAAAGCAGATCCAGGCCGACCACGGTCATGGCCAGGGTGCCAAAGCCGATCATCCCGATGTAGAGGACGATGAACGACAGCACATTCCGCATTATATCCTGGGATACGACCCGCCCGTTCAACCGAACGTTGAGAACCGCCTGTGGGTGGATCAGCTGCCGGATTTCCTTGAAGGAATTCTTGAACATGAGGACGTGACGGATGACCTTCACGCCTCCCCCGGTCGATCCCGCCATACCACCAACGAAGAACAGGAGGAAGATCACGCCGATCGCAATGGGCGGCCAGAGTGCATAGTCTGCCGTGACGAAACCGGTGGTGGAGACTATGGCGGTGGACTGAAACGCCCCATACCTGAGCGCGTCGAGTAGGCTCGCGTGCCCGGCGACGGACTCTCCGACGGGAAGCAGCATCCGGACAGGCTCCCAGATTGCAAGGCTCATGATGAGGGCGCCCGAGCCCACAATCGCTGCGTAGACTCGGAATTCTGTGTCCCGAAACACCCGAATCGCTTCGCCCCGCAACATTCGGAAGTGCAAGGCGAAGTTCATGCCCGCCAGGAACATGAAAATGGTGATGACCCAATCGATATACGCCGAGTCGTAGCCTGCCACAGAACCGTTTTGGGTGGAGAAGCCTCCGGTTGCCATGGTCGCGAAGGCATGATTGATGGCATCGAACGGACTCATAGCCGGGAGCAACAGTAGAAACTGTCCTGCAGTTATTCCGACGTAGATCAGCCACAGACGGCGAGCCGTCTCTCTCACGCGAGGAGTGAGTTTGTCGGCGCTCGGCCCGGGCACCTCCGCTTTGAATAGCTGCATCCCTCCAACGCCCAGGATGGGTAGTATTGCAAGCGTCAGAACGATAATTCCCATGCCGCCCATCCAGTGAGTCAGGCTCCTCCAGAACAGGAACGAGTTGGGGACGTCCTCGATTGCGGCAGTGAGCGATCCGCCGAAAACGGTCGCTCCGGTCGTCGTAAACCCGCTCATCGTCTCGAAGAACGCGTCGGTATAGGATTCCAGCACCCCACCCAGGACAAAGGGCACGGCACCGACCAACGAAATCACGACCCATGCCAACGCAACAATCGCGAAACCCTCTCTGACCCGGACGGAGTCTACCTCACCCCTTCCCCAGATCATCCACGCCGGCCCGGCCACCAACACCGCTCCCGCTGCCGTGACGAGGAACGACCACCACTCCGCTTCCCCGTAATACAGCCCGACCGCCGCAGGCAGAAGCATGGCCACTCCCACGAACACAGTCAGCGCCGCCAGGGTGCCAAACACCGCTCGTAGATCAAGGATCATCAGCCCTTGGCGAACAAGGCCTCGGCCTTGGACGCGTGCTCATGGTGAACGAATACGTAGGCATGGTCTCCTGCTTGAATCCGCGTCTTGGACGTCGCAATCTCAAGCGTTTTTCCGTGGTCGACTGCGGCAATCAGGATCCCCGCCGGCAGCCGCAACTCGCCCACGGGAGAGAGGGTGACCGGCGAGCGAGGATGGGCCTTGATTTCAAGGATATCGGCGTCCACGCCTCGAATATTGGCAACACTCAGAACGTGCTTGGCCCGAAGATGCGCCATAACCTCTCTCGAAATCGCCAATTTCATATTTACTGCCGAGTCCAACCCGATCGACTGGCTAATGGGGATGTAGGCCGCTTTGGAAAGCAGGGCCACCGTCTTGCGGACACCCAGATGTTTCGCCAAGAGGCAGGTCACCAGATTGGATTCTTCGTCATCCGTCACCGCGATTACCGCGTCCATGTCCGGAAGGCCCTCGTTGACCAGAAGGTCGATGTCGGTCGGGGCTCCGTGAATGACCAGCGCGTCATCCAATACCTCGGACAGGACTTGCGCCCGGGAACGGTCCGCCTCTACGAGCTTCACATGCTTGTGCTTCTCCCGGGAGAGCCTTTGCGCGACCCTCGCCCCTACCTGCGAGCCACCCAGAATCATGATCGTCTCGATGCGCTGATCCTGCTTCCCGAAAATGCCAAGGACGTGATGAACATTCTTCGGCTGCGCGGCAACAAAAACCACATCATTCTGCTGCAGCGTGTCCGAGCCTTTGGGGAGAATCGTTCGGATTCCGCGCGTGATCGCCATCACTCTGAATGGTGGATTGGGATGCCGTTTCACGACCTCCTGCAGGCAGCTGCCCAAAACCGCCGCATCGGCGTCCAGCCTCAATCCGACGATGTGCAATCTCCCTTTCGCGAGGGGAACGATGTCCGACGCGCCGGCTCTTCGAATCAGTCGCTCGACCTCCGCTGCCGCGCTCTCTTCCGGATGAATCACCACATCGACCCCGAAGTCGCCTGTGTGAAGCACCGATTCGCTGTCGGACAGTTCGCCTGACCGAACCCGCGCGATGGTGGTCTGACATCCCAGTCGGTTGGCCAACATACACGCAACAATGTTGACCTCGTCCACGGTGGTAACCGCGACGAGCAGAACCGCGGACTCGGCGCCCGCGTCTTTCAGGACCCGGGCCGACGTGCCGTTGCCCAAGACCGTCATGACATCGAGGCGGTCACCGACACTAGCCAGAGCAGCAGCATCCTTGTCGATTACGACGACATCGTGCTCCTCCAGCGCCAGGAGTCGTGCGACGTCATACCCTACCTCGCCAGCCCCGACAACAAGTGCGCGCATTCAGTATTCCGAGTGATCCAAGTTGTGGTGTCCCTGAAAATACGAAGGCGGTGGCCTAATCTTCTTCGCCCTCAGCAATTACGAGTGGGATTCGCGCCCAGAACGTCGATCCGACACCTGGGTCAGTCTCGAAGCCGACTCTGCCTCCAATTTCTTCGATGGTGTTCTTCGAGATGGCCAGTCCTAGCCCCGTGCCGCTGGTCTTCGTGGAAAACGAAGGGTTGAAAATACGATCCTGGAGAGCCTCGGGCACCCCGGTGCCGTTGTCATTCACAGCGCTGACGGCCCAGATGTTGCCGGTTTCGGGGTCGACCTCCCTGCGGGACGTCACCGTGATGCGACCCGGCCTGGAGGGATCGAGAGCCTCGAGGGCATTCTTGATGAAGTTGATGTACAGCCTCCTCATCCCCTCGCGATCGACCTCGACCGGTAGAGGAGTTTCGTTCAGATCCATCCGAATCTTGGGAGCCGAGTGTTCCTGCATCAGGGCCACGGCCTCACCAATCACATCATTCAGATCGAGCGGCTCCAGGTGTTGGAGCGGCATTCGAGCGAAAGACGAGAACTCGTTTGCGATCCTGACGAGCGTATCTATTTGCTCTATGAGTGTAGTAGAAATCTGATCCAGCAGCTTCTTGAATGGCGATGCCCGGTCTGCCGGAGGGTACGCCCGCCGTAGATGTTGCACAGAGAGTCGCATGGGCGTCAAGGGATTCTTGATCTCATGGGCCACCTGCCTGGCCATCTCTCTCCAGGCCAGTTGCCGCTCCTGCTGGGCCAGGAGTCGTCGGCTTTCGCCAAGCTGGTCCTGCATGGAATTGAAGGTGCCGACCAGGTCGCTGATTTCGTCTCGTGTGTTGAGCGATCCGATCCGTTCGAACCTTCCCTCCGCAACCGTCTGCAGTCCTCTCTGCAGCCGCGCAATCGGCCGGGACAAGGCATTCGCGATCACCGCCGCAGTCAC
Organism: uncultured Rhodothermales bacterium; assembly: GCA_964466675.1. Taxonomy (GTDB): domain Bacteria; phylum Bacteroidota; class Rhodothermia; order Rhodothermales; family UBA10348; genus CAYXSE01. Next base: position 16,697 of record CAYXSE010000020.1, on the reverse strand, counting down.
CATCACGACTATCATCAGGAGCAGAAGAGCCCCGAAAAGATAGGCTGCCGTTCGGGCCCGCTCTTCTTCGATTCGCTCCTGTTCGGGGAGCGTTGGGACGGAAACCACATACCGGGGCACGCCTTGCTCGTCTGGGAGCGCCCGATAGCCTGCTGTGTATTCGAACCGGCCCAGGTGCTCATCAACGCTGACAAAACGGAAACCAGAGACGAAAAGAGCATTGTACGCCTCGATGGGAATTCTTCTGGAGATGAGGCGGTCTCTCACGAGTTGGGGGCGGCTGGTGGCCTCCAACTCGACGCCCAGGTATATGTTGAGATCCAGTCCGACCTGCGCGGCGAGGGAGTCCACGTCCAGTCGTTCCAGGACGCGATAGGGCATCTCGTCCGATCCGGCTCGAAGTGCCAGTGCATCCTCGACCCGGTCCAGATGTTGCCTAAGCCAACTTTCCACGGCCCGATCAGTCTCTCCGGTCACGACTCTGAGGCCCACCCATCCCATCGCCACGACAACGATCAGCCCTACGGCAAAAAACGCATTGAGCACCTTGTCCCTGAATTTGCTGCGCGTCGCCGGCAGCTCACCCCGACGCCACCGAGCCCACAGACCACCGACATAGACGATGAGACCCAGCAGCAGTCCTGGCACCGTGAGTCTCAGGAGATAATAGAGGCGATCGAAAAGGTTTGCGGATGCGCGGCGGACTCCGATTGTGGAACGTCCGAACGAGGTTTCCGAGGCCGCCCAAGCCTGGTCTGCCAAACCGCGTGTGTATAGGGTCTTGTACGTTCGGTCTCGGATCCGCTCGCTCCGCCATTCCGTCTCCCGACTTTCCAGGGCCTGTGCCACGTCGGGGTCCAGGAAAGACCGCCCGAAGGAGGACCCGAAGCTGCGGACCCTTACCCCGTCCCTGAACTCTGCGATCGACAGGTCGGGGTACAGGCTCCCATAATATCCAGCCGGCACCAGCACACGGGGGAAAGGAGTATTTCCGGAGGGCAAGTGCTCCGACTGTGACGCCCTCACAAGAACCCAGATGCCATCCTCGGTATCCTCAATTCCGATGTAGTCGAAGCGGTCCAATTCCACCGGACTGGTAATCTTCTCGATCACCGCCCCGGTTTCGCCTCGGTCGAATCTGATTTCTCGAAGGAGTTCGAGATCCACACGATCCTGGTGAAGGGCCCTCGCCAGGGCCGCCGCCGTCCTGGTAGCTGTATTTCGTCCAATCAACTCACCGTCCGCGTCCAGGACGGCCACAGACACCTCGTAGGTACCCAAGGAAGACAGGAGCGAACCCCTCAGCAGGTCCTCCAGAAGAGAATCGACTCCCGTGGGATTCTGGGCGAGATCCGGTCGACCATCCAATTCTTCGCGGACGGACCTTAGAACCTGCCCGATGGCCAGTAGCGCCCGGGGATCCTGTTCCTCCGAGAATGACCGGACGGCGTCCTCCATCCGGAGTCGCTCCTTGGACTCGACTCCCTGGTCCAGCACTGGGTAGAGGACTACGGCCAGCAGGACCACCACCATCAGGATGCTGCGTAGAAATAGGGCGGACGGTGGCCACAACCGGTCCGTAGGCAAGACCAGTGCGGTCAAGAAGACCCCGGCTACGAAGGCTACGAGAGAGACCTGCTCAGCCGGCCCCATCGCCGGGCTTACCCAACCTGACAGAAGCGCCACTCCGACCGCTCCCAGAATGGCCCCCGAGCCGGCCAAACGGTATCGCTCCGACCGTACTGGGAGAACAACACGACCCATGGCCACAGACACCAGAGCACCAGCGAAAACCATGACCAGAAGCGATGCAAAGACCACGGCCACCAGCCGTTGAGGGAGCAGGCCGGAGCGAGCGAAATAGTCAAGGGTCGAATCCATCAGCAACTCGCGAACGACCATCGCAATGACTGCGAAGAACGATCCGGAAATCGTGCCGAAAACGACCCCAGCCAGGAGGGGCTCGGGTCGTCGCGCTTCGGCACTGGCAGCCGCACACTTGATAGCGCCAACTCCAAGAGCCAAACCGAATAGTGCCGTCAGAGCCAAATCACCCGTCGTCTGGAACAGGCCGAATCCCACATCCGACGCCAGGTGCGCCGGATCGAAAAGCGGGGAAAACGGGGCTTTTCCCTGCTGCCACCGAGCCGGAACTCGCATGTACAGCAGAAAAAACCGCCAAGGCACGTACACGGCAACAGTCAGCAGCACCTTGCCTGAAAACGGGAGATTGCGACGCCCAATCTCGCGAAGGGCCAGGTAGCCGGTCAGGCTCACGATGATGAGAAGCCAGAACGCAGAAATGTCGTCGTATTTCTGCCGCGAACTCGCGTTCAAGGCCGCGAGAGAGGGGCCTCGAGCGGACACAGACAATAGCGGGGTTCCGTCCCGATCAAAGAAGCGATCCCCGGCCTCATCGGGGTCAGCCTGGAAATCGATGGACATCACCAGACCCGTCTTCCGGCTCCAGTCAGACTCGAGACTCTCGTCCTCCAGGTATTCATTTCTGACGGGGACTCGCACCTCCACGAGGCGCATGACCCGAACCGAACCGATCACTCTCCCGTTGTCCCGCACTGGATGCCAGAGGGCGATGGCGACCCGCTGCTCCCCGTCCCGTGCGACCCGGAACTGGGACTCTGCGAGAAAACTCGGGGACGCTGGAGCGTCATCCATCGGCATCGCATATCCGTTCCAGGCGCGCAGACGCGGCGTGGGGTCATAAATCTCTACGGACACCAGCTGCGGATATCGGCCCTCAGAGAGCCTGCGAACCAGATTGTCCACCCCCGTCTGCTCGTCCTCTTCCATGGTCAGAAGATCCTGAATCACCTCTGGATCCAGCGCGACGGAACGCGCAACGTCGGTCAAGCCCGCCTGTATTTTGACGAAATCGTTCCTTGCGTAGGCCAGTGCGCCCCGAACGGCCTCCTCCTGCGCTACGGAAAGACCCGCCTCCTGTATCTGACCCCTCAGCTGTTGAGTCAGCAGAGTGGCCGCCAGAGCAGCGAGGGCCAAAAGACCTGCCAGGCCCACCCAACGCGTAGTAGAATCAACCCGGTCTAGAAAACGGGCGTTCAAGACCTTGCTGGCCGCAATACCACGAACTCGCGAAGCTCCCAAACGCCCTCAGTCAGACGGAGTCTCAGGTAAAGGCGGAGGGGCTGGACGTCGGCCGGGCGATGGTAGGCCGCGGAGGCATACCATGCGCTTTCGGTGGAGGCCACCTCGTTGATCGAGAGACGCGCTGTTGGATTGTCCCGAAAGAACCCCCGAAGCACGTGGCCGGCCTGGCTCCTGCTGTAGAGACGCGCCGCCCCAAACAACCCAACTTCCAGGCGCGGACCGCTGAGTTCCAGCAGGGCCTCCACATCGGCGGCGTCGACCGCCGCTGTCAGTCGTTCGATCATGTCGGAGCTGACCTGGGCTCTCGCACCCGAGACCAAAGAGGCCACCAAAACGAATAAAAAAATGGGTGTCTTGAGCAAGGATGCGGCAGTTGGGACGAGACAGGTACCAAGCAGATCAAAAAGCGATCCGTCCAGGGCAAACAGAGCTAAAGAACGTTGGCGGTGCCAAATCCAGCTGCTGGAGGGACGAGATGCCCTCAAAAGGAGACGATAGTGACTCCTGCACCACCCTCCTCGATGGGGGCCTCCTCGAACGCGGCAATATCCTGTCGGGAATCCAGGTACTCGTGAATGGACATTCGGAGCGCGCCGGTTCCCTTCCCATGCAGGATCTCTGCGCGATCGAGACCACCGGAAAGAGCCTGGTCCACAAAACGCTCCACCTCGGAAATGGCCTCCAGCGCTCTCTTCCCTCGAACGTCAATTTTGAGTCGAGCGGGCTCGGTGCTCAGCGACATGGCCCTGACGGACACCTCCTGTTTCCTGGCGCCACCTACTTTGATCAATCGGGAGACCGCGACGCGAGTGTGCGCTGGACCGATGGCCACAATAGCTTCCTTGGAGTCGGTTTCGAGCACTTCCCCGGTTGGACCGTCCGGCCCGATCCGGACTCGGTCACCTTGCCCGATAGGACCGGGCGCCTCTTGGAGTTTTGGCGACCCTCTTCGACGCGACCTGCTACGCGCCTTGGCCACCACTTTGCGGCTTTCGTCCAGTCTTGCCCTGGCCTCGCGGGTTACCTGAGAATCGGCCTGAGTCTCTCGAATTTCCCGGACGGCCCGCTCCACCTCGGCATTGGCTCCCCGCAGGACCTCCTCAGCCGCCGCGAGGGAACGCTGACGAATCGCCTCACGCTCCTCCTGAATCGCGGAGAGCCTCTTCTCGAGGAGCGTCCTGCGGGCCTTCGCTTCGAGCGCATTTTCCGCCTGCCGCTCTAGTTCTGATTCCAAGGCGTGATTTTTCGACTGAAGCTCTGACAGGAGACGCTCCAGCGAGACCTGCTCGGCTCCCGCAAGCTTGCGCCCCCGCTCAACCACATTCGCGGGGAGCCCCATTCGATCGGCGATCTCGAACGCGTAGGAAGCGCCGGGGAGTCCCTCGTCCAAAACATAGGTCGGCAACAAGGAGTCCTGGTCGAATCGCATCATCGCATTGGAGGCTCCAGGTGTCCCATGTGCGAACCTCTTGAGCGCTCCGTGGTGCGTCGTCACAACAACGCGCGCACCCGATTCGTGCAACACCTCCAGCGCGGCCTGAGCCAGCGCCGCACCCTCTTGCGGGTCCGTTCCCGTTCCGGCCTCATCGATCAAGACCAATGACCGGCGGTTCGCCCGATCCAACATCACTCTTGTCCTCCGTAACCGGGACGAGAACGTGGACAGGTCATCCTCGACCGATTGTTCATCTCCGATATCGGCCACAAGCAAATCGAAGCGATCGAAGCGCGTATCCTCATGCGCCGGGATGGGAATGCCGCAGGCCAGCATGTGCGCAAGAAGCCCGACGGTCTTCATGGCCACGGACTTGCCGCCCGCATTGGGACCCGAGATCACCAGCATGGTGTGCGCCGCGCCGAGCGTCAAGGTGAGCGGCACGATGGTCCGCGCCTGGCCTGCAAGAACGAGTTCCGGGTTCCGGGCGTCCTTCAGCAGAATGACGGATTCATCGAGTTGCTCTGGAACAATGCCTTCCAGTTGAACCGCCAGTATGGCCTTGGCCCTCCGGACATCGAATTGAACGAGTCGATGCTGGTTGTCCACGAGCGGATCAGAATGCTCGCGGATGACATTCGCCAGAGCCTTCAGTAGTCGTACAATTTCGGCCCGCTCCTCTGCCTCGAGTTCCCGTACATCGTTGTTCAGTTCAACGCAGTCGGTGGGCTCGATGAAAACGGTTTGTCCCGTCGACGAGGAGTCGTGGATGATTCCGCCAAACTTCCTCTTGGCTTCTGCCCGAACGGGAATTACCAGCCTACCACCGCGCACGGTGGGCTGGTCCTCCGCGGCCCACCCCTCCGCGGAAGCCTTCCGGAGAGCCTTCTGGAGGGCCCGGCGCGCACTGCTAAGAGCCCGGGCCTTCTTCCCTCGGATATGCCGGAGTGCGTCCGAGGCGCCGTCCTTGATTTGACCGTCCGCATCCACAGCGCGATCAATCGCACGAATCACCTCAGGCAACGACCGGATTGCCTCGGCCAGTCTCCGAAGGCCCTCCGGCCGGAGCGGATCTGACAGGAACTGCCGGACCTGATTCCCGCAGACGCAAAATCGCCTGATGCAGACAAGGTCATCTGGCTCCAGCCAGGCCCCCTGTGGTCGGACATCAGCCACGAAACCGTCGATGTCATCGAAGAGTACCTCTGGCGCCCGATCGCCCGCCTCCCAGCAAGCCTGTAGGTGTCCAACGATCCGTAGCTCTTCCGCGGCCGCCTCGCAGCCCATAGGTTTCATCTCGGCCGCCGAAATCCCTCCCGAGTCACTGGTGGTGAGTTGAGCGACCCGCGAGACGACCCTCCCGAATCCCAACTTCTCACCGATATGCGACGGATAGACGTCCACCGCCTTCAGACGTCAGCCAATTGTCGAGTGATCCCCGATATTCGCCGAACCCGTGAAGTTTCGTACTTCCGCATTTTGGCCGATCATGGAATTGTTGAGGGTAGACTCCCGAATGGTGGCCCCGCCGAACACGATGCTCTCTCGGATCACCGAGTTTTCGATGGTGCTACCCGCTTCGACCGAGACGTAGGGACCGACAACAGAGTTGGTTACCGACGCCCCAGGACCAAGGTACACGGGCGGATGAATGACAGAATCCCGCGCCACACCTCCCCCGTCCGCCGCGTCCTCTCGCTCCAAGACCACCCGGGTCGTCGACGACAGAGCCGGAATCGTCCCACAATCCAACCAATCTGTGACCGTGGCGGTCGTGAAAACATCGCCGTTCTTGAGCATGATGTCGAACGCATCCGTGAGAAAATATTCTCCCCCCGGCCCTTTCCGGCCCTGATCGAACAGGTCCTGGACGGCCGAGGCCATCACCGCCAGATCCCGGACGTAGTAGATCCCGATCAGCGCTTCGTTCGAGATCAGCGTTTGCGGTTTTTCGACGAACTCCACGATCTTGCCCCCCTCGCGAACTGCCACACCGAATCGACTCGGATCCTCGACATGCTTCACCCAGGCGACGACATCGGCCTGTCCCAGATCCACTCCGGGTTCCATGTAAAAGAGTGTATCGGCAAACACGACGATTCCCTCGCCATGCAGATGATCGCCGGCGGCCGCCACGGCATGAGCCGTCCCCAGCGGAGACTCCTGGACCGCGAAAGCAGCTTCCATTCCATGCTGCCTGCAGATTTCGGAGAGTTGGTCCTTGATGTCCTGGCCAAAGTCGGGCGCGAGAACGAACACTCCCATATTCAAGGGACGCGGTAGCGTGGCGTTGAACGTGTCTACAATCCGTTCGACCATACTCTTTCCGCGAACGTTCAGAAGCGGCTTGGGAGTGACGTGAGAGTGGGGTCGAACGCGCGTGCCACGTCCAGCCATGGGGATGATTAACTTCATCGAGCGGAAGGCTGTTGTTTGGAACCAAAAATAGACCCCGAGGAAGCCGGTCGTGGGAACTTTGGATCAAACCTCGGCCCTCGACATCCTCTTCAACCTGAATTATCAATGGACCCTACTAAACGCGCACAACTCCCTCGGTCGATGAGCCCGACCGAGATCGACACCTGGCACGAGACCCGCATCAAGGACCTGTGGCGGGTGTTTCGAATCATGGGCGAGTTCGTCGAGGGGTTCGAGAAATTGTCTGAGGTCGGCCCGTGTATTTCCATTTTTGGCTCCGCCCGTACCAGGGAAGATCATCCTGAGTACCAACTCGGGTGTGCGGTGGGCCGCGAGGTGGTGCAACGCGGCTTCGGGGTCATCACCGGGGGCGGGCCAGGAATCATGGAAGCGGGAAACCGTGGCGCCACGGAAGCGGGCGGACTGTCGGTCGGCTTGAACATCGACATCCCCAACGAACAGTTCTCGAACAAATACATCGACCGGGAGAAGAGCGTCGATTTCGATTTCTTTTTCGTTCGGAAGGTAATGTTCGTGAAATATGCGATGGGTTTCATCGTGCTGCCCGGCGGCTTCGGAACCTTGGACGAGTTATTCGAAGCCCTGACCCTCATCCAGACCGAAAAATCCGCCCGTTTCCCGGTGGTGTTGATGGGGACGGAATTCTGGGGAGGATTGGTTGAATGGCTTCGAAACACGGTTCTGCCGGCCGGGAAGATCTCGGAGAAAGACCCCGCTCTGTTTCACCTCACCGACAGCGCTGAAGAAGCAGTTGATATCATTGAAGCCTTCTATAAGGAGCATGCGCTCACTCCAAATTTTTAGCGCTCAGATGGGGAAACGAACGGCTCAGCCGTGTGTCTTGTCGGTTGAGGGGCTACAAGTTCCCGAACGGAAACCTGTTATTTCCGCTCGCGTTAGGTCGCCCGCTGCAATAGCTGTGGGCAAGGCTCATGGCCCGGGTTGAGCCCGGCACTTGGCAGCGAACGGCTGCCTTCCTGGCGGTAGCCCCATCCGAAACCACTACCAATCGAAATTGACGCTATGATCGGCTCGCGATCCTTACGCATACTGGCGACTCTCCTCCTCGCTCTCACCTTTGTCGCCCCCGCAGCGGCGCAGGCCTACAAGGAAGCTTACAACGCGGGCCTGAAGGCGGCTGAGGCCAAGGACTACAGGGAAGCACTTGTCAAGTTTACCGAAGCGGCCGATGGTGCCGAGACCGAAGGCGACGAAGACGTGGTCACCCGATCCAACCGCGTGATTGGACAGATCGAATATTCGTTCGGCGTCGCCCAGATGCGACAGGAAAACTTCGACGCGGCGCTAGCCCGTTTCGAGAACGGAATCAACAGGTATCCGGCCTACGCCAAGAACTTCCTGGGTCGGGCCCTGGCCTACAAGAAACTGGAGCGCATCGAAGACGCGATGGCTTCGTTCCAGGAGGCCATTCAGGTCGCCACCGACAATGCAGACCGTCCCACGGCCCGTAAGGCTGAGAACGCAATCAGAGAACACTTCGTTTTTCTGGCATCGAGCGGACTGAGTAGGAATGCAAACGGCGCAAGCCGTGCTGATGGCGTGGCCGCCATGGAGCACCTGGCAAAACTTCAGGAATACGTGGCGGCGAACGCCGATGTGATGTACTACACGGCGGTCGCTCACAAGGCGCAGGGCCAGAATGAAGAAGCCGCCGTCGCGGCCGAAGCTGCACTGGGCATGCACCGGGGCAGTGCAACCGACAAAGCAAAAATTTATTACGTGATGGGCGAGGCGCTCATGGGCGCTGGCGACAACGCGGGAGCAATCTCGGCCTTGGAGCAAGCAAGGGTCGGAACCTACCGTGCTTCGGCCGAACATTTGCTGGGCATGCTGAAGGGCACCAATTAAAGTCTCTACGCCTTAGTTTTAAGGGCCCGTTCCTCTGAGAGGATCGGGCCCTTTTCTATTTCAAATCCCTTCCAAATGCAACTCATCAGCGAGTCCGCGATCATACACTCCGGTGTCACCATTGGTGAGGATTGCCGGATCGGCAGCCACACGGCCATTCACTCAGGAGTTTCCCTGGGGAACGGGTGCCGAATCGGCAGCAACACGGTCATCCACGAGGGCGTGGACATTGGCGCGGGCTGTCAGATAGGCGATTCTGTGGTGATTCACGGGGGAGCTCGGATCGGATCGGAGGTGCGCATCGACGAGCACGCTTCCGTTGGAAAACAGCCGATGCGTGCGCCAAACAGCGCCGTCACCAAAGACCGAACCCTCGATCCGACTGTGATCGGTGACAGGACTCTCCTCGGAACCGGAGTGGTCGTCTATGCGGGGTGCCGTCTGGGCGAAAAGGTGTTGGTTGCCGATTTGGCGACGGTCCGTGAAGACGTGACGGTCGGCGATTTTACGATCGTAGGAAGAGGGGTCGCCATCGAGAACCATTGCACCATTGGGAGCTATTGCAAGCTCGAAACCAATGTCTACATCACCGCCTATTCAGATCTGGAGGACCGCGTGTTTGTGGCTCCAGGAACGCTGACCTCGAACGATAACTTTATGGGGCGCACCGAGGAACGGTTCAAACATTTCAAAGGCGTGACTATCAAGAAAGGCGGTCGCCTTGGGGTGGGGAGCGTCATTCTCCCCGGAAAAGTGATCGAAGAGGACGCCGTGGTTGCTGCCGGAGCCGTTCTCACCCGCGATGCCGAGGCGAGCCTGATTCACGCCGGGGTCCCGGCCAAGAAATTCCGGGCCGTGCCGAAAGATCAACTCCTGCCCAACCAGGGATGGGACTAGACGCTGTTCTGTTTGAGGGTGGGCAACCCGGCCCGAGTCGCGATGTTGAACGGCCAGACAATACCTAGATCATGAAGCCTCAATGATTAGCAAGACCTTAGCGCCATCCCTGGCCATGGTAGACCTCCGCTCGCAGTACGAGCGCATCAAGGGCGAGATCAATGCCGGGATACAGGATGTCTTGGACACCACCGCGTTTATTCGCGGGCCGGTAGTAGGCAGCTTCGAGAACGAGCTAGCCGACTATCTGGACGTTCCCTACGTCCATGGTGTGGCCAATGGCACCGACGCGCTTCAGGTCGCTCTCATGGCTTTGGGCATCGGACCAGGGGACGAAGTAATCACTTCCAGTTTCACCTTCATCGCGACCGCCGAAGCAGCCGCGCTCCTCGCCGCCGTGCCCGTCTTCGCGGACATTGACCCCAAGACCTACAATCTGGATCCGGCCCGGATCGAGCAACTCATCACGCCCAAAACAAAGGCGATCGTCCCTGTCCACATTTTCGGGCAACCCGCCGACATGGATCCGATCCTTGAGATCGCTGCCGCACACGATCTGCCTGTAGTAGAGGACAACGCCCAGGGAGTGGGATCCACCTACAAGGGGCGGCGCACGGGCGCTCTCGGTAGCTGTGGCACGCTCTCCTTCTTCCCCTCCAAGAACCTCGGGTGTTACGGAGACGGGGGAGCTGTTTTGACCGGCGACGAAGCGTTGTACCAGCGCATGAAACTCGTCTCGAACCACGGCTCGGCCAAGAAATATCACAACGAGATCGTCGGCGTCAACTCGCGACTCGATGCACTCCAGGCGGCCGTCCTCAGGGTAAAGCTGGGCCACCTGGACGAATATGTGGAGGCGAGAGTTCTGGCTGCAGATCGTTACGACGCACTTCTTGGGGACCACCTCGATATCGAAACGCCGTACCGAGATCCAAACTGTTCGCATGTCTTCCACCAGTACACGCTGCGGATCGGGAGTGGCAAGCGGGATGGACTCGCGAACCATCTGAGGTCGGCCCACATTCCGCACGCCATCTACTACCCCGTCCCTCTGCACCGGCTTGAAGTTTTCGCGGGGGGCGGCTGCCGCTCCGGAGATATGACGGAGACTGAGCGGGCGGCCGCCGAAGTGATCTCGCTCCCGATGCACACGGAGCTGACCGAGGAGCAGCAAGCCTACATCACCGAGCACATCCTGGAGTTCCTCGTATGAGCCGGGCTAGAATTGGGCTTGCCCAGGTCGGAATCGGCTACTGGGGGAAAAACCTCCTTCGCAATTTCGGGGCCATCCCCGAGGTCGATCTCGTCATGGCGTGCGACCAGCGCGAGGACGTGCTGAGCGGAGTCGCGGACCGGTTTCCAGGGATTCAGACAACCTCCATTTACGAGGATATCCTAAACTCCAGCGAGGTAGACTGTGTAGTCATCGCCACGGAGACCCCGCAACACGCGCCACTGGCGCAAGCCGCTCTAGAAGCGGGGAAGCACGTATTTGTCGAAAAGCCCATGGCTCAGACGGTGGCCGAGGCTGAGACGCTTGTCCGGATTTCGGAGGAAAAGAACCTGCGCCTGATGGTGGGTCACCTCCTTCTGTACCACCCTGCCTTTCGGTACGTGGAAGACCTGGTGGCATCAGGCGAACTGGGTGAAGTCTACTACCTCTATTCGCAGCGGGTCAATCTTGGCATCATCCGGCAGAAAGAGAACGCCTTCGAGAGTCTGGCGCCCCACGATCTCTCGGTCGCTCTCCAACTCATCGATGGAAAACCGACAGGGGTATCCGCGACCGGGCAAGCCTATTTGCAAGACGGGATTGAAGACGTCGTATTCGCCACCGTGCACTTCGAGGGAGGACGAATGGCGCATTTGCACACATCCTGGCTCGACCCGCACAAGGTCCGGAAGGTCACGGTGGTCGGCTCACGAAAAATGGCGGTCGTCGACGACGTGGCCGGCTCCGAGAAGGTCCGCATTTACGACAAGGGCGTCGATGTATCCAAGGCAGGATACACGGACTATGCCGAGGCGATGACCCTCAGAACCGGAGACATCCATATCCCCAAGATAGATATGACCGAGCCACTGGGACTGGAGTGCCGGCATTTCATCGACTGTGTTCGGAGCGGGGAGGATCCAAGATCCGACGGCCGAAATGGGCTGGCGGTCGTTCGCATGATGCAGGCCGCGAAAGAATCTCTGAACAACGGCGGGGTGTTCTCGGCTGTCTGAATCACTCGGATGCGGTGATCCGCATCATCTCATCCAGAGAGGTATGTCCGGCGCGAACCAATTCGCGAGCACTGTCGCGGAGCGTCATCATGCCTTCTTCGATGGCTTGGGCCTTGATCGATTCCTCGTCGATTTCTTCCCCGGACTCGGCTATCAGGTGCCTGATTGCCCGGGAGAACGGAAGGGTCTCGCTGATGGCACGTCGGCCTCGGTAGCCGTTTCCGTTGCATGTAGAACAGGAACTGTTAGATTTGGCGGGTCCGAATATCTCGAGGGTTTCGATCTCCTCCTCGGAGAACCCCAGGCGCTGCATTTGCACGACATCGGGCTCTACGATCTTCTGCTTGCATGAAGTACATAACTGGCGAAGCAGTCGCTGCGCCACCACGAGGTTGATGGCGTACGCCAACAGAAAGGGCTCGACGCCCATCTTGTACAGCCTGCTCACGGCGCTGGCTGCGTCGTTGGTATGCAACGTGGAAAAGGTGAGGTGACCCGTGTTGGCCAATTTGATGGCCAAATCCGCGGTGGGCTTGTCCCTCATCTCACCAACCATGACGATATCCGGGTCATGCCGCAGAACGGCCCGGATCGCGTCTTCCAGCCCGAACTTGTGGCTCAGCTTAATCTGGCGAACGCCATTGATGATGTACTCGACCGGATCCTCGATGGTGAGGACATTCACTTCCGGTGTGATAACCTGGTGTAGGGCGGCTACCAGGGTCGTCGACTTACCCGAGCCCGTCGGTCCGGTGATTATCACCATCCCATGTGGCTGGCTGATGGCTTCCTGGAGCCGTTCCATGGCTCCTTCAAGCATGCCCAGCTTGGACAGGTCGGTTAGCACCTTGCGGTCGTCCAACACACGAATGACCACGCTCTCCGCCCGGATTTCTTGGTTCGCGGACGCGATCGGAATCACGCTGACACGAAACCGGATCAGCACATCGTCAATCCGGCGCTGGATGAAGCCGTCCTGAGCGGTGTCGCGTTCAAACCTGTCGACATTGGTGGAGTTATCCTTGACGACGGCCAGGAACGCCTCGGCCTGCACCTTCTCTTCGACGTGCCACCTTTTCAGGCGACCGTCTACCCGGAACAGGATCTCGGTATGACGCCGAGGGTTGGGGAAAACATGGATGTCGGAGGCACCCTGACGAACCGCTTCGATGAGTGACGCCTCGAACAGATTGATCAACGTCGAACGAGACATCTCTGCCTCGAGGGCAGTCTCGTCTACAAGCTCGCCCGGATCTGCCTGATACTCCGTTCCAAGATCGAACGCGGAGTCTTCTTCCGACATCCGATCCAGGTACTCGTTACGTTTTGGGAATATCTCCGTGATGACCTTTGTCAGGGCACTCTCTGAAGCGAAGCGTAGTTCGAAACGCCCAACCTTCAGTTGGGCCAAAAGCTGGTGCACGTCCGAACGTGCGGGATCATGCGTAACGAAAATCAGGCGGGCGCCGCCGGTATCTGCATCGATCGCGTATTCAAACGGGAGGAGGTTGAGTCTCAGGAGATCTTCCCGGCGAGCCTCAGCGATCGTCTCCATGATGAGGAGAACGAACTCGTGATCCGGGCGCCCCTCCTCGACCTCTACCTCCGGAAACGCGTACACTCTCGCGGCCTTTGAGAAAATTTTCTCCCGATCCACCCCGGGTACAGTCGAAAGGACTCGCCAAATGGCTTCGCTTCCTCCCTCTTCCCCGAATTTGAGGAGCGCCTTCTCGACATGTTCGAGAGAGATCGAGCCCTCCTTGAAGAGAGCCGTGATCACACGGTCTTTTCGGGCACGCCGATCCAGGATGTCGGGGTTCTGCTCGACTCCGGGGGTCGGATCTGCTTCCGCGCTTGATGCTTCCGCTTCAGGGGCACTCTCCGAATCGCCATCCTTTTTGGCTGGCCATGGGCGATTGGTCCCTCGATCGGACGCGGATCCATGATTCGCCGAACGGTCTAGCCGCTCGGGAGACTCTGCCGATGCTCCGGTTGGCTCATCTACGGGCCGACGAGACCGAGGCTGGTCAGGGTAAACGATGTCCAGGTACCCCGCGACGTGGGCGGCATCCATGTACTGGAGATCCGCATCCAGAGGGAGCGCGGCTACGGCCTGCGCCAAGTCTGGGCTGAGCGGATCATCTGTGGCGAGTACCAAGCGGTACTCCATGGTCTCGCCATCAATGCCGATTTCGACCGGAATCGCCCCTGCTCCCAGTACTGCGTCGATGGCGTCTGCAGGGAGCGTCTCCCGCATGTTCTCAACCAGGTTCTGTACCGGCAGTTCATCGGAGACGGGAAAGTGTACAAAATTGGACTGCGAGGCTACCTCGGCTAGCACCGCGCCGCGATCGATCTCCTCCAACTCGAGCATGGCGCGCCAGAGAGGCTCGCCCGGCCGGCGGTATTTTGATGCATCGTACACTTGGGCTACTCTGATCGCGCCCGCTTGCATCAGTGCGAGGACGACTTCATCGGAGACGACCCCTGAGATTCCTTCGTCGGTGGAGGTAGGTGAATCTGAGAGCTCGAGGTCTGCACCTTCCAGGCGAAACCTGTCGAGAATGGCAGCCGCTTCATGAGGCTCCGTTGCTCCCTCGGGCTCGGCGCCAGCGGATGGGAGCCCGTCCTCTTCGTCCAGAAGATCCGACAACAAGTTCGCAGCTACCAGCCTCGGATCTGATTCCGTGTCACTCGAAGACTTGGCGTTCTCGGAAGCCGTCGTCACAATCTGCTCGACAAGCTCGCGAAACGAATCCTCATCGGTGACCTCACTCCATGCGTCGAGTTCAGAATCGGCGGTGGAAGGAGGCGTCGAAAGCTGGTCATCCAGCTCGTCGAGACTGAGTTCTTCAAGGTCGGCTGCGAGGGAATCCCAAAGCGCCTCGACCTCTTCACCAGAGAGCTGCCCCTCAACATCAAGCACGGTTGATTCCGCGCTCGATTCTGAATCTGAGCCCTTCTGTCGCTTGAAATCGAATAGTCCGATCTTCATCCCTTCGGAGTCAATTCATGAAGTCCGCTGACGACGGCTGAATCATCGCGATCTCGGACGAGATGAGGGTCAGGAGCATGATGGCCAGCGTGATAAACACGGCGACTACGGTCTGAATGAGCTCAACCGTCGAGGTCAGTTTCAAACTGGTCTCTTTCTCGTAATAGTCTGCCATCTGGCGAGCCGCGTTTCGGACGTTTCCTGTCTCCGCTCCGCTTCTGAATCGCGCCAGGGCCATGCCTGTGAAGACGCCGCTGGCCTCCATGGAGCGAACCAGTTCGGCACCTTGGGCAACCATCATGGGTACCGTGATGGTCTTGATGCGATGCTCCATATAGGTGTTGCCACACGCCTCGGCGGCGACCTTGATCACAGTGATGTTGTCACCGCTCCCCGAATACAGCACGGCGAACACGCGACAGAAAATTTCGATGTTGAGCTTATGCAGCAAACCGCCGATGAGTGGGAGACGAATGATGTAGCGATCAATCTGGAACGTGCCCTTCTTGGAGCGAGCCCACAGCACCGTTGCAAGGATTGTGCCTCCAACGAGACTGAACAACCACATGTAGTTCACGTCCAGCCAACGAGAAAAGGCCAGGGTTGCCTGGGTCATCGGGGGTAGCTCGACGTTAAAACCTTCGAAGAGCCCGGCCGTCTCTGGAAAAATCCACCAGATATACCAGATGAAGGCCGCTGTCAGCACCGCGATCGTTAGCGCTGGCGTTGTCATGGCGCTTTTAACGCTCTTGTTGAATTCGTTCTTCCGCTCCAGGAATCGCGCTGTGGCCTCATAAATCTCGGCCATGTTTCCAGACCTGGAAGCGATTCCCAGCATGTAGGCCGTGAATTTGCCCAGCATGTGCTGGTGCTTCATGAAGGCCTGCTGCGCCTCCATACCGCCCTTTAGATCGGCATTCAGGTCCCGGATGACCTGCTTCAGGCTCCGGGACGACACATCATTGACGAGGAGGTTCAGAACTTCGTCAAACGGGAGTTTCTCGGTGAGCAGGTTTGCTGCGAGACGGACGAACATTATCATGTCCGTCGAGGGCGGCTTCTTCTGAAAATCAAGAAGCTTCTTCTCAACCTTGAGGACCTCAAGGCCCATGTTGGTCAACGCCCGGGAAATTTCGTCCGAAGAGAAGGCCTTTTGCTCACCGGCAACGACCTTTCCGTTCGCATGCTTGACTTTGTACAGGTAGGCCCTCCTCTGGAGCACCTCCTGGGGGCGGAAGTCGTGCTTTTCCGCGAGCGTGGAAACTTTCTTTTTGGCGCCACGAGAGTTCGGTGCGTACACGATGCCCTGCACCGGTTGACCGATGCGGCTGACTCCGCTAAACCTGAACTCCTTGATTGCCATGGGTAGCCTACTCCACCGTGATGCTTCCGTCGAACCGCACGATCGTCGAATCGATATCAAACGCCGTGATGTAGGTCCTGACGCCGATATTGGGGCTTCTGCTGGATACCCCTGAAATTTCCAGGGTCGATGCTGTCGCTCCTGTGATCGCCCACACGCCCAGTTCGGTGGTGGGCTCCATGGCCAGCGTTGCAAGCCCATTGGCTGCGAGACCGGCATAGCTCGCGTTGCCCCCGTTCCAAGGATCCGACTTCGTCTTCCAGAAGACTGAGCTTCCGGCAATGGACAGATTCCGACTCAGAATCGCGTCTGCTTCATTCTTCCCGTAAGACTCCAGCACGGCT
>CAYXSE010000019.1:0-24513 GCA_964466675.1 uncultured Rhodothermales bacterium | reverse complement strand
TTTTCCTGGTCCTGTTCCTGGTCGGCTGGTTTCTCTTTGCCTCAGCCGACGTGTTTGCCGCTGAGCTACCTAGATACGAGGCCAGAGTTACAGAATACCTCGTCGACCTGGAGGCCTATGTCGCGTCTTTTCTTGCCCGGTATGACGTCGAGGTGGCGGGGCTCGACTGGGGCAACGCCATTTCCATCTCATCGATGACCACGGTCCTCTCGACAGGAGTAGGCACGTTTATATCGTTTCTGGGTACCACCTTCCTGGTCCTGCTTTTTATGATGTTCCTCCTGGCCGGAAGCGGCGATCTCGCCAACAAGGTGAAGGTGGCGTTTCCTGAGGCTCACGCAGATCGCATCGCGGCGGTGGTATCGAATGTAGACACGCAGGTACGGCGCTACCTCGTCACCAAGACCTTGGTCAGCGCGGCAGCCGGCCTGATGACCTCGCTGGTCCTTGCAAGCTTTGGTGTGGATTTTCCCGTGGTTTGGGGATTCCTCGCTTTCGTCCTGAACTACGTCCCCAATTTCGGGTCCCTGATTGCGGTGTCATTCCCGGTAGTGCTATCGCTGCTCCAATTCGACTCTCCTGGCATGACCCTGATCATTCTGATCCTGCTGGTCGCCTCCCACGCTACGCTCGGAAACGTCGTGGAGCCGCGAGTGATGGGGTTCAGCCTGAACTTGAGTCCACTGTTCATCCTGGTCAGCCTCATCTTCTGGGGCTGGCTGTGGGGTCTGTGGGGCATGGTCCTGGCTGTCCCGCTCACGGCCACGATCAAGATCATCTTCGAGAACGTCGATGTCTTGAAGCCCTTTTCGGTCCTTATGAGCGGCTGGAGTCCGCCACGTTCATGATGGCCTGCCGCCACCCGTCTGCGATGGAGTCATGTCGCACATGACGTCCGGACTTCGCCATCAGGCGGCCACCGACGACAACCTCGCTGAGGAGGGTTCGGTCCCCGGATAGGACCAAGGCAGAAAGCATCTGGTCGGGACTCAATCCGCAAAAAAGTGGTGCCGATGCGTCAAGAACGGCCAGGTCCGCCATATATCCCGTTTCAAGGCGCCCCACTCGCTGCCCCAAGACCCGTTCCTTCGATTCGGCGGACTCTTGCCACAACGCAGATCCTGCCGGTCGGGCAAGTTGATCGGAGACGGCTCGCCGCCCGGTGGCCGCGCGCATCCCATAGAGGATGAGCCGGAGTTCTTCCATGGGGGATGTGGATACCTGACTGTCGGACCCTATGCCCCAGTTCGCATTCTTGTGGGTCTCGAATGGAAAGCGCCCGTCACCCAAGTCATGCTCCGTCGTAGGGCAAAGGATAGTCGTGGCCCCGGTCGACCGCACCGCCGCCAGCTCGTCCGGAGTCGCCTGGGTACAGTGGACCAGCCCCCAACGGGAATTCACGTCGATGTTATTCATGAGCCACTCCAACGGGGTCGCCCCGAGGTGCTCGATGGCACCCTGAACCTCAGACCTTTGCTCGGAGACGTGGATGTGGACAGGGGTGTGGTCTCCAACCAAGTCCAGGACGAAGTCGAGGTCGCCTTCATCCACGGCGCGGAGCGAGTGCGGGGCGCAAGCAAGCGCGGCGTCGACGTCGTTGCCAACGGTCGATTCAAGGCCTCGAAACAGGTCTGCGTATTGTTGCCGAGTCAGGTCGAATACGCCTTGCGGGCCGCGGAGGGGGTTGCGTTCGAACCCGCCCCAACGGTACAGTACGGGAGCCAGCGTGACGCGAATTCCAGCTGTCTTGGCGGCCCTCAGAATGCATTCGGAGGCTTCATGCGGAGCCGCTCCTCCCGGCCGATGGATGTAGTGAAATTCCACCACGGAGGTGTAACCCGACGCGACCAGCTCAGCGAATAGCCACGCCGAGGCCGATTGGAGGGTATCGAGCGAGAGGCTGGCGACAGCCTCGTACATCCTGGTCCGCCAGGTCCAGAAGTCGTCCCCGGGAACGGTGTCTTGAGTCCGCCCGACTAGAATACGCTGAAAGGCGTGCGAGTGAAGGTTGGGCATTCCAGTCGTCACGGGGCCGCTTGCCCTCGGGAGGTCACTCTTGCGGACTTGGGGAGAGACGCGGACGATTCGCCCGTCAGAATCCCATTCTATATCGACATCGTCAGCCCAGCCGGAGGGAAGAAGAGCGGAGGGTGCATTAATTCCAGGCCGAATCGAGCCATCTACGGCGAGCGCATCCAGGCGGCTGCCCACCGCTCAACTACCCGGCTCCAGGAGCCGTCGGACAATATCGACGGCCGAGACCCCGTCGGCCTCCGCATTGAAGTTCATGACGATGCGATGGCGTAGGACGGGGACAGCGAGCCGGTCGACATCGGCAACATCTGGAGTCAACCTGCCATCAAGTGCGGCCAGGGCTTTCGCCCCAAGGACCAGATACTGGGACGCGCGCGGGCCGGCGCCGTAGCTCAAGTAGTTCGATATGAAGTCTGGCGCTAGATCTCGTCCCGGACGGGTCTTGCCGACAAGTGTGACGGCATGTCGGATCACATTCTCAGCCACCGGCAGCTGCCGGACAAAGCGTTGGAAAGACAGCAGGTCCTCCCCACGCATCACGGTGTCTACCGTGGCAGTCGCTCCCCCGGTTGTTTTCCTCACCACCTCCAACTCTTGCGAAAACTCCGGATAATCCAGCCACAGGTTGAGCATGAACCGATCAAGCTGTGCCTCTGGCAGCGGGTAGGTGCCCTCTTGCTCGATCGGATTCTGCGTGGCGAGCACGAAAAACGGCTCGGGAAGCGGATAGGTCTCACCGGCAGCGGTTACATGGTGCTCCTGCATGGCCTCGAGCAGTGCTGCCTGTGTCTTCGGAGGAGTTCTGTTGATCTCGTCAGCCAAGACCACATTGGCAAACACGGGCCCCTTGACAAACTTGAAGACCCGTCGGCCCGTCGTCACATCTTCCTCGATGATTTCCGTTCCCGTAATGTCACTCGGCATCAGGTCCGGGGTGAATTGGATGCGGGAGAACTTCATCTCCAGAGCGTCTGCCAGCGTATGGATCAGCAAGGTCTTGGCCAATCCCGGAACGCCGACCAGCAACACATGGCCACGGCAAATCAGGCTTATGAAAATCTGCTGGATGATCTCATCCTGGCCGACGATGATTTTCGATATCTCCTCTCTCAGCCGATCAAAGCCGGAACGGAGCGAATTCAGTACTTCGGGACTCGAATCAACCTGCATGGGGTTCCGGATCGGCGTCAGTTTGAGGCGGTGGGCTCTTCGGGGATGTCCGCACGAATATCGACAAAAACCTGTTTGCGAAGTCGCAGGATCCATTCAGCCATCACCTCGGCCCGCTTTTGTCTCAACGCGTATTGCTCCAGAAACGCGTAGTCAGTCGCCATGGTGACCTGGTGTTCTTCGGTCCTTTTCCTGAGCTGGACAATGTGATAGGCTCGCCGGCCATCGATCAGTTCCACTTCTCGAGGAACGCTAAGAGAATCGACGGCAAGATCCCGCAGGGTTTGCTGCCAGAAGGGCCCCAACGCCTGGATGAACAGCTCTCGATCTCCCGTTTGGGGGTCGATAACCCGGCCACCCTGGTTGGCGGAGAGTTGATCTTCGGAATGCCGCCTGGCGGCCTCCGGAAACCTTATCTCGCCTGCGAGAATCGAATCGCGAACGGCAACCAGGTAGTCTATCGCCACCTGCGAGTCGGACTTGGTTTCATCGAACTTGATGAGAATGTGATTGTAGTCAATTACTTCGCCTCGACGACTGTTTACGCGCAGGACGTGCAGACCGAACTGGGTCTCAAATACCTGCGAGACATCTCCGACAATGGCCCTGGATGCCACGGCGGCAAATTCCGGAACTACTTCCCCCAGCGACATGCTTTCGTAGCGCCCGCCATTAGCGGCCGAGCCCGGATCCTCCGAAAACAGCGTCGCCCATTCTTCGAAGGACGCCCCCTCGACGATGACGGAGTCACGAATGGCGTCGATGATCTCGCGAGCTTCTACTCGAGCCTCCTCGGTAACTGTCGGATATCGGACAATGTGCGACACGCGCACCGCCGGCGGAAGTGTGGGAAGCGAGTCCGTCGGGAACTGGGCGAAGAAACGAGTGACGTCGCTGGGTGTGACCTTGATCTCCCTGCCTTTCCTCCCGCGGAGGGCATCTGCGAGGAGTCTGTCGCGGTATTCGTCTCTCAACTCGTCCTTCAGCTCAACGATCGTTTTCCCATAAGCATCTTCCAACAAGGACCGTCCGCCCACCTGAGCAGACATGGATGAGATCTGTTGGTCCAGCATTTGGTTCACCTGATCGTCGGTAACCAAGAGAGTGGTGTCTCGCCGAGCGTGAATGATCAGAACCTTCTCATCCACCATTTGCTGAAGAGCGCTGGCCCACAGTTCGGCCGAGAACGGGACTCCCTGCTGACGGACAACGTTGGCCACGATCCCATCGACCTCCGAGCGGAGGAGTATCTGATCGGCTACAACGGCCGCGATCTCATCGACTACCACGCCATCTTGAGCGAGCAGGGCGGACGGACTCAGCCACAAGAGCAGGCAGATGAGCGAGAGACCAGAAGTGTTTTTTCGGTGCATGGCCGGAATGTCTGGGACGAGAGACGCAGAAAACTATTCAAATGACCCGATTGGACCGACCCTACAAACGAACGGCCCGCACAGATTCGTGTGTGGGCCTCAATCGGGCATCCTTACCCGCCAGCCGGCACAGGAAGTTCCAGTTGCTCGCGGGCCAGGGCTTCATTTCTCAGTCTTTGTACAAGGCGTGCATACAACAGTTTCCGGGACTCGATCTGGAGTCTCAGGAGGAGCGACTCCTCTATCCAGGATCGCTGAGGGAGGGTTCCGGTCGGGACGCGTAGGACTAGTTGGACTACGTGGAACCTGCTCAATTCAGATATCACAGCACTAGTCTCTCCGGCTGTCAGACCAGCCAAAGCTCCGGCAACGTCGGGCAGACCGGAGAAGGCTCGTGCCTCGGGCACAAGAGATCGAGCCAGGGACACCGACAGGTCTGGATCCATAGAACGAAATTGGGCGAGAGAGTCCCAGCCCTGGGGATCCGAGACCGGAAGGGCCGCCATCGTGGTCCGTGCGGAGTCGGAGGATGCTCGATTATTCATGACCAGATAGCGCACCTGTACCCACGGGACGGCGAGCCGGAATTGCTCTCGGTTGCGCTCGAAGTATGCCTGGACTTCAGACTCGGTCGGCGCGTCTTCAGACCGTTCGTAAACTTGTTCCAAAAGTGCGCCTACGAGAACCGAACTTTCCGCCTTCAGGAGATCGGCACGGACCGCCGCTTCTCCGTCAATCCCGCGGCGTCTTGCCTCCGCCACCAACAACTCGTTGGTCATCCATTGCTCGACTACCTGATTCGCGGCATCGGTCGAGTCCATTTGGAGAGTCAAACCAAACAGCGCCCGAGACAACTCGTCCTGCGTGAGCGTTTCCGTCCCAAGCCGCGCCACGAAGTCTGACTCAACCTCGGCACCTCCGCACGCTACCAGTAGGAGCGCGAATATGAGGACGATCAACCTCAGGGCTCTAGATGGGTGTGCCTTGGTTATTCAACAGCTTTCTAGTCTCGCATGGAGGAGAAGGCGTCCAGGAGGCGATCCGGGAATGTGGTGACCTGGTGCTTCTTTCGGAGCCGGGTCAACAATCGCTTCTCCACGACCGCCTGGTAAGAGGTCACGACTTCGGCCCGGGCCTCCTCGAAATTCTTGTCGCGGGCGGGTTCAATTCCATTGTTGATCAGGACGATCCGGCCAGCGGCGTAGGAGAGGACCGAGGTAAATCCACCCACATCCAGAGCGATGGCCTGATCGTAGATGGATGCGGTTTCGCCCTCAACACGGGTTGTGTCAAAACGAACCACAGAGGTCGAGTCCGTCGCGTATGCCTCGACCAATGCTGCGTGAGGGGTGCCCGCTTCGAGAAGCCCATGGATTCGAGTCATCAGAGAGTCTGAAGAAGAAGCGATTCCCAGAATCCTGTAGCGGTCTGGATACCGGTAGGTAGTGGCGTTTTCCCGGAAGTGTTCTTCGAGGGCGAGGGTGTCAGAACTCGCGGCCGTCCAAACTGAATCTTCCATGAGCCTGAAGAGCATGAGCCCATCGCGAAATTGCTGCATGGTCTCCCTGAAATCAGCGTCTCTAGCCTCCAGCGCGGAGACCTCGAATCCGATGGCGCGATCATTCAAAAACGCGTCCAGTGTGGCGTGAAAGCGAGGTTGTGGGGCGAGCTGGCTTGCCCCTTGATAGCCAGCGGCGAAACGGCCGAACTGGCGCGCCGAATACACTGAGTCGGCCAAGTAGGCAATAGGTCGAGCCTGAAGTTCCTTATCCAGGCGATTGCTGAAAATCGCGAAGAGGACGGAATCTGCCGAGCCAGTTCCCAACAATTCAGAGACCCAAGCAGAGTCCACATGAGCGCCCTCACGTTGGCGGATCTGAAGGGCGTAGACGTCTTCGGCCTTCTGGGATCTTGGCAGTCTGGCGATCTCGTTCTTCAGGTCCGCGTGGGATTCCTCGAACGTTGGCATTTCCCGCTCGGCGACAAACTGGACCACGTGGTGCCCGAAAGGTGTCTGGATGGGCTGGGAAACGGCTCCAAGGGAATCGAGCGCGAAGGCGGCATCACGCAGATCCGGCGGGAGCCAGCCGTCGAAGGCTACGAAGTCCAGATCGCCTCCGCGTGCAGCGGTCTGTTGATCGTTCGAAAAACTGCGGGCCAAGTCCGCAAAATTCTCGCCGTCGCCAATCCTGGTGAGGACCGTGTCCAGTCGCGCAAAGGCGTCAGCACTGTCGGCTGAGCTGGGCCCCGTCGGCTGGATCATGATGTGAGAGAGCCGCCTGTCGGGCCTCATGGGGCGGCGAGCGTGTACTTTCAGGAAGTGGTAACCGAACTGAGTCCGAAAAATTGGGGAGAGCGAGTCGACGGCGGTCGCGAACATCTGATCCTCAAACGGCTTGACCATCCGGCCCCCGGAATAAAATCCGAGTCGACCCTGATATCCAGGCCGCTGCGGGTCTCGCGCCGATGGGTCCTCGGAATGGCGAGCGGCGAGCACGCCAAAATCAGCCCCGGCCTTCACCGAGTCCGATAACGCAACCATTCGGTTGTGGACGTTCAGCGAATCCCCGGCCGAGGCGTCAGGATCTACCCGAAGAAGGATGTGACTGACATCCACCAACTCCTGCTTCTTGTCGAACAGGTCCCGAATCAGCGGCTCAACCACGGCTCTCTCCAAGAGGTAGGGTCGCGCCAACTGACTCCTGTACTGCGCCATCTCGGCTAGAAGGTCCTCGCGCTGAGAGTATCCCGCCTCGTCCGCCTCCATGACTTTCAGCCGGAAATCAACGTACCGCTCCAGGAAGTCCTTGTATTCGGCCAGAGAGTCATCCAAGGCCGCGCGCGAGTCTGGCAACGTGCGAACATACTGATGCTCGAATTCTCCCATGGTGAAGGGTACTCCATCAATGAAGGCCACGGCCGTTTCGGAAACGGGGTTCGATGAGGAGTCGGGCCGGGAGCCGGCACATGCCGCCAGGGCTAAAGCCAGAACAAAAAGGGAGGCCTGTCGCATAGGAAATCGGATAAAAAACGACTGTTAATCGAAGGAAATTGCTCCCGCGGGATGCCGAGGCTGGCGGAGCGCCCAGCACACGCAACGTCCATAGGGCGGTTCCTTGCCGCATCGGCAACTTTCAGGGAATCCGCGGGTCCATAATGTTCAGGAAGCCGTGCACTCGGGGGAGTGCAACCACACATGACCCGAGACCAACCGCTCATCGAAGCCTTTCAGGCAGGCGATGAATTTGCATTCGTATCCCTGTACAATAGGTACAAGGGCCCCATCTACGCGTTCTGCGTAAAAATGCTCTCGGACCGGGAGGTGGCCGCAGATGTCATGCAGGACACATTCCTGAGGCTCTACGAACACCGGGACCGCCTGCTGAAGACCAGCAGTTTCAGATCGTGGCTCTTCACGATAGCGAGAAACCAATGTCTGAACACGATCCGGAAAGATCGTCGGCTGGTCTCATGGGATGAGAGCGTGCACCAGCTTGCCGCGGATACGACTCCCATGGTGACGCTGGAGAAAAGCGAGCGGATCTCGCTTGTCAGTGACTATCTGATGCGTCTTAGTCCGGAGTACCGAGAGGTGTTGGTACTAAGGGAATACCAGAACATGTCTTACGAGGAAATTGCGGCCGTGACCCGATCCTCACTAAGTGCCGTCAAGTCACGCCTCTTCAAAGCGCGGCGAAAGTTGGCGAAGGACCTGGGGCCTGTGTGGACCGAGACCACCAAAGATTTGAAGGTCGATGCCGTGAGGGGGGAGGCATGAATAAAATCGAATGCATGAGTCAAGGCGAGCCGGAAGGACTCGCAGGGGAGGCCGTCAATCGCTATTTGGACGGAGTCTTGCCCGTCGCGGAACAACCGGAATTGTTCAGGCACCTGGCCTCCTGTCCCGGCTGCCGTAGCATGATGGATTCCGTTATGGCCTTCCGGAGGGTGGCGAGGGAGGAGTATATCGCCGTGCCGCCATCGGCCGATGAGCGGTTTTTTGATCGATTGGCGGACCTCAAAGAACGGAACGATCGCGTGGATCGGGCCGGGGACCGGGAGAGCCTCTGGCGATCGCGACGGTCTGTCAGTCTCGGTACCACCGTCATCATGGCATTCTGCCTCTTCGTTCTCGGCCTGTATCTGCCCCGCTCCTCCCCAGTCAGTGGCCCGCTCGTGGTGGGTGAGCAGGAAATGGTCGATTTGGAGGCTCCGGTCTGGGGCCTGATGAATACGGTATACGTAATCACGCCGGGTGTGACCGTTGAGAGCCAGCGATTCACGTCCCTGGAAAGCCCCTGAGTTTCTGCTGCTCGCTCGGCCTATTTTCGGCGCTCACAAGCTGAGAAGATGGATGGCTGATGTTCGCGTGCGGTTCGCGCCGAGTCCTACAGGATACCTGCACATTGGGGGGCTCCGGACCGCGCTGTACAACTATCTGTTGGCGCGGGAGAAGGGGGGAACCTTCATCCTCAGAATCGAGGATACTGACCGTTCTCGGTTCGTCGAGGATGCGGAGGCTGATTTGGTTGCCTCGCTTCGCTGGGCGGGCCTCGATGTGGACGAGGGCCCCGGGGGAGGCGGTGACCGCGGCCCGTATCGGCAATCCGAGCGAAGCGACCTGTACAGGAGCTATGCGGCTCAGCTGATCGATTCTGGGAACGCCTACTATGCGTTCGACACGCCGGATGACATCCAATCGATGCGGGAGCGGGTCCATACGACAGGGGACCCCTCTCCTCAGTACGACGCATTTACGCGGGCCTCAATGAGAAACAGCCTCACCCTCGCGCCTGAGGAGGTGGTGGGCCTGCTGTCCGAGGGAGTTCCTCATGTGATCCGGTTGAAGGTGGATCCCGGCGGGACTGTGGTTTTCCATGACGAGGTAAGGGGGCGTGTTGAGTTCGCGACGGATGTCGTGGACGATCAGGTGCTCATCAAGTCTGACGGCTTGCCTACTTACCACCTGGCGAACGTCGTGGATGACCACCATATGGGGATCACCCACGTGATCCGGGGCGAGGAGTGGTTGTCCTCTACGCCCAAGCACATCCTTCTGTACGAGGCTCTGGGCTGGGTCCCGCCAACCACAGCCCATCTTCCACTGATTCTCAGTCCAACCGGGGGAAAGCTGTCCAAGCGGGCCGCCGATCGCCAGGGCATTCCCGTTTTTGTACGGGACTACATGAAGGCCGGGTACGAACCGGAGGCGCTGATCAACTACCTCGCGATGTTGGGGTGGAACCCCGGCGATGAAACGGAGCTTTTCACCCTGAAGGAGCTCACCGACGCCTTCTCATTGGACCGGGTGGGTAGCGCCGGTGTCCAGTTTGACATGGAGAAGCTCGCATGGTATAACGGCCAACACCTCCGGAGGCAACCTGCGCATGATCTGGCGCGATACGTGCGGGGGCAACTCCAGTCTCAGGGCGTGGCTGCCGATGCCGCCTATGTGGATGGCGTCGTCGAACTCATGCATGAGCGGGTCTCCTTTCGCCACGAACTTGCGGAGGGGAGCGGCTATTTCTTCCAGGACCCGCAGGAGTACGATCCTCGCGGCGTCAAGAAACGATGGAAGGCTGACTCAAGAGATCTGGTTCTGGCTTACGCTGAGGCCATCGAGGGAGAGGGCTGGACGACGGCCGGCGAATACGAGCACGGGCTCCGAGGGCTGGCGGAGAAGCATGAATTAGGAGCGGGACGGATCATTCACCCGGTTCGACTGGCCGCGAGCGGAGTCACCTTCGGCCCGAGCCTCTTCGATCTCCTGGCCCTCCTTGGGCCCGATACGTGTGCCCGTCGGCTGCGGGCCTGCGCCGCCAAACTGGGCTAAGCCAATACGTCACGAGTCTCCACTCACGAACCTTTCGGCTGCCGCGTATGGATGAAGCACACCGCTGGATACGCGGTCGATAAGATCCGATCTGAGCCGGCCGGCGGACTCAGACAGCCGTTCTTCCCGGCGGAATCGGACCTCGTCGTGAAACCATGCCACCCGTTGGCGACGGCGTCTTGATTCGCGAAACCCCGTTCCTGCCGTGAGCACGCGCTGCTCGGTGATCGCCTCCCATATGGCCTCAAGGCCGGTTCCGGTCTGCGCCGAACACACCACGACAGACGGCGTCCAGCCAGACGGGTCAGGAGGAAAATGTGCCAACGCCGATCGAAACTGGCCGGCTCCGCGCTCCGCGGCCGAGATGTTGGCTCCGTCCGCCTTGGTAACGGCGATCAGGTCGGCGACTTCAACGATTCCCCGCTTGATGCCTTGCAGTTCGTCCCCTGCTCCGGACAGCGTCAGCAGCAACAGGAAGTCGACCATCCCACGCACGCTGATCTCCGACTGTCCAACGCCCACCGTTTCGACGAGGACGACGTCGAAACCGGCGGCCTCACAAATGGTGATGGCGGGGCGAGTATTGCGGCCGACTCCGCCGAGGACCCCTGAGGTTGGAGAGGGCCGAATGAAGGCTTCCGCGCTGGCGGCGAGGCGGGGCATTCGGGTCTTGTCTCCGAGAATACTCCCGCCTGTGCGGTCTGACGACGGGTCGATGGCGAGGACAGCTACACGATGCCCTCGCTCGATCAGAAGCGATCCCATGGCGTCGATGAGGGTGCTCTTTCCGACGCCCGGGGCGCCTGAAATCGCGACTCTATAGGAATCCGCGGGCACGCCGTGGCACTCGTTCAGGAGGGCCACCGCTTCAGGCCGATCGTCCGGCCGGGTGCTCTCGACCAGGCTGATTGCCTGGCCCATCGAAACCCTGTTGGCGTCTCGAATGCCACGCACAAGGGCGACCAGGTCGGCGGAAGGCCTAGGCTCGGGCCGGAGCTCGGGGTTTATCGCTGTGGCACCGGCTGAAACTCTGGATTTGACGGTTTTGCGCGGCGTCATGCGTTTGCGTCTTCTATCACCTGGATCAGATCGATGGCGGCTGTCGATAACACGGTTCCCGGCCCAAAGACCGCGGCCACTCCGGCCTTGAAGAGGACATCATGGTCTGATTGCGGGATCACCCCCCCCGCGACAACCAGAATGTCTGGCCTCCCGAGCCGTTCCAGTTCCTGGACGATCTGTGGCACGAGGGTCTTGTGTCCACCGGCCAGGCTTGAGGCTCCGACGATGTGAACATCGTTCTCTACGGCCTGGCGGGCGGCCTCCGCGGGGGGTTGAAATAAGGGGGCAATGTCAACATCGAATCCGACGTCTGCGAAAGCAGTGGCGACCACTCGGGCGCCCCTGTCGTGCCCATCCTGGCCGAGTTTGACAATGAGAATTCTAGGTCGGCGTCCGAATCGTTCGACAAACCCATTGCTTCGCAGTTGCGCTTCCTGGAACTGGTTGTCATTTGCCATCTCTGCCGCGAACACTCCTGAGATTGCCGGTATATCAGCCCTAAACCGACCATATGCCTCTTCCAGGACCGTTGAAATCTCGCCCAGTGTAGCGCGTGCGCGAGCGGAGTCCAAGGCTGCGGTCAGCAGGTTGTCGGTGTCCGATTCCGCCGCGACACGCAGCCTAGCCAGAGACGCATCAACCTCAGATCGGTCCCGCGCCGATTTGAGCTCCTTCAGCCTTCGAATCTGCTCCGACCTGACGGCATGGTTGTCAACCTCCAGCAGCTCCATGTCTTCCGCGTGCTCGGGCTGGAATCGGTTCATGCCGACGATGGTGTCGATGCCGCTGTCAATCCTGGCCTGACGACGCGCGGCCGCTTCTTCGACACGTCTTTTCGGGATTCCCCGCTCTATCGCCTGCGCCATTCCGCCGACTTCCTCGATTTCTTCGATGTGCTTCCAGGTCCGATGAAGGAGGTCGTGGGTGAGACGCTCGACAAAAAATGAACCGGCCCAGGGGTCGACGGCCTTGACAACATTGGTTTCGTGTTGCAAGTAAAGTTGGGTGTTTCTGGCAATACGCGCGGAGAAATCTGAGGGTAGTGCCAGCGCTTCGTCCAGGGCGTTGGTGTGGAGAGACTGGGTGTGCCCGAGAACGGCGGCCAGGGCTTCGATAGTCGTCCTTGCGACGTTGTTGAAGGGGTCCTGTGCCGTCAGGCTCCATCCTGAGGTTTGGCAATGAGTTCTCAGCGCCATGGAGCGCTCGTTTTTTGGGCCGAATGGAGCGACAATTTTTGCCCAGAGTAGCCTCGCCGCGCGCAGCTTGGCGATCTCCATGAAATGGTTCATCCCCACGGCAAAGAAAAACGAAATCCGAGGGGCGAATTCGTCGATCGTTAGTCCGGCTTTAAGACCAGTCCGTAGATACTCAAGCCCATCAGCCAGGGTGTATGCGAGTTCCAGGTCAGCAGGTGCTCCGGCCTCGTGAAGGTGGTATCCGCTGACCGAGATGGAGTTGAACTTCGGCATCTTCGCAGCGGCGAATCGGAAGATGTCGCCCACAATGCGCATCGACGGCGCCGGAGGATAGATGTAGGTATTCCTCACCATAAACTCCTTCAGAATGTCGTTCTGAATCGTCCCTTTGA
Organism: uncultured Rhodothermales bacterium; assembly: GCA_964466675.1. Lineage (GTDB taxonomy): Bacteria > Bacteroidota > Rhodothermia > Rhodothermales > UBA10348 > CAYXSE01. Next base: position 11,453 of record CAYXSE010000019.1, on the reverse strand, counting down.
GGTCGGAAGGGGAGACACCCTGCTCCTCCGCGGCGACGATGTAGAAGGCCATGATGGGGAGAACCGCTCCGTTCATCGTCATGGACACAGACATCTTGCCCAGCGGGATTCCCTCGAAGAGGCGCTTCATGTCCTCGACGGAGTCGATGGCCACTCCTGCCTTTCCGACATCGCCTACGACGCGCTCGTGATCCGAGTCGTAGCCACGGTGGGTGGCCAGATCAAAAGCGACAGACAATCCCCGCTGACCGGAAGCGAGGTTTCGCCTGTAAAAGGCATTCGACTCCTGCGCCGTTGAGAACCCGGCGTACTGCCTGATGGTCCAGGGCCTGGTCAGGTACATGGTCGGATACGGCCCTCCGAGAAATGGGGGGATTCCGGCTACAAACCCTAGGTGTTCGACTCCTTGGAGGTCGTTGACCGTGTATTTGCCCCGTACCGGGACTCCCTCGGCGGTGACGGTCTCCGAAATTTCGCCAACGTCTTTGGCATCAGGCGCCAGCGGACGAGCGAACGTGGTTGGGTCGAAGTCGGGACGCATGGTCAGGACTCCTCCTCCGGGGCATGTTGGAACTTGTTGGTTCCCACACGCACTTGTCGGCCCGTTGCGAAGTCTTCATTCCGCAGCCTCAGCGACGAACTCAGCGCGGCCTGTGGGTCACCTTTTTCCAGTGCGACCGCCAGGCCACCCATGCTTTCCCAGCGCCTGAAGGTGCTCCAGCCCTGTTCGCCGATGCCGATCGTGAGCTGTTCGATGTACCGAGATCCGGCCCCCGGGTCCGAAACAATGTCGAGGTAGCTTTCCTCACGATGCAGGTGAGAAATGCCTCGCGCCAAGCGACTTCCTCGGGCCGACGGGCCTGTTTTCAGGTCGTGGGGAAGAATGGAAAGAACGTCTACGCCGCCTAGAATGGCTGCCATGGACGAGGTGGTGGTTCTGAGCAGGTTCTCATCTGTGCCGGATTCCGCCAGGATGTCCTCCGACGTTATCGCGAGCAAGGACACATTTCCGTCGACCCCGTACTGCTCGGCGACACGCTTCGCCCCGACTCGGACGGCTCGGACCAGGGCGATGGTCTCGAAAAAAGAGGTTCCGACGGGCAGAAGAATCGTGATGGGAGACGAAGGGTCGGGGAGGCGATAGAGCCATTCCGAGATGCCCCCGAACGCCGCCGCCGCCAATTGGCACGTGTTGGCCCCAAGCGCATCCCAGGCCGTTAGATCGACCGATATGATGGAGGCACCGGGGTAGGCATTCATGGCATCGGAAAGCCCCTCATAGTCGGGGTAGGAGTCGGTCCGTAGTGCTGTGGCCACAGGGTCGAGAGTGGCACCGCCAGACAGGTCAGTTCCAAGGACCATGACCTGAGACAGAGGCAAGTCGCTGGTCCAAGCCATCGCAGGCAGATCGATGCGGTCGAGGAAGGCGGGGAAGTCGCCGTGCTTCAGGCCCGAGTCACCTACTCGAACCAGGCAGGAGTCGGCTTGGCCGCGCGCCGCTTCCGAGGCCGCCTTTACGCTGGAACCCAGGTCCGGCTGGAGGATCGGCTCTGCATATTTCCAGCCGGCATTCCGGGATTCGAGTCCGACGGACGAGCCCTGGAACGGGTAAGCCGGGACCTCCAGGCCACATGACGATGTCCACACCAAGTCGGGCCGGGACTCTGGATCGGGGTGAGCGCGGGCTAGCCAATCCTCTTCGGTCACCCGTGGGAATGCGTCAAACAATAGGGGAATGTCAGGCATCTGCGGAAACACTTTTGTTCAGTTCGATCCATCGTCGGACGAGATCGTAGCCCATCACCCCGAAAGCTACAGCGACATTAAGCGAATGCTTGAACCCGAACTGGGGGAGTTCCAGCGCCACATCACACCGTCCTAGCACCGAGTCTGAAATGCCGTCAACCTCATTTCCCACCACCAAGGCGATCGGGTATTGCCGGGAGGAGAGCGAGCAGGCCTCCGAAGGCGAATCCGTAATCTCAAGGGCAGCAATGGTATACCCGTTGGACTTTAACTGATCAATCAGCACCTCGGGACTCTCGTGGTGAGTCCACGGAACGGTGTCCTGCGCGCCTAGTGCCGCCTTGTTGACACCTCGATGGTTTCCTCCTGGCGTGTATCCAGTGAGGTAGACGTGCTGGAGGAGCAGTGCATCGGCCGTGCGCAGAAAAGCACCGACATTGTGAGCCGAGCGGACATTTTCGACGACCAGGCTGACGGGATGTCGGTTTTCGTGCCCCTGTTTTCGAGGATCGAGTCTGTCAATCTGCTCCGGACTCAGCTTTTTCAAACGAAGGTTGTTGAATTCACGGCATTCTACCTCCGGGAGCGTGGCCGGGTCCGCGTAAGAATGATAGCTTTTCATTCCTCTCCACCTCCTAAGAGAAATAGGGCCTGAATGTTAATTGCCATCGACGGGCCGGCTGGCTCGGGAAAAAGCACTACCGCTCGAGCCGTGGCTCGACGTTTGGGCTTCTACTACCTCGACACAGGTGCCATGTACCGCACGGTGGCCCTTGCCTTTCTCCGGCAAGGAATGGCGCCTTCGGAGAAGTCTGCATCGGTTGTCCTGCAGACGCTCGCGCTGGAATTGCGAACGGGGCCTGACGGCCTCCGGCTTCTCCTGGCGGGACAGGACGTTTCGGAAGAAATTCGAGGAGCCGAGGTGACGGCGATGTCTAGCGAGGTCGGAAAGCTCCCCTCGGTGCGCCAGCGGATGGTGGAAGAGCAGCGCAGGCTTGCGGGAGTCGAAGTAGGCCGAGGCCGCGGCGTCGTGCTTGAAGGAAGGGACATAGGAACGGTCGTGTTCCCAAACGCAGATCTCAAGGTGTTCCTGACGGCGGATTTGAAGGTTCGCGCGGCGCGGCGCGCTCAGCAGATGGGCGAAAAGCCAGGCGATGTTGGGGAAGCCGCCATCCAGCGGGAGATGGAGGCGCGGGATGAGCAAGACTCAACGCGGGCTGCGTCTCCGCTTCGACGCGCCCCGGATGCGGTCCTGATTGACACCTCTCGGACTACGTTTCAAGAACAAGTCACACAAATCGTGACGCTGGCGGGGGAACGGCGCAAAGCCAGCCGGGTAGGAGATTGACTGTGCCAGTCCAACAATAAGGCACGATTTCAGGTGTCCTCTGGGGGAGGCCACTAATCATCCAACTAAACTTCATTCAGGTTCGACCAGGCGTCTACCCCCGCGTTGCTCTACGCGACGCGCGCCCTTGGCTCGAATTGATCCACAACACATGGCTGACGAACAGCAAAAGACGGAGGCTGCCGCCGATATGGCAGCTGAAAACGAATCCAACGAATCAACAGGAGCCACCGCAGAAATTGAGGTTGCCGTAGCAACCGAAGACAAGCCCGCCGAGGCTGAGGTCGTAACCGAGGAAGCCGCCGCTGAGCCCGCCGAGGCTGAGGTCGTAACCGAGGAAGCCGCCGCTGAGCCGGCTGAGGCTGAGGCCGTAACCGAGGAAGCCGCCGCTGAGCCGGCTGAGGCTGAGGCCGTAACCGAGGAAGCCGCCGTTGAGCCGGCTGAGCCCGAGGCCGAGGAAGCTGTCGCCGAGGCTGAGGCCGCGACCGAAGAAGCTGTCGCTGAGCCAGAGGCCGCGACCGAAGAAGCCGCCGACGAGGCAGAGCCCGCGACTGAGGAAGCCGCGGAGCCTGCTGAGGCCGCAACCGAAGAGCCTGAGGCCGCGACCGAGGAGCAGCGCCCCAGCAGAGTGGGCTTTACCGGCGAGATCGTCGGTCGGGTTTACACGCTCGCCGAACTGGAGGAAGAGTCGGAAGACGAAGTGGTGGACTTTGGACTCGACTACGAGACGCTCAAGACGCTGGTAGACGCGACCTTCACGAGCGTTGCCGAACAAGAGATCGTCGCGGGTAAGATTGTCGCCGTCGGAGAAAAGGATGTCGTCATCGATATCGGCTTCAAGAGCGATGGCATCGTCTCAAAGAACGAGTTTGATGTCGATCTGCAGCCGGGCGACGAAGTTGAGGTGTTCCTCGAGCGCATGGAGGACCGGTTGGGTCAGCTCGTGCTTTCGAAGCTCAAGGCAGACACCGTACGGCGCTGGAACAAGATTGAGGACGCGTTCAACAGTGAGTCTGTGCTTGAGGGTACGATCGTTCGTCGCATCAAGGGCGGAATGATCGTGGATCTGTTCGAGGGTCTGGAAGCGTTTCTCCCTGGGTCTCAGATCGATGTCCGTCCAGTACGCGACTTCGATGCGTACCTGGACAAGAGGATGGAGTTCAAAATTGTCAAGCTGAATCCGACCAACGAGAACATCGTTGTTTCGCACAAGGCTCTGATTGAAAAGGACCTTCAGAAGCAGCGCGAGAGCATTCTTTCGACCATGGAGCCCGGCCAGATTCTGGAGGGTATCGTCAAGAATATCACCGACTTCGGTGTGTTCATCGACCTGGGTGGAGTCGACGGTCTGCTGCATATCACGGACCTGTCATGGGGACGCGTCTCGCACCCCTCTGAACTCGTCACGCTGGACGAAAAATTGAACGTCGTCGTCCTCGACTACGACAAGGAACGTCAACGAATTTCGCTCGGCCTCAAGCAACTTCAGCCTCATCCGTGGGAGGATATCACGGCCAAGTACAGCCCGGAACTGCAGGTAGAGGGGAAGGTCGTTTCGATCACCGACTACGGCGCGTTCGTCGAACTGGAAAAGGGTATCGAAGGCTTGGTCCACATCTCGGAAATGAGTTGGACCGAACATATTCGGCATCCAAGCCAGATGGTGGCGCTCGGCCAGGTGGTCAACGTCAAGATTCTCAACATCGACCACGATGGAAAGAAGATCTCGCTCGGCATGAAGCAACTCGAGCCAGATCCGTGGGAGAAGATCGCAGATCGCTACCCGCCGGGAACCGTGATGCGGGGCAAGGTCCGCAACATCACGAACTTCGGTGTATTTGTTGAGATCGAGCCCGGCATAGACGGCTTGGTCCACATCAGCGATCTGTCCTGGACGAAGAAAGTTCGCCATCCTTCGGAGATGGTGAAGAAGGGTCAGGAGTTGGATGTTGTAGTTCTGAACATCGACGCTTCGGATCGCCGCATCTCGCTTGGGCACAAGCAGGTGGATACCAACCCGTGGAACCAGTTCGCTCAGGTTTACGAGGTTGGAACGGCAACGGAAGGCACAGTGGTTCGCGTCGAGGATCGGGGCGTGGTCGTCGAGTTACCCATGGAGGTGGAGGCTTTCATCCCCGTTACGGAGCTGAAGCATTCCAGTCAATTCGATTCGATGTACCACGAGGGAGACAAGCTCGAAGCGCTGAGCGTCATCCGGTTCGACACCAACAACAAGGAGATTACGCTCTCCGAGGTCGCAGCGGAACGTGCAGAGAAGTTTCAGGCCGATCGCGTCGAGCGCGATGAGAAAAGACGTGAACGTGCTCAAGAAGCTCGCGAGGTCAAGCAGTACACTCAGAAGGCGGGTGCCACGGGCCCGACCACTCTCGGTGAACTGAGCGGCCTCGAGGGCCTGAAGCGGAAGATGGAGGCTCAGGAGGCTGAGGCCAAGCCTGCAGCCGAGGAAGCACCGGCCGAGGCCGCCGAAGAAGCGGCTCCCGCGCAAGAGGTCGCAGAAGCGACCGACCAAGCCACGGTTGAAGTAGCGGAGGAAGCATCTGATCCGGACGCGACCGAGGCTGTCGCCGAGGAAGCCCAAGCGCCTGCCAAGCCGAAAAAGGCCAAGGCGAAGAAGGCAACCAAGACGAAGGCCACCAAGAAAAAGAAGGAAGAATAGCCTCCTCTTCTTGGGATGGAATCTGGGGGGCGGTCGCGTTGCGATCGCCCCCTTTTTCGTGTCGTGTCCTCTATCGCAGCGCAAACATCAGGGGAGGAACTCTTAGAACAAGGTCGCTTGCTCGCTGGCTTTCGATCGCACAAACCTGCTGTTAGAAGAATCGTCCCGGGCCGTACCCGCAGCGGAAGGCCTTGGTTGTACACGGATGGCATCGGTCTATTGAACGATGATGTTCCGGGAGATGGCACGCCGGCCCTGGAGATGCGCCACATAGAGTCCTGCAGGCAGGCCGGAGAGATCGGCCCCGAACTCGTGATCGCCCGCCGGGAAGAATCCATCCGCGATGACGCGCACGCGGCGGCCAAGCATGTCCGTCAGAACGAGCTTGACCCGCTGAGGTCGGTCCAGTGTCGAGCTGAACACCGCTTGTCCGCGCACCGGGTGGGGATAGGGAGCCGCCAGAGAAATGAAACTCGGGAGGGCGGGCTGCTCGTTCTCCGAGGCCACCGAAAACGCCCGTGCGTGACGAGGCCGAGGAACGCAGGTTCATTCGATCAAAGACCTGACGAGATGGATTCACAAATACAAGCCCGGCGGCAAAGAGTCAATGCACAAGCCGCTGATGCTCAAGATCAAGGGGACCTCGTCTACGCCGTGGAAGAGGCCGGCTCCGTATTTGCCCAGGCCAGCATGGCGGCAGCCAGATCTTCAATCGATGCTCCCACGGACTTGAAGGCGGATACCTCGGCCGGGGAACGGCGCGCTTCCACACGCCCGGTCACGAGATCACGTAGATCTCCAGCGATGCAGTCCCACCTTATTGAACCATCGGCGACCGCCTGGATGAGATCGCCCGCTTCAGCCCTTGCGCCCTCCTGAGTGTCTACGAAAATCCTGGATCGGGACATTGCCACCGAATCTGCCTCACACATCTCGGGGGTGTAGGCGCCGACCAGGTCAAGATGTGTGCCCGGCGCCAGCCAGTGGCCCCGAACCAGCGCGCTGACGGACCGGGTAGCGGTCGAGATAATGTCGGCTTCCTTCACCGCTGCCTGAAGGTTGCTGCTCAAGAACGCATCAAATCCCTCCGCCCTGAGCTCGGCGACCAGCTTTTCCGCTCTGGAGACGGTTCGGTTCCAGACCGTGACCCGCACGATTCGCCTGACGGACGCCATGGCTCGGATCAGGTAAGGAGCGAGAGCGCCCGCTCCTATGACCAGATGGTGCTCAGCCTCTGGACGGGCGAGATGATCGGCCGCGAGGGCGGACGTGGCGGCCGTTCTGAGCAGCGTCAGCATTCGGCCATCCATCACGGCGAGTGGCTCGCCGGATTGCCCGTCGAAGAGAGCGTACAGTCCATGTATGGTAGGCAGGCCCTGGTCCCGGTTGTTGGGGTGGATCGTGACGAGTTTCGCTCCCGTGAATTGGCCCGGGGCCCAGGCCGGCATGATGAGAAAACTGTTCTCGCCAACCGCGTAGTGGGATCTGACCGGGGATTCGGCCGGCTCGTGGAAAGCCCGCTTCAGGGCGCCGATCAGATCGGGAAACGGGAGAAGATCCTCCAGGTGATCTCCGTCCAGAAAGCGTGGTTGCGTCAAAACGGGCTCCGAAGGGGCTATCAGAAGGGCTCTTGACCGCTCGCCGCGCCGCGCCACTTCTTCAACACGTACAAGGATCTTGGTCGGTATTATACCCACGGAAGAGTGGAGACTTAATGGCGGAGCAGTCCTCAAGGCTTACTATTTACGATGATCGCGAAGAATCGGGGGTTCCGTTTTTGCGCGGGATACTGACGCGTTCTCTCCAGGACGCGGGCCTTTCGTTCGAAGAGGCATACGATGTTGCCTCGAAGGTTCGCCAGGAGCTATCCGAGCAAGATGAAATAACCACCGACGGGCTAAAGCAGTTGGTCGGCGTCGTTCTAGGGCGACACTACGATGAGGACGTTAGGGATCACTACCTGACTCCGCGCAATGAGCGGGTCCGGATTCACGTTTCGTGCGGAGATGGGGAGGTCACACCGTTTTCCAAGACGACTCTGGTCCAATCCATCCAGATCTGCGCAGCGCCGGCAGACGAGCTTTACGCGGTGGCGGCCGCCGTGGAACGGCGGATTGCAACCCGGGGTACTGCCGAGATAAGCGCTCGCGAAATCAAGCAACTGACCCGTGAGGTCCTGGCGGAAGTCCTTGGGAAGCAGTCGGCCACCAGGTATCTCACGTGGCTGGAGTTCCTGGCCTCGGGGACTCCCTTGATTATTCTGGTAGGAGGCATAACCGGATCGGGCAAAAGCACTGTCAGCTCGCTGTTGGCTCATCGCCTGGGGATTATTCGGACTCAATCCACCGACATGCTTCGGGAGGTGATGCGGCAGTTGGTCCCCAGAAGGCTCATCCCTCCGTTGCACGAGTCATCGTTTCTAGCTCATCGGGCGATGCCCCGGTGGGAATCGGCGGACGGCAACCTGGAGACACCCCACATGGTGGATGGATACCTGACCCAGGCCGGCGAAGTCCGGCTCGGAATCGAAGCGGTGCTTCACCGCGCAGTTCGAGAGCAGGTTTCCATCGTTCTGGAGGGTGTTCACGTACACCCGGCACTGCAAACGGAGTTGCGCGGCTGGGAAGGGGCTGTCATCGTGCCGGTGTTGCTCGCCACGCTAAAGAAAAAGACCCTCAAGCGTCAACTCCGAGGGCGAGCGGCGGTGGTCTCCACAAGGCGCGCAGCGCGCTACTTGGACCATATCGACGAGATATGGGCGCTGCAGCAGTTTCTTCTGTCCGAAGCGGATCAGAATGAGGTGACTATCATCGCGCAGAACGACGCCGAAAAGACAGTTCAGGCCGTCATGAGAGAAGTCGCCGTTCGCCTCAGCCTCGAGGTTGCCTCCGGATCATCGGCGACTTTGGGCCGCCGAGCTCTAGAGGAAGATTCCTTTCAGCGTGAAGAAGAAGAGCGCCGAAAGAGCGGCAGCGATGGGGAGCCTGACGATCCAGGACAGGATGATCTTCCCGATTCGCCTGTCCAGTGCGGCGATTCCTCGCAATAGCCCATGGTGGAGAGTGCTACCAAGCGGCAAAATTGCATCCTCAGACTTGGGATCGCGAGCGACAGAATTAAATATTAGCCGAACTTCCCCTCTATGTAGTCCGCGGTGCGCTGGTCGGAGGGAGTCACGAACATGTCCGCGGTACTGGTGTGCTCAATCATTTGTCCCAGGAGCATGAAGGCACATTCGTCGCTCGCACGCCGCGCCTGGGCCATGTTGTGAGTAACCAGTACGATAGTGTACTCACCCCTCAAACGCCAGATCAGTTCTTCCACCGCAGCGGTAGCTTGTGGGTCGAGGGCGCTACACGGTTCATCCATCAGGAGCACCGAAGGCTTGAGAGGGAGCAGCCGGGCGATACACAACTTCTGTTGCTCCTCCAGGGAGAGGCTGGTCGCGGCCTGTTCGAGTCTGTCTTTTACGCGCTCCCACAGGAGCACGTCTTGGAGTGCTTTCTGGGCCACCTGGTCTTCCTCCTCGCGGGAAAGGGCGTTCCGCTTTGAGGAGTGGATTCTCAGGCCGAACAACACGTTGTCGCGTATCGAAAGGGGGAGAGGGTTGGGTCGCTGAAAGACCATTCCGACCTCCTTTCGAAGCTGGACCAGTTCAACTGAGGGATCATAGATGTCGGAGCCCCCAATCTCAACCCGGCCCTCCGTGCGGACATAGTCCAGGCGTTCGTTGATGCGGTTCATGCTTCTCAAAAGCGTGGACTTGCCACAACCAGACGGCCCGATCAGGGAAGTGATCAGCCCATGTTTGACTTCGAAATCGACGTCAAAGAGAGCCTGGAACTCTCCGTACCAGAGGTTCAGTTTTTGCGTTACCACCGCGAAGTCCTGTGCCTCCGCGATGGCGGAAGTTTCAACCAAAACGCCCCTCGATATAGTCCAGTGTTCTCGGATCAGCCGTGTTCCCGTTAAACAGTTGGGCCGTCACCCCGATCTCGACACAGCTCCCGCCCAGGAAGAGGGCGGTTCTGTCCGCTAGTCGCCTGGCCTGTTGCACCAAGTTCGTGACCAAGATGATGGTCATTTCCTCTCGAAGCTCTTTGAGTACTTCCTCGATTCGCATCGTCGTAACCGGATCGACCGCAATCGAGAACTCATCGAGCATCAAAAGAACCGGATTCTGGGACAGGGCGCGTGCGATGGTCAGGCGCTGCTGTTGGCCCCCCGAAAGCAGGCTTCCGAGCGAATCCAGTCTATCCTTTACTTCGTCCCATAGCGCTGCGCGAGTCAGGCATCGTTCTACGATCATATCCAGTTCGGCCCTTTGCCGTACTCCCCGAATGCGGGGAGCGAAGGCCACGTTGTCATAGATGCTCAGAGGCAGGCCAACCGGCAGCGGGAAAACGACACCAATCCGGCGCCGCAGCGCGTAGGCGTTCCGCCAGGTCCGGATGTTACTTCCGTGAAACAGGACCTTTCCCGTCACGCTCATAACGGAATCAAAGGCATCCATTCGATTGAGCGCGCGCAGGAAGGATGTCTTCCCGGCATTGGCCGGGCCGATGATCCCGAAGATCTCGTTCTTATGTATCGAGAGATTGACCTTGTCCAAGGCCTTCTGAGAACCATACGACACCGACAGGTCCTGGACCTCCAGGACCGGAGTTTGAATGCCGGCCTGCGCCATCAGGTCCGACGGCTCGGGGGGATGACCTACCATCTCTTGCGGCTCCGGAAATGAGTACGAAAACCGATCGACACGGCGTTCATGACGAGTACGAGCGAGATCAGGACGAGAGCGACTCCGTAAGGCAGTGACTCAGGGACGTTCGGTACCTGGGTTGAAACCACAAACAAGTGAAGCGATAGCGCCATTGTTTGGTCGAAAACGCTCTGGGGAAGAAAAGGAAGAAAAAATGCGGCGCCGGTGAACATGATCGGGGCGGTTTCTCCAGCCGTTCGGGAAACCTCCAGGATGACCCCTGTGAGGATTCCACTAATCGAATTCGGCAGGACAATCCGGATGATGGTCTGCCACTTCGTGGCCCCCAAAGCCCAACAAGCCTCTCGAAATGCTTGTGGGACGGCCTGCAGCGATTCGCGGGTTGCCACGATTACGACCGGAAGCGTCATCACCGCCAGCGTGAGGCTGGCCGCGAGAATACTCGTGCCGAATCTGAAAAATATCACGAATGCTCCGACCCCGAAAAGAGCGTGAACGATGCTCGGGACTCCCGCGAGGTTGATGATGGCGAGATTGATGAAGCGGGTGAGCAGGTTATCGCGTGCGTATTCACTCAGGTAAATCGCGGCTGCAATCCCGAGGGGAACCGAGAAAAGGAGTGCAACCAATACCAGGAAAACTGTCCCGGCAAGAGCAGGAAAAATCCCTCCCTGGGTCATGCCATTCGTCGGGAAGGCGAATAGAAACTCCAGGGAGATAGCTGGGGCGCCGCGCGTGATGAGCAGCCCGAGTATGATTATGACCGGCAGCACGAGCATGACCGTCATCCCCAAGAACAGCCGCTGGTAGCGCCGTTGAATCTTGTCGTTTCTACTGTTTAAGGTCGTGGCTTTGAACATGCTACTGATTTCGAATACCACGCACGACCAGATCCGCCGCCAGATTGATCAAAAAAGTCGTTAGGAATAGAAACAGCCCGAGTGCGAAGAGGGCTCCAT
>CAYXSE010000018.1:3768-24812 GCA_964466675.1 uncultured Rhodothermales bacterium | reverse complement strand
GATCAGGAACGCCTTCTTCGGATCGCGATCGCCCGCTACCTAAAACCCATGACAGGCACAGAATCGTCAACCCAATGATGCGCAGTTTCCTGGTTCTATTTCTTGTCCTGGTCACGACCTCGGGTTGTGAGAAGGCTGATACGAATTATTACATCATCGAGACCCCCCAGGGCTCGCTCGTCATCCGGCTGTACGACGAAACGCCTCTCCACCGTGATAATTTCAAAAAGCTCGCTGCGGAGCAGTTCTATGACGAGACGCTGTTCCATAGGACGATACCGAACTTCATGATTCAGGGAGGCGACCCGAATTCCAAGGACGGAAACCCCGCCAGCAACGGAACGGGTGGGCCAGGCTACCGGATTCCAGCCGAGTTCAATCCGTCCCTGATCCATAAACGCGGTGCTTTGGCCGCTGCCCGGGACGGTAATCCTGAACGAGCGTCCAGCGGGAGTCAGTTCTACCTTGTTCACGGCCGTGTTTTTTCGGACGAGGAACTGACCCAATGGGAGCAACAGAAGAGCCAGACGACCGGGAGCCAGTTCCGAATCGCTGACGGCCCCCGAGAGGTGTACTCTACCGTGGGCGGAATTCCATGGTTGGATGGGGACTACACCGTATTCGGCGAACTCGTAGAAGGATTCGATGTCCTGGATGCGATTGCTGCGAGCGAGACTCCCAATCTCCTCGGTGAGGGGTCATCTCCAGCGTTGGGCGATCAACCACTCGTTCCCATCCCCATGACGATTCGCGCCACATATCGATGAGTCAGCAGAGAACCGAACAGGAGCTAAAGCGAAGGGAGGATCGGGCCGAGCTTGAGGAAGCTGGCATCGACCCATTTCCCCATTCCTGGGACCCGAGCCACCGCTCCGCCGACATTCTGGATGCCTTCGACGAGGAGCGGCATCAGCCCGATGAGACCGGTCATGCGCCGGACGTGTTTCGGGTTACCATCGCCGGCCGCCTGATGTCCCGAAGAATCATGGGCAAGGCCTCGTTCTTCCACCTGCAGGATTCCGAGGGCCAAATCCAGGTCTACGCTCGCCGCGATGATCTCGAAGAGGGCTTTTACAATCGGGTGTTCAAGCGCTTATTGGGGATCGGCGACATCATCGGGATCGAGGGATTCGTGTTTCGAACTCGCATGGGTGAGATCAGCGTACACGCGGAGCGAATTGTGCTGCTCTCGAAGGCCCTTCGGCCGCTCCCGGTCGTGAAGGAACAGGATGGAGAAGTCTACAACGAGGTCACGGACAAGGAATTTCGCTATCGCCAGCGGTACGTAGACCTGATCGTGAACCCGCATGTGCGGGAGACCTTCAGGAAACGCGCAAAACTTATCGCCACCATACGATCATTTCTGGATGAACGGGGCTACCTGGAGGTGGAGACTCCGGCGCTGCAACCGATCTACGGCGGCGCCGCGGCGCGCCCGTTTACCACGCACCATAATGCGTTGGATATGCGGCTCTATCTACGCATCGCGGACGAGCTGTACCTGAAGCGGCTTATTGTTGGAGGGTTCGAGGGCGTCTACGAGATAGCCAAGGACTTCAGGAACGAGGGATTGAGCCGGTTCCACAACCCCGAGTTCACGATGATGGAGCTGTATGTAGCCTATCGTGACTACGAATGGATGATGGACCTGGTCGAGGAGTTGGTTGAGACGGCTGCACTGGCGCTGCATGGAACGACTACCGTCGAGTTCGGGGGGCACACCATCTCCCTCGCCCGCCCATGGAAGAGGATACCTCTCTTCGAAGCGATAAGGCAGCGGACCGGCCACGACCTGTATGGCCTATCTCGTGGGGAGCTGGCGAAAGTGGCCGAGGAGTTGGGCCTGGAAGTTGATCCGTCCATGGGTTCTGGCAAACTGATCGATGAGATTTTCGGAGAGTTTGTCGAGCCTGGCCTCATCCAGCCGACCTTCATCACGGACTATCCAGTGGAGCTCAGTCCGCTAGCCAAACGCCATCGGAAGACCCCTGGCCTTGTCGAACGCTTCGAGGCTGTTGTCGGAGGGAAAGAAATCTGTAACGCGTTCAGCGAACTCAACGACCCCGACGAGCAGCGCGCGAGATTCGAGGCTCAGGACCGGCTCCATGCTGCCGGCGATGAGGAGGCCACGGGGATGATCGATGAGGACTATTTGCGGGCGCTGGAGTACGGCATGCCACCGACGGCCGGCCTGGGGATCGGGATAGACCGGTTGACCATGCTGCTGACCAACTCCAACTCGATCAGGGACGTAATCCTGTTTCCTTTGCTCAGGCCTGAAGCCACGGATTCACCCGCTGAGGGAGAGACCTCGGCGTGAGCGAAGACGTGTCCGGTGGCGAGGTAGGCTACGTCCAACTCGTCCGGCAGAATACCATGTTTCGGCGCCTGTGGGCTGGGAGTATGGTATCTCTATTTGGCGATTGGTTCAACACCATTGCGCTCTACGCCCTTGTGCTCAGCCTGACGGGCTCGGAATTCGCCCTCGGCGCCGTGTTCATCGCGAAGTTTCTCCCGTCGGGCCTGGCGTCGGCGGTGGCGGGCCTGCTCGTAGATCGCTTCAATCGTCGTCGGGTGATGATCGGGGCGGACTTGATTCGCGCGGTGATCGTGCTTGGTTTTCTCCTGGTTGATGACGCCGGGGATGTGTGGCTGGTGTACCTCATCGCCGTTCTTCAGGTAGCGGTAGGATCCGTGTTCCGGCCCGCGCAGAATGCGTCTCTTCCCAACATCACCAAGCCCAACGAACTCATGACGGCCAATGCGCTCATGGCTACGACCTGGTCGACCATCCTGGCGGTCGGGGCGGCGGTAGGCGGGTTTGCCACGGAGTGGCTTGGTTTGAAGGCCGTGTTCATTCTGGACTCGGGTACCTATCTGATTTCCGCCTGGTTCATATGGCGAACGGTGATTCCGCAGAAGACAGACCCAGTCAAGAAGGGCCGGTTGATCCGAACGGCCATGGCCGACATCCTGGAGGGATGGCGCCACATGCTTCGTGTGCCCGAGGTGGGAAGAATGGCGATGGCCAAGGCCAACTGGGCCATCGCCGGTGGTGGGCTCGTGTTCATGCTCGCGCTCATAGGGGAGAACATTAGACCAGAGGCTATGGCGGTGGCCATAGGCATCCTGTATTCGGCGCGCGGCCTTGGCACGGGAATCGGACCCATTCTGGCGCGGTCCTGGGCAAAAAACCGGGACACGTGGCCGACCATCCTCGGAGGATGTGTGGTGGCGAGCGGCGCTTGTTACCTGATCATCGGGATGATGCCCTGGACCTACTGGATTGTGATTCCAGTCCTGCTGGCGCATGCCACCTCTGGCGCCAACTGGGTTCTTTCCAATGTCCTGCTGCAGGAACGCACCGAAGACCGGTGGCGAGGTCGGGTCTTTGCGACGGAGTGGCTGGCGGTGATGGTGGCAGACAGCGTTGCCATTCTCGTTGCGGGTCTCTTTCTGGATACGGATACGTTGGCCCTTCGGAGCCTTGTAATCATGTTTGCTTCGTTACAGGTGACTTTTGGCGTCCTTTGGTTGGTTCTTGTGGTCCCAAGAGAGCGATCCTGGGCCAGGAACGCAGGCTGATCCGGGATTGGCATCGTTTTCGATGGGGTGCAGGTGATTCATCGCCCAATCCCAGATCACACCAACTCATGGCATCACCTTCGTGGATGCACGTCTCTGCACTAAGCGCCGACGCACTCCAGGATCTGGCCGATCTTAAAGAGTTCGCCTTCGCTGAAGTTGACACGAATGGAATAATCCAGTCGCTCAACCCTTTCGCACGTCTCTGTTGGGACTGGGAGGAAGGACAACAACTTCCCGACGACATAGGTATCGTATTGGGCGAAATGGCCCCGGACGATTCAGAAACGCTTCCTTTGAAAAAGGGAGAACTGTTTCTGCATGCGGTCAGGCTAGCTCCGGGTGAGGGTTGGATCATCATCGGCTATGAGCCGGACGAGCAAGTGGAGGATGCCGGCGGCGCCTTCGCGTCGCTCTTGGACTCCATGCCGGCCATCGTTCTGCGTATGCAGACGGATGGAACCGTCATCTCTGCGAATCGAGAAGCGAGCCGAAGGACCGGCTATGGGGACGACGAAATCGTGGGTACCAGGTTCTGGTCCCGGGTGGTCGTTCCGGAACATATTTCCGAAGTGGAAGAAGCGATACGGTCAGTAGCCACCACGCGGAAGCAATCCGTGACTTTTCAGTACCGGGCCGCCGAAGGGACGGTCAGGCGGGCTGAAATGCATCTGTATTTCGGGCAGGCCTACGAAGTCGAGGCCGTCGTTTTCGACCTGACTCGCCTCGAGCGAGCTAGTGGCGATCAGGATCTTATGCACTCGCTCCGTGAAGCGATCGACCAGAGTCCTGTAGGGATGCTCTACGTGGATGCCGCAGGGACCGTTCGTTACCTGAACAACCGCGTCCGAGAAATGCTGGGCATTACCACCGCAGACGGCTGGATGCGCAGGCTGATCGACGAGGCTCCCGGGTTTGACGCCGAAGCCGCCGTCCACATTCGTCGCTGCCTCAAGGAAGGCGATGCGGCAAGGGGAATCGAGGCTTCCTTCGAAACGGCTTCAGGGATGGTCCAGCGGACCAGCCTCTCCATCAGCCCGGTTTACCGAGATTCCAGGAGGGCCGGATGCACCATCATGATCCAGTCGTTGTCGGGCCGGGATGGTTGGGATGATCCCAAGAGCCGATACGAGTCGGCGGCGGCCGTACTCAGGGAGGTCGCTACGGCGGCTCCCGATGAAACACTCTTTCTAGACTCAGCCGCCCGAATCATTGGCGAAGCAGCCGGCGCGGATCGTGTGCGCATCTTGTTCAGCGACCCCGCCGCCACCTCTCCCTTTACCAGAGCTCTCTGGACAGCCACCGCCGGCTTCTCGGAAAAGAGTTATGGGGGCGACCGAGAGGTACTTTTTACTATGGGTCCGGGTGAAGAGCTCTACGTCGGCCCGGACGACGACGCCGATGCCGCCGCGCTCGCATCGGTCATCGATATTCACGAAGCCCATTGGGTCCGGCTGCGAATGCCGGGAGGATTCGACGCCTTTATCGCGCTGGAGAGATTGGCGGGCGAGCACGAGTCGCGAAAAGCCTGGAAGCCCCGAGAACGGTCTTTCCTTAGGCGCTTGCTGGAGGTCTTCGAGACGCTGTGGTCTTGGATTCAGGTGGGAAGCCGGTATCAGATGGTCGTGGCGTCAATAGACGACGCGCTCTTCGGATTCTCATTTGGCGACAATGGATCCAGACGCTACTTGTTTACGACGGACCAGATCGAAGCCATCACGGGCCACGCGCCTTCCTCGATAACCGACTTGCACAGCGAATCCCTGGACTGGGTAGAGTCCATCGTGTATCCGGACGACCGGGCGATGGTTCGGGCACATGATCGAACATTGGAGCAGGGCCACGAGAGCCGCATCACGTACCGCATCCGGCATCAGGACGGATCCATGCACTGGGTGTTGGAGCAGGCCGCCCCACACCCGGACCCGAATGGTTTTTCCAGTGTGTCCGGAACACTGACCGACATCACCGAGCGGAAGGCTGCCGAAGAGGTGCTCCTACAGGCCAAGCAGGAAGCGGAGCTGTCCAGCAAACAAAAGACGGGCTTTATTGCGACGCTGAGTCACGAAATCCGCACCCCTCTGGGCGCGGTCAACGGGTACGCGCAGCTTCTGGAGCGTGAGATCGCAGAGGTCGAGGAGAAGCTTGGCCAGCGCCTCCCCGGAGAAATGCACGAGTTCGTAAAGGCGATCGGAGATCGCTCGAAGAGGCTTTTGGAATTGGTTCAGGATCTGTTTGAGGTGAGCAACCTGGAGAGCGGAGCCGTGGCGCTTCAAAGAGTCGCTGTGCCCCTACATGGGTCTGTCCGACGCGCGGCCCAGAAGACGGCTTCCGTCCTTCGGGAGAAGGGCGTACGCATGCATTTGAAACTCGACAACGAGGATCCGCATGCACTCGCAGACCCCAAGCGGGTCGAGCAGGTCCTAGACATCTTGATTTCCAATGCGGTGAAGTTCACGGAAAAGGGCTCTGTCACGGTTACAACGCGATCAGCGGGGAGGGAGGTGGCCATCGAAGTCATCGACACGGGCATCGGCATCGCTGACGAATTCCACGGTCGGCTTTTTGAGGCGTTCACCCAGGAAGAAGACTGGAGAAACCGTCGGTTCGAAGGCACAGGTCTGGGCCTTTCTCTTGCGAAGAGGCTGGTCGAAATGATGGGCGGCCGAATCGACGTTAAGAGCCGCAAGAATGTGGGATCCACCTTCCGCGTGGTGCTTCCGGCGGCTAAGGGAATGCCCCGGCCGACAAGACCGCCTCTCGCGCACCGAGGCTGAGAGGCTGCTCTCATCGAGCGTCCCCAGCTCTATTGCGAGCCGCGTTACGGACATTGCGCATAAAGCCCTCGTATTTGGCTCGTTTTACCGGACTGCCCCGGAACTGAAGTCGAAATTGTTCGAGGTCCAACTCCTCCCAGGTGGCAATTGGCGTATTTACCAACGGCTCCCTCGGCGCATATCTGGGTTCCGTGGCAGGGCCTTTGAACTTGTTCCAAGGGCACACATCCTGGCATATATCGCAGCCATAGATCCAGTTGCCAATCTCACCCGCCGTCTCTTCTGGGAGAGTCTCCGCGCGATGCTCGATGGTCAGATAAGAAATGCACCGGGAGGCATCCAGTCGTTCGGGCCCTGTAATGGCACCGGTTGGACAGGCTTCGATGCACCGGGTGCATGACCCGCAGTGATCGCCGATGGGATCGTCCGCCGGAAGCGACACGTCCACGATCATCTCTCCGATGAAGAAGTAGGAACCAGCTCGTGGACTGATAAGGTTGGTGTGCTTTCCAACCCATCCCAGACCTGAGCGGCGAGCCCATGCCTTGTCCATGACCGGCGCCGAGTCCACGAATATCCGTCCCGAGATCCCGCCGGCCTCCCGGTCCAGCCAGTCGAACAATTCGGCTAGCCTGCTCTTCATGACGGTGTGGTAGTCATCCCCCCAGGCATAGCGGCTTATCCGGCCCGTATTTGCGTCCGTCACGGGGACAGTCGGCTGGTAATAGTTGTCCAACACCGAGATCACACTCGTCGCGCCGGGTACGAGCTTCCGCGGATCCACGCGTTTGTCGAAGTGATTCTCCATCCAGGACATCGTCCCGTGGAGCCCTCGCCTGAGCCAGTCCTCTAAATCCCGTGCTTCCTGGTCCAGATGCTTAGCCCTGGCGACCCCGCAGGCCATGAAGCCAAGCATCTCCGCTTGACGCTTTAGTCCTCGGGCCAGCTTTTCCCGTCTATTCTGGCTAAATCCGGGCATACAAAAAAAAGGGCGACGTCCTCTCCTCGAGAACGCCGCCCAATGCTAGCTGTTGCCGCAGACTAGGGTTTGTTGAACCCAGAGCGCGGCCGCGCTATCGAACCTCTGCGGGTCTTGCCGCAATCGAACGGCAAAGAGTCTACGCGTCGGGCTCTCGGGCAACCCGGTCCGAGGGTGTCCTTGGCCTTACCGCAAGCTTCCCCGTACCCCTCTGCCGTCACGGTGAACATGTCGGCGGGTAGTCCGCTCCTGACGTAATAATTGAAGACAGCCTCTGCGCGAGCGCGAGACATACGGAGCGCATCCATGCCCGAATCATCTCGATCGGTGTAGCCGATGATTTCCACGCAGCAAGCCTCGTTAACGACCAATGCGTCTACGTTTTCGTCCAGAAGTCGAAGGGCTTCTTCGTCGAGCTGCGAACTCCCGTATTCGAAGTAGACCGAGTTCAAGTCGACCAAGCGACAGATCAGCGGCGACTCGGGAAGCGGAGGCGCGTAGGCGGGGACGAGGAGCGGGGCGGGGATGGTGGCCGGTTCCGGGACTCGTGCCTTTTTCCGGTTCAAGCAGACCCGAAGCCCACCCATGATGAGCGAGGTGTTGTGGGGATCATAGTCGGCCTCGTTCCGCCAGACATAGTTGAGATCGAATCGCCAGCTGGCTTCGCCGAAAACGGACCAGCAGCCGTTGACGGCCACATCGATTCCCGCGCCGACGGGCAGGTAGTAAACGCTTCTCTCCGGACCTGGTACGCCCGTTCCCGGGAAATCCACCTGCGGATTGGTACGAAGAGGGTCAGCGATCATGCCTCCAAAACCCGTGAAGATGTAGGGCAATATTCTGGATTTCGAACCCGGAGCGAGGGTCATCACAATCTCCGGCTCGAAGAGGAAGAGGAAGCTGGTCAGGAACTCGTTCTTGCTCGGAGCTGGCTGTCCCGCCACCAGGGCCTCTCCGGATGAGGTCGTGAAATTGGTGAGCGCGATCAGTCCGCGAAAGTAGAACCGGTCTGCCGTGATGGGAAAAGAGCCCATGATGACCGCGGCCGGCCCGCTCTCTCTAACAAAATTTCCACCCGCCCGACGCTGTAGGAGGTTGATGGGGCCGTGGTAGGTGAAGAGTCCAGCGGCAATTCCTAGATGGGCGCGTGAATCCCTGAACTGATTACTCTGCGCCTGGCTATTCCCTGAGCCGATCACCAGGACGGCCAAGAGGAGAGCGATATAACGAAAAGTCTTAAGCATCACACCAGTCGGTGTTGGATGAAGCAGGTTTCGGCAGCGCGAGGCAACGCGCATCAAGGTTGATATCGGCTGCTCCCCGGAAAAACAAAGCACCTCAACGCAAAAAGGGCTCAGTCCGCACTGGACCGAGCCCTTAAAAAATCACTGAGACCCCTCTTAAAGCGCGTTGACTTAAAGCGCGTTGACTTAAAGCGCGCTGACGCCGCGCTCGAGTTCGCTCTTATAGTTTGCGACCGTGTTCTTGTGCAGGATTCGCTTGGATGAGAGCCTATCCAGGTAAGCCTTGACAGCATTCAAAAGCGTCACCGCCTCGTCCTTGCTTTCCGTGGCGCGGAGATTCTTCATCATCGTCCGAATCTTGCTCCGATGGAGTCTGTTCGCCGTCCGCTTCCTTTCTGATTGCCGCATTCGCTTTGCGGCTGACTTGTGCTGGGGCATGCTGGGGGCGGAGGGATCCGCGCGTATCGTCGTTCTGAATATTTGGTCTAGCCCTTTAATGTAAGGACTTCCATACGACATCGTCAATACGCTGTCGGTTGGAACCGCGCCTGGAAGCGCCTCGTAGAGCGGCTCATTCAGCGCACGAGCCCTTTCTATGTTCTCCTTTCTCGGCGATTTCATACGCAGCGCAGGCAAAGACCTGGATGTGATTCTCTTGGATGAGGACGCACTAGAAGCCCCCCGACGCTATCGGGTGAGTCCGGCTCAGATCCTTGCCCTGGTAGCCTCACTCTCCCTCGGGCTTGGCGTGGTGATGGTGCTCCTGGTGGTGCTTACACCGGTCAAAGGTGTTTTCCCCGGTCTTGCCACAGACGAAATGAGGCGGTCCTCTAGGCTCAACGCTTTGAGGCTGGAGGCGATAGAAGACTCTCTGGCGGTGCAGGTTGCCTATGTGGACCATATCCGCGACCTGATGATGGGCCGAATCAGCCCTGGCGGGGAGTCGGTGGCCAGCCAACCGGACAACAGGGACACCGGCGGCCTGTCATCCGCGCCCGCGAATTTTGCCTCGGACGATTGGGAGGAGCACGAGCAACCTGCCTTCTCGATTTCCCAAATGCCCATTTCAGACGGTCGGCCGTTGCCCCCTGTTGCCGGGCCACTGGTTCTCGCGCCCCGTTTTCCGGTCCTCCCTCCCGTCGACGGTTTCATGACGCGAGGTTTTAGTCCCAGGATTGGGCACTACGCACTGGATATCGCGGTCACTGAAGGCACCGTGGTCCGGTCGGTGAGCGACGGCTACGTAGTGCTTGCGGACTGGACGCATGATGGCGGCTACGTGATTGCCATCCAGCACTCCGGCGGGTATATCTCTGTGTACAAGCACAATCAGCGGCTCATGAAGCGGGTAGGAGATCGGGTGGCCGCCCGCGAGTCCATCGCAGCATCCGGAAACACGGGAGAAGTGACAACAGGCCCGCACCTCCACTTCGAGCTATGGAGGGACGGCCTCGCCCAAGATCCGGCGGATTTTCTACTGATCCCCTGATTTTTGGGATAGAAACCGTACATTCGGCGTGATTCTAATCACACGCAATCACCCCTGACGTGTCATGGCAAGAGCAGCAGCGACCCCGGATCCGGTAGCGATAAACCTGATTGGATCAGGATCCGAAGTTGAGGGCACCTTGCGGTCGTCAACCGACGTGCGTGTGAACGGTAAAATCTTGGGTGACCTCATCGTCCAGGGGAAAGTGATCATCGCCGACAAGGGTTCGGTAGAGGGTACCGTGACCGCCAAGAACGCCGACATTGCAGGTACTATTCGAGGCAGTCTGACGATCGAGGAGAGGCTGGTGCTGAAGTCGACGGCAAAGATCGATGCGGCCATCCGCACCGGGCGGCTGGTCGTGGAAGAAGGAGCACAATTCGAAGGAAGCTGCTCGATGGGGCGCCTGGATCCTGCCCGCGGCGGCCTGATGGGGGACGGCCACCCGGAAGGCACATCGAAGACCGAGTTCGTGCCGCATGAAGGCACGACAGCCAAGTACACGCGGTTGCCAGCAAGGGGTCCAGGATTCGGGCGAATTTGTTGGAGTGGGAATTCAGCTAGCCGGCTCCGTTCTGCTCTATGTCGGAATCGGGTATCTGGTGGATCGGTGGCAGGACACGAGCCCCACTTTCCTGCTTGTCGGCGCGGGTCTCGGCATGGTAACGTTTTTCGTTCAGTTGGTCAGGGTCGTGAATCGCATGAACCGGCAGACCGCTCGCAAGGCGGCCGGGAAGAGCTTCGAAGCGGATCTCTCCGACTGGAGCGATGAGTCAGAGTGGGGCCGGACTGAATCCGAAGCTTCCGGGGAACATGGGCCCTCCGAGACAGCCGCTGATAGCGAACTCCGCTGATGTCGAGAGAGAAGCGGCGTTTTTGAGCCGTTTCACACCTATTTCATCCCATATGGGTATCCCGTTCACCCATAATTCACCCCTGTGTGTAGTCCCGGGTTGAGGGTTCAGCGTAGACTGGCTAACTAATCTGGAACGGGTACATGTAGTGCCCATCGCGACACCGAATCATGGAAATAGCTGACCCATACGGACTGAGCCTGGGCCTGGGAATAGGCTTTGGGATTCTGTACGGTTTGGCCAGCTACGTGACGTATCGCCTGGCACTGCAGAGGGCCGTCCAGACGTTTATGATAATCGCCTTCGGCGGGATGATCTTGAGACTCTTCGCCGCGGCCATCGCTGTGGTGTTGGTGCTGGTGCTCACGGATGTCCAGCCGCTGGTGTTTGTAGTCAGCTTTTTTGCTGTGTTTACACTGGCCCTCGGAGTCGAGGTGGTACTCATTCACAGACAACAGTCCAGAAAGGCGCTTCAGCGCGCGACATGACGAAACTAATCTCATTTGGGCAGGCTGTGATCGGCCCCCTGATGCTCGTCCTGATGCTCGTTCCGAGGATAGCCCTGGGAGCTTCGGCGGAAGGCGAAGATTTCGATCCTGTCGCCCACGCGGCGGACGGCTATTACCTGGACCTTTCGCCTTGGCCAAAAATCGAACTGCCCCGAATATTTGTGGTGCGGGACGAGGACGGCGATCTGGGCTTTGATTTTTTCTGGTCCTCCACGGCGGCGGTCGAAGTTGGCGGTTACTCGGCGATTTTCGACGATGCCGGTGATGCCGAGCCTGGCGGCCACGGCGATTACGTCTATGCCACGCTGGTCCCGTCCGGCGGCGGCCACATCGTCTTCGACCTGTCCATCACGAGGCATCTCTTCTTTGCCTGGCTGAGCATGCTGCTGGTGGCCATCGCGTTCATCTGGATGGGAAGGCGTTATGCCGCTGGAATCGGTCGGGATTCTGCTCCAAAAGGGCGCCTTCAGAATCTGCTGGAGATGATGGTCCTCTTCGTCCGCGATGAGATTGCCAGGCCGAATCTGGGCGACAAGACGGACAAGTTCCTCCCCTACCTACTCACGGCCTTCTTTTTCATCCTGACGTCCAACCTGCTCGGCCTCGTTCCGTTTAGCGCCACGGCTACGTCGAACATCATGGTGACGGCCGTTCTGGCCACCATCACCTTCTTGATGACGCAGTTCGGCGCCTCCAAAGACCATTGGAGGCACGTATTCAATCCGCCGGGGGTACCGTCCTTCGTCAAGCCAATCCTGATTCCGGTCGAGCTGCTGGGTTTGTTTACGAAGCCATTTGCCTTGGCGATTCGGCTCTTCGCCAACATGACCGCCGGTCACCTGATCATTCTCAGCCTGATTGGGCTCATCTTCACGTTCGCGGACCTATACGGTGAGGTCGCGGGATACGGGGTCTCTGTGGTGAGTGTCGCCTTCGCCCTCTTTATTTACTGCCTGGAACTGCTGGTTTCAGTGATCCAGGCTTATGTGTTCACGATGCTGTCCGCGCTGTTTATCGGGATGGCGGTAGCTGAGCACGATCACGATCATGACGAGCATCACGCGAAGCAACCGGCGATTGCCGAGTAGCTGGGCGTGACACTCGAAATGCAAACGACGGAGAGTCGACTCGCAACTGCGAATTAACCTCCGACTTTATCCTTACACGAAGAAAGTTTACTGATACTATGGATCCGACAGCTTTGGCTTACCTCGGTGCGGGACTCGGCGCCGGTCTCGTCGCACTTGGAACTGGCCTCGGCATTGGCGCCCTTGCCGGCCCGGCAATGGAAGGCTCCGCTCGCCAGCCAGAAGCCGCAGGTGACATCAGGACCACCATGATCATCGCTGCTGCCCTTATTGAAGGAGTTGCATTGTTCGGTCTTGTGATCTGCATCATTCTGGCAATCAAGTAAGATTGTCAAAAGCGGCCGGTCCAGCTGACATGCGGGACCGGCAACGACCCTTTTGCCCATGATACCGATCCTAGCGGAAGGCCTCCTGTCTCCCAATGCGGGTCTGGCGTTCTGGATTGCCCTCACGTTTCTGTCTCTGATGCTTTTGCTCCGAAGGTTCGCCTGGGGGCCGATTACAAAGGCTTTGGACGAACGTGAGGTCAAGATTCAGTCGTCGATCGACCAGGCCGGGAAGGCTTTGGAAGAGGCCCGGCAAATTCAGGCCGACAACGACAAGGCTCGCCGCCAGTCCGAGGCGGATGCCCAGCGCATCCTCCGGGACGCCCGCGAGACAGCCGAGAAGTTGCGCGGTGAGGAGGTTGAGAAGACCAAGGCGCAGTTGCGTCACTTGCAGGAATCTGCCCAGGCGGAGATCGAACGGGAGCGGGATGCCGCGCTCGAGACGCTCCGTCACGAGGTCGCTGATCTGGCCATCCAAGCGGCCGAGCGGGTGCTCGGTGCTAGCGTGGATGGCAGTCGTCAGCGCAAACTCGTGGACGATTTCCTGAAAGACCTGCCGAGCAACTGACCGGGATGAACGATGAGTGATCTTGCCATCGCGCGTCGCTATGCGCAGGCCCTGAATGAAGAGGCCGAAGCGGCCGGAACGATTGAGGCGACCGATTCGGACGTCGAAACGATCCGATTGACTCTGGCTGGTTCGCGAGAGTTGGTTCGGTTCTTCGAGAGCCCAGTCATCTCGCGGGTCAAAAAGAAGGCCGCGGTCAACGGTTTGTTTGGAGGAAGCCTTCAGCCTTTGACGTTGCGGTTTGTCGATCTGTTGATCGACAAGCAGCGTGAGGAGCAGATAGTGTCCGTATTGAGCGCCTACCGGGCTATCAGGGATGAGCAGCTGGGTATCGCCCGGGTCTCTGTTCGCAGCGCCCTATCGCTGTCCGATGAGGATCGCGCGGCGGTTGCGAAGACGCTCGAAGAGCGAATTGGAAAACGTGTTCGTCTGACAGTCTCTGTGGACCCGAGCCTCATCGGAGGATTGGTCGTGAAAGTGGGTGACACCGTCTACGACGGCAGTGTTTCACACCGATTGGCGACCCTGCGGGAACGCATGCTGACCGGCGCACTACTGAATTAAAACACTGGGCGCTGGTCGCCCACTAGTTGAATAGACATGGCAACGGCAATACGACCCGATGAGGTCACTGCAGTCCTGAAGCGAGAACTCGGAGGCTTTGAAGCCGACACCGAGATCTACGAGGTGGGCACTGTTCTCCAGGTTGGAGACGGAATCGCTCTCATCTACGGACTGTCCAAGGTTCAGGCGGGGGAATTGATCGAATTCCCGGCCAGCGGTGTGACCGGCATGGTGCTGAACCTGGAGGAGGATAGCGTTGGTGCCGTGATGTTCGGCGCCGTGGACGCCGTCAAGGAAGGCGACGAGGTCCGGCGGACCAAGCGCATCGCATCCATTCCGGTGGGCGAAGGCATGCTGGGTCGGGTCATCGATCCATTGGGTCGCCCCATCGACGGTCGCGGCCCGATAACAGGCAAAACCTACGAGATGCCGCTGGAGCGCAAAGCGCCATCGGTTATCTATCGGGAGCCGGTCGCGGAGCCGCTTCAGACGGGTATCAAGGCGATTGATTCCATGATTCCCATCGGGCGTGGGCAGCGCGAGTTGGTGATCGGAGACCGCCAGACGGGTAAGACAGCCGTTCTGATTGACACCATTATCAATCAGAAGTCGACGCACCAGACCGACAAGCCGGTCTACTGTATCTACGTGGCGATCGGTCAGAAGAACTCCACTGTGGCACAGGTCCAGCGCGCGCTGGAGGAAAACGGCGCGATGGAGTACACGACCATCGTGAACGCAGGCGCGTCGGATCCCGCACCTCTTCAGTTTATCGCCCCCTTCGCCGGCGCCTGCCTCGGCGAGCTATTCCGCGACACGGGACGCCACGCGCTGGTGATCTACGATGACCTCTCGAAACAGGCCGTCGCCTACCGGGAAGTTTCGCTGCTGCTCCGTCGTCCTCCAGGACGCGAGGCTTACCCGGGCGATGTGTTCTATCTGCACTCCCGCCTTCTGGAACGGGCAGCGAAGATCAACGCGACCGATGCCGTTGCGAAGAGCATGAACGATGTGCCTGAGTCGCTGAAAGGCATGATCAAGGGCGGTGGCTCGCTGACCGCGCTTCCCGTGATTGAGACTCAGGAGGGTGATGTGTCTGCATACATCCCCACGAACGTTATTTCGATTACCGACGGGCAGATATTCCTGGAGTCGAACCTGTTCAACTCAGGCGTTCGTCCCGCGATCAACGTGGGTATCTCGGTGTCTCGAGTGGGTGGCAACGCTCAGACCAAGGCGATGAAGAAGGTCAGTGGAACACTTCGACTCGACCTCGCGCAGTATCGGGAGTTGGAAGCATTCTCCAAGTTCGGCTCGGATCTCGATCCGGCAACACAGCGGCAGCTCACCCGAGGGGCCCGCCTCGTGGAGATTCTGAAACAGGGTCAGTACGTTCCGGTCCCGGTAGAGGAGCAGGTGGCGATGATCTTTGTGGCCACAAAGGGCCTGCTGGATGAAGTGCCGATCACCGAAATCAAGAAGTTCGAGATCGAGTTTCTGGACCGCCTTCGTCTGCAGCACGCCGATGTTCTCGGGAGCATTCGCGAGTCAGGCAAGACCTCGGATGAGGCCGCCGCGGTCCTGACCCAGACCGCCAAGGATCTGGCTTCACTGCAGACCGCATAATCCCGCTGATCGATGGCTAGTCTCAGAGACATACGCAACCGAATTTCGTCGGTCAAGAACACCCAGCAGGTGACGAGGGCGATGAAAATGGTTGCGGCCTCCAAGCTCAGGCGTGCGCAAGAGCGAATTTTCCAGACCAGGCCCTACGCTTTCAAGCTGGCGGAGATCATCAGCAACTTGAAGAAGCACGTGGACCCGTCCTCGCACCCGCTTTTTCAGATTGACGCAGAATCCGACGGCGTCGCACTGATCATCGTGACCGCGGATCGCGGCCTGGCCGGAGGATTCAACTCGAACATCATCCGGGTAGCCGAGCAGGCTATCCGAGACCGGTTCAGCGCGCAGAAAGAAAACGGGACCCTGCACCTGATTTGCATCGGACGAAAGGGCCACGACCACTTCTCCAAACGCGGTTATCAGCTCATCGGCGATTACCGGGGGGCGTTCGACAAGCTCTCCTTCGATACGGCCGACGAGGCCGTCGATATCGCGATAGAGGGCTATCGGAAAGACCGCTGGAGCGAAGTGTTCCTGATCTACAACGAGTTCAAGAACACGATCTCGCAGAACCGCATCGTCGAGCCCCTCCTTCCGGTACCCAGCGAGCAATTCCTCACCCCCGTGATGGAAGAGACCGACGGTGTAGGCGAGAAGAAAGAAGAGGGCGCCGCCGTTGATAACATCTTCGAGCCAAGCGCCGCCGCCATCCTGGATACTCTCGTGCCCCGGTACCTCAATTACCAGTTGTGGCGCGCTCTCCTGGAGTCGAACGCGGCCGAGCAGGGCGCCCGAATGGTGGCCATGGATAGCGCCACGAATAACGCAGGCGACCTCCTCCGTGACCTGAAACTCAAGTACAACCGAGCCCGCCAGGACGCGATCACCAAGGAACTCATAGAAATCACGAGCGGTGCAGACGCGCTTAGTTGACCATTCAGCTCGGTGAACCTCTCGGCAGAATTGCAGTAAATTGACCAGCCGCACCTGTATAAGGTGAACACCCGAGAGGTGGGTGAGTGGCTGAAACCACTGGTTTGCTAAACCAGCGTACGTAGCAATATGTACCGAGGGTTCTGGCTTCACGGCGCGCCAAACGGTCATTATTTACCGTTTTGTGATAGCGGGCTTCGGGTGCGTGTCCCAGTTTCGTGGTTACGACTGCACGTATACTGCACGTAAATCTCGTGCACGATACGGAATCCGAATGAGCCACAAAAACGGGTCCCGGTACAGACCAGATCCCAATCATGGCTTCTGTATCCCGCGATGTGCGGACCGGATTCTTCTACGCCCAGTTCTACAACCCCGCAAAACGACCTTCCAGGAAAACGATCCCTCTCAGGACAAAGACCAAGCGAATAGCTGAGAGAGCTCTCGCTAGGCTGGAGGATGCCTTTGCAGTCGGTGAACTGGATCCCTGGGAAGTCGCCAAGGAGCCCGATGAGCAACTATATGCTCTGGGTGTTGCCGTCGCAGCGTATCTCAGTTCCTGTAGCCACCTCAATGTCAACACCGTTAAGACGTACAGGGATATACTCATCCCGTTTCAAAAACATCTCACGTCCGACTTTCAGCTATCTCAGATTTCAGTCCGCAGAATCCTGGCGTGGCTCGATTCCACATCTGCGAATGATGTCACTCGGCGCAAGTACGTCAATCACCTTGGTTGCTTCTTTCGGTTTTTTGGTTAAGCGAGGAGCGATCAGTTCAGACATCTCCAAAAAAGTCCCACTCAGAAAGGTGCCGGAGACGGCTCCAAAAGCAATGACTGTTGAGGACGTGAGTTTATTGATTCGGACAATCCGAGACTATTCAACGGATGAGCGATGCAGAAAAGACTTCACCTGGCTTGCGCTGCTGGTAGAGGCAAATGTGTACCTGGGTCTTAGGCGCGGTGAACTCATACACCTGCAGTGGGATCATATTGATTTTGAACGCAACATCCTTCTGGTCAAGAACACTGCGGAGTTCACGACGAAAAGCTCTCGGGAGCGCACAATCCCCCTTTGTGGTCAGGCAAAAGCGGCGTTCCTTCAGTCCTCAGCCACAGGTCGCCGCCATTCTAAATACGTGTTTCATGTCGGTGGGCAAAAATTGAATTCGGGAACGCTTTCGAAGACATTTCTCAAGTTCAGGAGGATGGCTGGCCTACCAGAGCAATTCAACCTTCACAGTACCCGGCATACCTTCGCGACTTGGTTGGCTGAGAGAGGGACACCGGTGACCGGGATTCAATCCCTAATGGGCCATAGAAGTGTGACCACCACGGAGCGCTACATGAGTACGCGGGCAGATGTCGCGGAATTGTGGATGCGGAAGGCTTTTGACAACTGATCCCGGCAAGGGATCGATCCCAAAGAAGCCAGTATGCGGCGGGCGAAAGTTGCACACTCTTAAAAGGTTCGAGCTGATCTAGTATGGGATCTGGCGTCGAGCCAAGCATGATCTCCGTGAACTCCCGCAGGGCACTCGATGACAGCCTAAGCGCAACCCAACGCGTCACGGGGACCGCGCCGCAACAATAGTGCCGCAAAAGAGTACTGCTTGGAGCTATAGCGCTCCCGAAAGACTAAAGACTATAGCGCTCCCGAAAGAATGGTCGAGAATCGAAGAATCAGCAAGATAACTTGGTGACTCTGAACCCTTATGAGAACCGATGATGCATGGACCGAAGATTTCTATTGAGCCCCGGCCCCGCAACGATCTTGAACGGCAGGGCTACGCTTGTTTCAAGGGGCGCGATCTGGCAATTTCGCCTCTCCTGAAGCGGGAGCTGAGCTTGCTACTGGATAGTTACGAGACTTTTCCTCTCGACCAGTACTGCAAGAGCGCCAATCGATATCGAAGACACTCCAGGTACGTTTTGCTACCATGGCTGAATCTAGTTGAGCCCCGACCGATATCGCAGTACACCCAGGACCGCCAGCTGAATCCCACTGATGGCGGCGTGATTCGCAACTTTGAGAGGCTGACCAAGGAGATGGAGGCCAATGGATTTCTACGTGAGATGATCCTCTTCGATTTCTCCAACACCACATTTACAGAGGATATCTGGTCGACACCGGTGGACGTCGGTGTCCATATGATCCGAGTTGTGGCGCGGTCGGGTCTGCCTGGGGTATCGTCGCCGAACATGCTCCACAAGGATGGTGAGCCATTCACTTTCATCCACCTGATGAGGCGTCATCGGTTAATAGGTGGCTCGAGTCTGGTGGCCGACAATGACATGCGGCCACTGGTGAGAATCACGCTCGCCGACTGCCTTGACACGGTTGTCGTCTCAGATAATGATGTATTCCATCATGTGGAACCTGTCGAAGTGGCTCCCGGTGAACCTGAGGGCCATCGCGATGTGCTATTGATTGACTTTACGCCGATGCTCCCCATGACTCTGAAGGCTCCGGGAGGCAATCGGACTGACCAACGGCGGGTCAAGGGCGCAGAACCAGCAATGGGATGAGCGCAGCGACGCCCGCAGCATCTTAAGACGTGAATCGGGCGCAACATTCTCCCTAATGCGTGAGGACTCGCGCAAGGCGAGAAGCGTCATATCCTACAATCACTTCGCAATGCGTAGGACGGATATGTTGGAATCAGGTCGCCTGAAGGGGGCTGTCAGTCTAAAGCACGCACGGTGAGTATTCCAGTGTTCCCAGCCGCCCCATCGGGAACCAGACCTAAAAGTGGCTGCGTCCAGACTGGATTCGGTGGCTGCATTCACCCGGAATGGGTGGCCGCTGATTCCGGAATGGGTGGCCGCAATGTTTTCGGATTCAGTGGCCGCCTTCACCCAGAATACTCAGATGGGCACAGGGGGCTGATTCCGCTCCTTCTGCGATTGATGGTTTTCCCGTCGCCTTCTATTGCGGGATGGTGGCGACGTCTCTGTGCTGCGCATTTCCAAAGCGTTCAGCTACAATGATGGCGTCGTCCGCGTCTAGAGGGCGCAACAGGAGGTGTCCACACCCAACGACGTGACCAGCTTGTCCGTAAGCGTGCGAAACACCACTTCGTCGAGTCCACCATCGATCACCAATCGGCGGTAATTACGCAAGGTGCGCTCACAAACATAGGGGTCCTCTTCGCGGCCAATGTCGAGGGCGTACTGCCACTGAATATCGAGCGCGACCGCCTCAACGGTCTGCTGATCGGTCAGATCGTGGAGCTGCTGTAGGATGAGGGCACCGAGGACCATCGCCATGTCCTTGGTGGGACGGCCAACGTCATCCGAAAAATGCCGGCTTACCTCGACTACGGGCAATTCGTGCAACAGGAACTCGCGAAAGACTCCTGCCCAAGACTTTTCCAGAAGCCGCCTTCGCTTAGGTCCCAGGTGACGCCAAGGGTCGGAAAGTGAACCAGTAGCGTGATCGCGAACAGTAATCATATCGGAGGCATAAGCGTTTGTTTAAAATACGCTTATCCATGCCTTTTAGCGACCGAAATAAGGACAATTAGGCCAGACTTTTTGCCGGGCCGTCAATAGTTAAGCCTGTACGCCTCTCCTTCGGCACCTCGTGAGATCCCTCTCGCAGAATGACCGAGCTGAAGTGGCCAACTTGCTTCACAATGCCAGTCCCTCTGTGGTGCGGCACCGATGCGATAACCCATCCTGCTGCAACCCGCTCCACCTACTTGGTGGAACTCTGGTTCAGAACATACAGGACAAGGTGGAGCGGGATCGTCAAGCCAAGGGGTCGCGCCATGGCCGCGCTAACCTCACCGAGCAGGACGTCAGGGCCATCAAATGGACGTTGTTCTGGCAGAGCGGATCACATGCATCGTTGTCACGCCGATACGGAGTCTCCCCAAGTGTTATCAGGGATATCAATAGGAAGAAGACGTGGAATCACGTCAATAAAATGGACCTCGCGGACCTCCGCGTTGAACCCGTCGGATAGGCTCCGTACCTTCTAGCCTTCGCAAGACTATTCGCGCCTCGTGATCTAGGTGTCCAAAGTGCTCGACTGTTTCAGGACAGCAACATTGACGGTTGGCGCAGCACGCCAGGCAAGAGGTTTGAGTAACGGAAGAACTCCGGGCCCTAGAAGAAAAGGGAGCAGGGGCACCGCTGGCTCTGATTGCTCGTCATTTTGGGGTGTCCACGAGCGTGAATCGCGATCTCAAGAGCAGAAAGTCCCCGTGGCACATCAATATGCTTGAACTTGCTGACATTCGCATTGAATGACGCTGGGAGACTCCGTAATTTTAGGAGCCGCCTTGACCATGTGCTCCTAGTTAGAAGCTGGTGAGCGCAGTAATCAATCACCACCGGTGGTCCAGTTACGTGGTCTCAACTGCACGGATAGTGCACGTATGCGGAATTGGCACATATGCCAGAAAGCTCAAAATCGACTTATACGCGTCAGAATCGCCACCGGAGAGGTGGGTGAGTGGCTGAAACCACTGGTTTGCTAAACCAGCGTACGTAGCAA